>NZ_SOFA01000025.1:0-203370 GCF_004402835.1 Cryobacterium sp. Sr3 | reverse complement strand
ACGTAAGAGATGAGGGCCTCCGTTGCATCGTGTTGAGTGTGGTAACCCAATCGATACCGGAGGTCCTCACCTTTTTAGCTCACGCCACGCTCACAACCTGTGTGGGAACAACATCTAGCCGCCCAGCCGCGCGCCCGGCGCGGCGATCAGACCTTCTGCACCGTGATGGTCCAGTGGGCGTCCCCGACGCGATCGAAGTGGGTGACCGGGTAGCCGCTCTCCGCCGCCCAGCGTGGCAGGGCGTCCGTCGCTTGCGTGCAGTCGAAGTTGATGGTGAGCTCGTCGCCGAGGTCGAGCTTTTCGATTGCGGCTCCGGCCTCCACGAGCGGGAACGGGCAGACCTGACCGTCGGTCTCAAGTACGTACTGTGCCATGTCGGGCTTCTTTCTTCTGGTTGGCTGCGGGGTTGCTACTGGTTGGCCGGAACGCGAGCGGGGGAGACCCCTACCCGCGCGGACCCGGTGATGAAGAGGCGCGTCGCGGCGCCGGTGCCGATGATCATGAACACCAGCGCCACCCAGCCCTGGAGGCCGAAGGTGGCGGTGTCGACCATGCCGTTGCCGATGGTGCAGCCGCCGGCCAGGCTGGCTCCGACGCCCATCAGCACCCCGCCGAGGATGCTGCGGATGGTGGTGGTGACATCGGGCAGCCGCACCCGGAACTCGCCGCTGCCCTTGGCTGCGATGAACGAGCCGAGCAGGATGCCGATCACCAGGTACACTCCCCAGTCGATCAACTGGGGATCGCCGCGCACGAGGTAGTTGACGATGTTCGAGGACGGCCCG
The DNA here is from genome assembly GCF_004402835.1 of Cryobacterium sp. Sr3. Classification (NCBI taxonomy): domain Bacteria; kingdom Bacillati; phylum Actinomycetota; class Actinomycetes; order Micrococcales; family Microbacteriaceae; genus Cryobacterium; species Cryobacterium sp. Sr3. The sequence goes on along the minus strand of NZ_SOFA01000025.1, from coordinate 202,585 downwards.
GTGATACCGAGCCCGGACTCGCGCCCGGTTGCCCAGCTGAGCGGCCAGGCGAGGATGGCGAGCGGCGCGATGATCAGGGCGGTGGTGAACGCGCCCCATTTCTTCTCGAACAGGAGATGCCGGATGCCGCTCGTGCGGGCCGGGAGCGAAGCGACCGGCAGGGACGACCGCAGCCGCAGGTGGTGCCGGGCGAGCAGGCCGACGCCGGTGACGAGCACCGCGACCAGCACCCACGGTGAGATGCCGAGGACTCCGTGGATGGTGGAAGCCTCCACGGTGATACCGCGCAGCGCCGCGACCGGAGCGGACAGCGCGCCCGTCTTCGAGATGGCGGAGAAGAGGGCGTAGAAGATCAGGGCGAACCAGCTGCCCACCAGACCCTCGCCGGCGCGGTAGTAGGTGCCCGTGGCGCATCCGCCGGCCAGCACGATGGCGAACCCGAAGATGAACGCACCGATGATCGTGGCCAGCCAGGCGAAGGGCTGGGGGTCGAGGGTGATCACACCGGCAGCGTCGAGGGCGAAGACTCCCACACTCTGCACCGCGATGACGATCAGAAAGGCCGTCAGCCAGCGGGTGCTGCCCGTGAGCCACAGGTCCCGGAAAGCGCCGGTGACGCAGAACCTGCCCCGCTGCATGGTGAAGCCCAGGGCGACGCCCAGGCCGAGTCCGGTGAGAAGCATGTCGTGTCCCCGTCCATCAGAGGCCGCACGCCGTGTGACGGCGACTCCCCAGCGACGTTACGGGCCGGCCGGCGGCGCTGCTCCCAGACGTCGCGGCATAACGAAATGAGACGTAACACTTGACAACTCCGTACCCGCACTCGTCCGTGCGGCCGCAACCCCCGAAAGCTGTCGACTCGGGGCAGCAGGACGGCGGGGTGGCAGGGTGGCGGGCTATGGAGCGGGCGCCACCGTCTCGCCGTCGGTCGGCAGCAGCAGGTCCGCGGCGCCGAGGCACTGGCCCGTCGCGGGGATGTTACCCACGGCCTGCGCCAGGTCTACGAGCACCGTGGACCCGCTGACCTTGTCCGAGTCGATGACCAGTTCGGTGGCCGGGTCGCGGCCGTAGGTGGTGTAGCGGTAGAGCGGGGCATCCGAGTCGTCTTCGATCCAGTCGATGCCGTTGACCGTGAGGCAGGGGAGCGTCGTCGGTGGGGGCACGGCAACGCCGCAGTGCAACAGGACCGCGCTCGGGGTGCCCCACGCGCCCGTGGCCTGGGCGTTCGTCTCACGTTCCGGAAGCGAGGCCACCGAGGTCGGAAGGCGAACGATGAGGTCGGCGCAGGTGGGATTGACGGCATCCGCGGCCGGTTCCAGCGGCACGACCGCCGTGCAGCCGGTGAGGAGCACGGTACCGGCGACGAGCGTGAGCGCGAGGCCGGTGTGGAGGAAACGGATGCGGGGAGTCATTGCATTCAGGCTACCGTTTGAAGCATGACGAATTCTGCGGGCGCGATGATCCCCATGAGTGCGACGCTGGCCGACCTGAGCGAAGGGGAGGTTCTCGCCCGGATCTTCCCGCGACTGCCGGGCTCCGCGGCCCAGCTCCTCGGCCCCGGCGACGACGCCGCCGTGATGCGGGCCCCGGACGGGCGCTACGTCGTCACCACGGACATGATGATCCAGGGTCCGGATTTCCGGCTCGCCTGGTCGTCCCCGCACGACCTCGGCTGGAAGGCCGCCGCGACGAACCTGTCCGACGTCGCCGCCATGGGGGCCCGTCCCACCGCACTGGTGGTGGCGATCGCCGCCCCGCCGTCGACGCCGATCTCGGTGATCGAGGGCATCGCCGACGGGGTGCGCGACTGCTGCGAGGCGCTGGCCCCCGGCTGCGGCGTCGTCGGCGGCGACCTGTCCGCGTCCGACGCCCTCACGCTCGCTGTGACAGCCTTCGGCGACCTCGAGGGACGCGAGCCCGTGCTGCGCTCCGGGGCGCGGCCAGGCGACGTCGTGGTCCTGGCCGGGCGCCTCGGTGAGGCCGCCCGAGGCCTGGACCTGCTCTTCCGCCTCGCCGTGGACGAAAACGGTGTTCCGGATGCTGCGCTGGCGGACGCACTGCGGGCGCAGCATCCTGAGGCGGTCGCCGCGCAGCTCGCACCGGTGCCGCCCATCGACCGAGGCCCGGCCGCCGCCGGCGCCGGTGCGACCGCGATGCTGGACGTGTCCGACGGACTCGCCATCGACGCCGGGCGCCTCGCCCGGGCCAGCGGCGTGGGCATCGACTTCGACCGGTCGGCCCTCGGCGAGAATGTCGAGCGTTCCCTCGGCGGCGGCGAGGACCACGGCCTGCTGGCCACTTTCCCGCCGGGCGCCGTGCTGCCGGCCGGCTTCCGCGCCGTCGGCGTGGTGACGGATGCCGCAGGCTCGGTCCTGGTGGATGGCCGCCCCCACGACCAGGCCGGTTGGGACCCCTACCGCGGCTGGGACGGCGCCGTCGCCTGAGAGCGCCTCAGGCCGCCGGCAGCACGGGGGAGGCGTACCAGACGGTCGTGTCGCCGTAGTCCTTGCGCCGGTCGGATGCGAGGCCCGCTCCCCAGACCGGTTCGGGGGAGCGCGAACTGCGCTCCACGATGACGAGTGCGCCCGGGTCGAGCAGCGGCGCCAGGGCGGCAAGGTTGTGGCCGAGCTCGGTCTCGGCCAGGTCGTAGGGCGGGTCGATGAAGACCAGGTCGAACCCCTCGCCGGTGGCCGCGAGGAACGACTGCACGGCCTGGCTGCTCACCTTGATCTTCGGGGCGCCCCGCCCCGGTGCCGCCCGCAGCACGGCCTCGGTGTTCTTGCGGCACATCTGCGCGGCGCCAAAGTTGTTCTCGACCAGGGTCACGATGCGCGCTCCCCGGCTGGCCGCCTCCAGGCCGAGCCCGCCCGACCCGGCGTACAGATCGAGAACCCGAGCGCCACGGATGATGTCGCGCGCGTCGAGGGCGGAGAAGATCGCCTCCCGAACACGGTCGCTGGTGGGGCGGGTGCCGGTCTTGGGCACCGCCAGGGGCAGGGAACCGGCAAACCCGGCGACGATTCGCGTCATAACCTGTCGAGTTTATCGCCCGTCGGCGGCCGCGGTCGCGGTGCACTCGCGCCGACGCGGTGCCGTATGTCGCACGTGCCGCCTACGATCGAGACATGACCGATTCGGAGGCTGGGGAGACTCTCGCCCCGGTGACCCTCGACAGCAAGCTGGCCACCGTGGTCGGTGGCAAAACGGCCGTCGCCCTGGGCAAGGCCTTCGGCTCGCACACCGTGGGCGATCTGCTCAGCCACTACCCGCGCCGCTACGCCCGCCGCGGCGAGCTCTCGTCGATCAGCCTGCTGCCGCTCGACGAGAACGTGACCATTGTGGCGGAGATCCGCTCGGTCGAGGAACGCCCGATGAAAGCCCGCAAGGGGTCGATCGTCGAGGTGAAGATCTCCGACGGCCGCGGCATCCTCAGTCTCACCTGGTTCAACCAGTCCTGGCGGGCCAGGCAGCTCCAACCCGGCATGCGCGGAATGTTCGCGGGCAAGGTCACCGACTACCGGGGCCACCTGCAGCTCACGCATCCGACCTACAAGCTCTTCGGCCCCGGCGCCGACGACGAACCCGAGATGCCCACGGATGCCGCGGCCGCCAAACTCTGGATCGAGCAGCCCGTCGCGATCTACCCGGCCACCAACACCGTGGCCAGCTGGCAGGTCGCGCAGTCCATCGCGATCCTGCTGGACAGCGTGGGCCCGGTGCCCGACCCGATCCCGCCGGGGCTGCGCGCCGAGCGCGGGCTGCTGCCGCAGGGCCGGGCCTTCGAGCTGATCCACCGCCCGGAAACCGATGCGGACTGGCGCCGCGCGAGGGACACCCTGCGGTTCACCGAGGCCTTCGTGCTGCAGAGCGCCCTGGTGCAGCAGCGGCTCACCGCCCGGCAGCAGCACTCCACCCCGCGCGTGGCGTCGTCCGGCGGCCTGCTCGAGCGCTTCGACGCCGGCCTGCCCTTCAGCCTCACCGCGGACCAGCAGGGCGTGGCCACGGAGATCTCCGCCGACCTTATCGAGACCCACCCGATGAACCGGCTGCTGCAGGGTGAGGTCGGATCCGGCAAGACCGTCGTGGCCCTGCGGGCCATGCTCACCGTCGCCGACACGGGCGGCCAATCGGCTTTCCTCGCTCCCACCGAGGTTCTGGCGGCCCAACACCTGCGCACGATCGTGCGGTCGCTCGGCCCCGAGCTGGCGGGCACGCTGATGCCCACCCTGCTCACCGGGCAGCTGCCGGTGGCAGAGCGCCGCAAGGCGCTGCTCCGAGTGGTGTCCGGACAGGCCAAGATCGTGATCGGCACGCATGCGCTGCTCGGCGACAAGGTCACGTTCTTCGACCTCGGACTGGTCGTCGTCGACGAGCAGCACCGGTTCGGCGTGGACCAGCGCGAGGCGCTGCGGCTGAAGGGGGCCGTGCCGCCGCACGTGCTGGTGCTCACCGCCACCCCGATCCCGCGCACCGTGGCCATGACCGTGTTCGGCGACCTCGACGTGAGCACGATCGCGGAGCTGCCGGAGGGGCGGCAGGGCATCGAGACGTTCGTCGTGCCTGTGTTCGAGAAGCCCGGCTGGGTCACCCGGGTGTGGACCCGGCTGGCGGAGGAGCTCGCCCAGGGCCGCCAGGGTTTCGTGGTGTGCCCGGCCATCGCCCCGAAACAGCTCGAGGAGGGCGCGGAGGTCGATCCCGAGGCTGCAGCGCCGGCATCCGTCGAAATGGTGCTCGCCGAACTGCGTCGTATCCCGGCCCTGGCCTCTGCCCGCATCGAACCGCTGCACGGGCGCATGACCAGCGAAGAGAAAGACGTGGCCATGCGCGCGTTCGCGGCCGGTGAGATCGACGTGCTCGTGGCGACGACCGTCATCGAGGTCGGCGTCGACGTGCCCAACGCCTCCGCCATGGTGGTGCTGGACGCCGACCGGTTCGGCGTCTCGCAACTGCACCAGCTGCGCGGCCGGGTGGGCCGCGGCGGCGTGCCGGGGCTCTGTCTCCTGGTCACGAGCGCGGAGGCCGAAACCATCGCGCGCGAGCGGGTCGAGGCTGTCGCTGCCACCCTCGACGGGTTCGAGTTGGCCCAGGTCGACCTGGAGCTGCGCCGGGAGGGCGATGTGCTCGGCAGCAACCAGTCCGGGGGCCGCTCTTCGCTGCGCCTGCTGAGGGTGGCGACCGACGGCGACCTGATCGGGGAGGCCAGAGGCCATGCGCAGCGCCTGAGCGAGCACGACCCGCACCTCGAATCGGTCCCGGCGTTGCGGGAGGCGGTGCGGCGGCGCCTCGACGACGCGGAGCGGGCCTCGCTCACCAAGTCCTGATAGCAGGATCGGAGCGCGCTCAGGCACCGTTCACGCACTGGGGCTAGGGTGATCGCTATGCGCAGGATCGCCGTCGTCCCCGGTTCATTCGACCCCGTCACGCGGGGTCATCTCGACGTGATTGAACGGGCGTCCGGTCTCTTCGACGAACTGCACGTGCTCGTCGTGCACAACCCCGGCAAGACGGCTCTGCTGCCGATCAGCCAGCGGGTTTCCCTGCTGCAGCGGTCCATCCTGGACGCCGGGCTGCCGGGCAACATCGTGGTGGCCTCCTGGGGCATGGGGCTGCTCGTCGAATACTGCACGGAGGTCGGCGCAAGCGTGCTGATCAAGGGCATCCGCTCACAGGTGGACGTGGCCTACGAGACCCCGATGGCGATCGTGAACCGCAACCTCGCCGCCGTGGAAACGATCTTCCTGCTGCCGGACCCGGCCAACGCCCACGTGTCCAGTTCCCTGGTGCGCCAGGTCGCCGCGCTCGGCGGCGATATCACCCCGTATGTGCCGCCGGCCGTGGCGGCGTTCCTGCAGAAGACACGCGTGTGAATACGTCGCCCCTGCGCTCGGTTTCCGTTCCGGCGCTCGCCGGGAACGTGGGCGGCCCTGTCGCCGACACGGACGACGAGACCCTGATGGGCCTTCCGGCCGTCGAGGCTGCGGCGCGTGCGATCATCCGCAATGTGGAAACCGTCATCGACGGCAAGCACACGGCCGTCACGACGGCTCTCACGGTGCTGCTGGCCCAGGGGCACCTTCTGATCGAGGACGTTCCCGGCGTCGGCAAGACCATGCTGGCCAAGGCGCTGGCCAAGTCCGTGCACTGCACGGTCAGCCGCGTCCAGTTCACCCCCGACCTGCTGCCCTCCGACGTGACGGGCGTGTCGGTGTTCAACCAGGTGGACCGCCGATTCGAGTTCAAGCCTGGCGCCATCTTCGCGAACATCGTGATCGGGGACGAGATCAACCGGGCGAGCCCGAAGACCCAGTCCGCGCTGCTGGAATGCATGGAGGAACGCCAGGTCACCGTCGACGGCTCCACCTATCTGCTGCCGCTGCCCTTCACGGTCGTGGCCACCCAGAACCCGATCGAGATGGAGGGCACCTATGCGCTTCCCGAAGCCCAGCGGGACCGGTTCATGGCACGCATCTCGATGGGGTACCCCGACACCGAGTCCGAGCTGATGATGCTGGATGCCCGAGACACGTCGAGCCCGCTGGCCGGCATCGAGGCGGTCGTCTCCGGCGCCCAGCTGCGCGGAATGATGACGGCCGTACAGCGGGTGTTCGCCTCTCCCGCGGTGAAGGAGTACACGGTCAGCCTGGTGCGGGCCACCCGCGACGACCGCGACCTGCGCCTGGGCGCCAGCCCCCGTGCCACACTGCAGCTGATCCGGGCGGCCAAGGCCCAGGCGGCGCTGCACGGCCGGGACTATGTGCTGCCCGACGACATCGACTCTCTCGCCGTCGCCGTGCTCGGGCACCGCCTCGTGGCGAGCAGCCGGGTGCTCGGCCACCATCAGGACAGCGGCCCGGTGGTCGACGACATCGTTCGCCGGATCGTGGCGGCCACCCCCGTTCCCGTCGGTGCCACCGGGCATCCCTGACGCCATGCCGGCGAAGCAGCGGCGCGTCCGGTTTCCCCGGGTCACCCTTCGAGGCGGGATGTTCCTCGCCGCGGGAGCCGGCCTTCTGCTGCTCGCCCTGCTGACGAACCAGCGCGACCTTCTGTTCATCGCCGGCGTGCTCCTGGCCATCCCCGTCGCCGCCCTCGGGTACGTCTCGATCCATCCGGTGCGCCTGCGCGTCACCCGGATGCTGCGCCCACCGGTCGTGCCGGCCGGCGGCGAGGTCGTCGTGGGGCTCGGGGTGCGGAACCTTTCCCCCCGGCCCCTGGCGGGCCTGCATCTGCGGGACACCGTGCGGGGGCGGGACGCCGGCGACGCCGGACTGACCGTGCCGGCCGGAACGCCGCTGCCGGCCCTCGACCGCTACGAGGGCGGCCCGGACACCGGTGCAGACAGCGTGAGGTTCGAGTACCGGTTCAGCTTGCCCCGGCGGGGTCTCTACGCAACGGGCCCGGTGCTGATCGGGCGTTCGGATCCGTTCGGCCTTGCCTCGGGCGAGTGGGCCGTGGGGGAGCCGCACGACCTGGCGGTGACGCCCCGGGTGACCGCCCTGGCCGGCCGGGGCCTCACCGGCACCCTGAACGACGGCGACGTTCCGGAGCGGCTCCGGCACCTGAACCACAACGCAGACCCCTTGATCGCGCGCGAGTACCGGCCGGGCGACCCGCTGCGCCGCGTGAACTGGCCGGCCACGGCCCGCCTGGGCGCGATCATGGTGCGGCAGGAGGAAGAGCAGAGCAACCCCGGAGCCCGACTCGTGCTTGACACCGCGCTGCGCGGACGCCGCGGCCGCCCGACCGTCGTCGGTGCCGACACTGGTGCCGGTGCCGACAGCGGCACCGATCTCGGCGGGCCGCGCCTCGAGCAGGCGTTCGAGGTGGCCGTCGAGCTCGCGGCATCCGTGGGGGTGCACCTGCTGGCGGCCGGCTACCGGCTCGACCTCGTTGCGCTGGGACCGAGCCTGTCCACACCGAGCCTGTCCAGTCCCAGTTCGGGCTCGTCCGGCAGACTGGCGAGCCCGGGTCAGGCGAACGCCACCCCGGGGCGACCCGGCGGCCGCGGCGGCCTGCGCGGCGACCCTCCCACCGTCTTCCTGCCGCCGGGCGGAGTCGCGCTGCTGCTCGAAGGCCTGGCCGGGGTCAAGCCGGCGGACCCGCCCGACCCGGCGGAGACCGCCGAGGACGAAGCAGAACAGACGTACACGTTCGGCGGCCCCGCAGTGAAGCCCGGACCCCCGGCATCCGTCGAACCAGGTACGCCCGAGTCCGGGACCGCCGCGAAACTCAGCACGCTCGTGGTGCCCGGCGGGCTGCTGCCGACCTTCGCGGTGCTCGTCGCCGTCGACGACCGGGATCTAGCCGAGCTCGCCGACCTCGTGTCCCAGAGCCGCCCCGCGGTGGCGTTCGTGCTGCCCACGGTGCGAACGGATGCCGTGCGCCGGCTGCGCGAGGCCGGCTGGCGCTGCATCCCCGTGCACCAGACCCCGGACATCCCCCGTGCCTGGGAGGACTTTATCGGCGCGAGGAGGCCCCTGAATGACGCCGTCTGACCGGGTCGCTCCCGACCAGGCCGCTCCCGACCAGGGCACTCGCACCGCCTGGCGCGACCCCTCCGCCCGCGCGGCCCGACTCAAGCGGGCGGAGTGGCCCCTCGCGTTCGCACTCCTTTTGCTGTTGGTCGTGGCCGACGCCGGCCTCGGGCCGCTGCTCGAGGGCACGGGCTGGTGGTGGCTGATGACGTTCACGGCCGCCGGCGTCCTGCTCGGTTCCGCCGGGTTCCGCCGCGCCGGCCTGCCCGTCTTTCTCGGGTCGCTCGCTGGATTAGGGGTTCTTGTGGCGGTCCTGACGCTGCTCTTCGGCGCCGGAAGCGGCTGGCTCTGGCTGATCCCGACCGGGGAGACGATCGACCGGTTCCGCGATCTGGCGCTCTCCGGGGTGGTCTCCATCGAGCAGCAATCGACGCCGGCCGAGGCGACCGCCGGCATCCTGTTCCTGCTCAGCGCCGGCGCCGGCGTGATCGCGATCCTGATCGACACGCTCGCGGTCATCCTGCGCGTGCCCGCGCTCGCCGGACTGCCCGTGCTGGTGCCGCTGCTCGTGCCGGGGCTTGCCCTCGGCCACGAGGCCAACCTGGAGGCCCTCGTGCTCACGGCCGCCGCCTACCTCCTGCTCCTCCATGTCGAGATCCGGATGCGCCGAGCCGGCAGCCTGCCCGGCCCGCCGGTCGTAGCGGGGCCCGGCACGGTCGCGCCCGGGCGGCGCCACGTGCCCGGCTCTTCTCAGGGAGCGGTCGTCGTGGGCAGCGTCGCGATAGTGGCGGCAATCGTGGTCAGCGTCGCCACGCCCGTCTTGCCTGGGGGCAGCCTCACGCGCGCGCGCCCGGGCAGCAGCCTGCTGTTCGCCAACGGTGTCAGCCCCATGATCAACCTCGGTCAGGACCTGCGCCGGCCGGACGCCGAACCGGTGCTGCACTTCCGCACCACGGCGACTCGGCCGCCCTACCTTCGGCTGCTGACACTCGATGAATTCTCGGGCCGCAACTGGACCGCCGGGGAGGCGCCCAGGAGCCGCGCGAACGCCGTCGACGACATCGACCTGCCGCCAGGGTTCTCACCCGATATCAAGACGAGCGAGACGATCACGACCATCGGCATCGACAACCTGGCCGCCCGGTGGCTGCCTACCCCTGCGCCGCCCCGCTCGGTGACCGGCCTGCTCGGCGCCTGGTACTGGAACGAGGCGACCGGGTCCATCACGAGCCCCGGCGACACGACCCGCGGCCAGGAGTACACCGTCACCGCGCTCACGTTGGAGCCGACGGCGGAGCAGTTGCGGGAAGCCGAGGGTGCGTATCCGGCGGAGATCCGGCGCAGCCTGAGGCTGCCAGCCGAGACTCCGGCCCTGATCGGCGACACCGCGCGTGAGGTCACCGCCGGCACCACGAGCGCGTACGAGGCCGCGCGGGCCCTGCAGGACTACCTGCGCGGCAGCGACTTCGCTTACGACACCGAGGCTCCCGTCGAGGCCGGCTATGACGGTGGCGGCATTGACGTCGTCAGCACCTTCCTTGAGGTGAAGACCGGGTACTGCGTGCACTTCTCCTCGGCGATGGCGGCTATGGCCCGCTCGATCGGCATCCCGTCCCGGATCGCGATCGGCTACCAGCCCGGGTCGCTGTCCGCGTCGGGTTCCGTCGCCGGGGTCGGCCGGTACAGCGTCGACACCCACGACCTTCACGCGTGGACGGAGATCTACTTCGAGGGCGTCGGCTGGGTGCCCTTCGAGCCCACGCCCGGCCGCGGCGCCGTGCCTGCGTACACGCAGGACAATGCCGTCACCGTGCCGCTGACTGATTCCGGCCAGGCCGGCCCGTCGGACGCGCCGCGCCCCGAGGACCTCGGCGGCCAGAACGCCGCTGACGCCCAGGCCGACGCTTCTTCGCCCGCGGACTCGCGTGGCGGCATCATCCGTCTCGGCCTGCTCGTCCTCGGGACGTTCGCGCTGCTCCTTCTGCCGGCCCTCATCCGGGTGACCCGGCGGATGCTGCGGCGCCGGGGCCTCCTGTCGGGGCAGAGCGGGGCCGTGGAGGCGTGGCGTGAGGTCAGCGACACGGCGGTGGACCATGGCGTCTTCGTGCGGGAGACCGAGACGCCGCGCGAGCTCGCCGCGCGGCTCCGGGTTCTCATCGGCTCGGTAGGCGGTACCGAGAGCGTTACGGAGGGCGCCGGTCCGGGCGGGGGAGCCGCGGCCGAGGCCCTCGACCGGCTCCTCGTGGGAGCGGAGCGCAGCCACTACGGGCGACCGGGTGACGACGCGCAGTCCGCGCGGGCGGCGGAACGCGTGGCCGACCTCGACGTGGTGCTCCGCGGCATCCATTCGGTGTCGGGCCGGCGCCTGCGGGTGCGGGCGACGCTGCTGCCGGCATCGCTCTGGCGCCCCGGCGAGCGACGAATCGGACGCCCAGCCGTGAACGCGTAGAATCTTCCCTCGTGAGTAGATTCAAGAAGACCCCGTACAAGGTCGATGTGCGCGACCTGATCAACCGCCCGGGCACCATGCACGAACGACACCTCGAAATAGTCGTGCCGGGAGACCTCGGCGAGAGCCTGGTCGCCGTGAAAGCCGGCTCTACCGTGATCGCGAACCTGCGCCTTGAAACCCTGCACGAGGGCATCCTCGTGTCGGCCCAGGTGTCCGGAATCGCCGCCGGAGAGTGCGGCAGATGCCTCATCGACGTCGAATTGCCGGTCCAAGTCGAGTTTCACGAGCTTTTCGCGTACTCTCTAGACGAAGCTTATGAAAGTGAAGTTCAAGATGACCACGTGGATCTTGAACCTCTGATCAGGGATGCGGTGGTGTTGTCACTGCCGTTCCAGCCGGTTTGCCGGCCGGATTGCCCAGGTCTCGACCCCGAGACCGGTGAACGGCTTGCCGAGGCCCCTGAGTTCCTACCCGAAGAAAAGCGCGATCCCCGGTGGGCCGCGCTCATGGAATTCCAAGCTTCCGAAAGCAGCGGCACGGATGAAGACATCCAGGCTGAAACGGATAGAGAAGAGAAGTAGTCATGGCAGTCCCGAAGCGCAAGCAATCACGCTCCAACACCCGTTCACGTCGTTCCTGCTGGAAGGCCGAAGCGCCCACCCTGGTCAAGACCATGGAAAACGGCAAAGTTGTCTACAGCCTGCCGCACCGCGCCAAGGTCGTCACCGACGCAGCCGGCACGGCGCTGTTCATGGAATACAAGGGCCGCAAGGTCGCCGACGTTTAGTCTCGTCGTGCTCGAACGCCTGATGCCGCGCCGACGGATGCCGGGAGTCCCGATTCAGGGTCCCGTTCCGTTGAGTCGCGGCATCAGTGTTTTCGGTCGGCATCTGCCCGGCGCGCACTCGCTGAGCCGGCACTCGTGAACGTCGATCCCGAGGTTTCGTCCCTGCTGGCGACTCTCGGCGTGCAGATCGACCCGGCCTTGCTTGAGCTCTCTCTCACCCACCGCTCGTACGCGTACGAGCACGGCGGCATACCCAATAATGAGCGCCTCGAATTTCTCGGCGACTCGATTCTGGGGCAGGCCGTGACGGTCATGCTCTATCGGGAGTACACGCAGCTCGACGAGGGTGACCTTGCCAAGCGCCGGGCCAGCCTGGTGTCGAGCGTTGCCCTGGCGGGCATCGCGCGCGGCATCGGCTTGGGTGCGTACGTGCGCCTCGGCCGCGGCGAGATCCTCACCAATGGGCGTGACAAGTCGTCGATCCTTGCCGACACCGTCGAGGCGCTCATCGGAGCGGTCTACCTCGACTCCGGCGGAGAGACGGCGACGGCGCTCGTGCTGCGCCTGATCGAGCCGCTCCTCCGTGACCCAGGGCACTTCGGAGTATCCATGGACCCCAAGACGAGCCTGCAGGAAGCCGCGGCTCGCCTGGGCACCGGGGTTCCCGTGTATTCCATCGCGGAAAGCGGACCCGATCACTCCAAGATCTTCATCGCCACCGTCACCGTGGGTGACGTCAGTGCGGTCGGCGAGGGCACGAGCAAGAAGCACGCCGAGATGGCCGCCGCACTCGACGCCTGGACGCGCCTCAGCGCTCCCTGAGCTGCTGTCAGGCCGTGACGCTGAAAGGCTCGCATGCCCGAACTTCCTGAAGTGGAGGTCGTTCGCGCCGGCCTGGCGCCGGCCGTAACCGGCGCCGTGATCGTCGGCGTCGAGGTCTTCGAGCCACGATCCCTGCGTCGCCATGACGCCGCGAGCGGGCATTTTTCCGACCTGTTGCAGAGCCGGGGCGTACTCGCCGCCGTCCGCCGGGGTAAGTTCCTCTGGCTGCCGCTGGATTCCGGGCGCGCCCTGGTCGTGCACCTCGGAATGAGTGGTCAGGTGCTGCTGCGCAGCCCCGGATCGGACACGGACCGGCACCTGCGCATCCGTTTGCAGATCGAGCACCCGGAACATGGCGAGCTGTGGGTCAACTTCGTCGACCAGCGCATCTTCGGCAGTATGGCCGTGGACTCGATGCAGCCCACCCGCGACGGGCTGACGGCCGGGTACTCCGGGCTCGCAGGCGGCGCGACCGGGGCGGACGGACTAGCCAGTTCGGGCCTGGGCTGGTCGGGGCTGATCCCGTCGCAGGTGGCGCACATCGCGCGCGACCCGCTGGATCCGGGCTTCTCGGCGCCGCTCTTCCTGGCTGCCCTGGCCCGCAAGAAGACCGGGATCAAGCGCGCCCTGCTCGACCAGACCCTGATCAGCGGCATCGGGAACATCTACGCCGACGAGGCCCTTTTTGAGGCCCGGGTGCACTACGAGCAGCCGGCAGACTCCCTGTCGCCCGCGAAGGGGCGGGCGCTGCTCGGCGCGGTCCGCAGCATCCTGAACCGGGCCCTGGCCGAGGGCGGCACCAGTTTCGATGCGCAATACGTGAACGTGAATGGTCAGTCCGGATATTTTTCGCACCGCCTCAACACGTACGGCCGGCAGGGTCTACCGTGCCCCCGCTGCGGCACACTGCTCGTGCGGCAGCAGTTCATGAACCGCAGTTCACACCTCTGCCCGCGATGCCAACGGCTGCGCTGAGGCTCGCTGCCCGCGAGAAGCCTGACTGTTGAACAAAAATACGAAACTCTTTTGAATATCAAGTGAATAACTCTCAACTTCAATCACCATCTTTGCTAACCGCGGACCATGACAACCGCCGCAGATGACCTCAGAGCGGCAACGGATGCCGTCGCCCGCCTGGACTCCTCCTGCGCCGACTAGGAGCACCTCGCCGACGCCGAGGTGCTGGCCGGTCAGAAGCAGATCGCGGCCGCCCGCCGCCTCCTCGACACGCGATCCGCGTGGATGGCGGCGACCATCGCCCGGCGGTCCCGGCCCGAACTCGGCCATTCAGGTCTGGCCCCGCAGCAGGGATTCCTCTCGCCCGAGGCGCTGATCCAAAAGGTGACGGGCTCGACCAAGACCGACGCGTTCAAACTGGTCTCGGTCGGCACGATGATGGCCGGTGCCGAGGCGGCGCAGGCGCGCGTCGAGGCGGCCGTGGAGTCGCCGGACGCTGATGCCGCCGAGGTCGCGGAGTTCGTTGCGAAGGTGCCCTGGCAAGCGCCGATCGCCCGCGCGGTCACCAGGGGCGCTCTCTCCGTCGACGCGGCCGAGTCGATCCGTTTTGGTCTCGGCCAGATCGCCGCGACGGTCACCGCCGACAAGCTCACCGAAGCCCTGACCCCTGCTTCTCGTCGAGGCGTCGACGCTGAACACGGACCAGGTCTTCAGACTGGCGCGGCGCATGCGCGACCGCCTCGACGAGGCCGGCATTGCCGCCTGGGAGAAGCAGGCCCACGACGACCGGTTCCTGAAGGTCTACCGGCTCGGCAACGGCAAGGTGCGTCTGAATGGCCTCTTCGCGACCGAAGACGGCGAGTTCGTGCTCTCCGTCTTCGACTCGATCACCAGCCCTCGCCGCGGCGGGGTGCGCTTCGTCGACAAGGCGAAAGCCGCGTGGGCCACACGCATGCAGGACGACCCCCGCACCACGGACCAGATCGCCGCCGATGCCCTCGTGCAGCTGCTGACGATCGCCGGCGAGGCCGATCAGGGCCGGGTGTTCGGCGGTCGCCGCCCTTCGCCTCAGCTACGTGTGCCGGCTTTGCCCTCTTTGCTGGCTTTGCGGTCTTTTGTTCTTTGGCTTTGGCTTTGGGCTTTTGGTTGTCGGGTCTCGGGATCTGGGTCTTTGGCTCTGGGACTCAGGGTTCGGAAATTCAGGGCTCGGCAGGCTCGAGGGCCGGAGAGCCGGGTTAGAGGGCGTCGCGGCGCCAGGCTCCCTCGTAACCAAGCGGCACGAAGCCGATGGCCTCGTTGACCGTGAGCATGTGCCGGCTCTCCTCAGCGTTATAGGTCATCACCGACGGATGCCCGGGGCGCTCCGCCGCGAGCAGCTCGAGGTTCGCCGTCTTCAGCAGCATCCCCAACCGGCGGCCGCGGTGCTCGCGCAGCACCAGAGTGTCCTCCTGGCTGACCGCGCGGCGGGACTCCGCCGGCACCTCCAGCTCGGTGAATCCCACGAGGTGGCCGCTCGGGCCATGCAGCACCGCCGAGGTCAACGCCGTGCGCCTGCCGGCGGCAGCCTTCTGCTCCTCCTGCATGACGCGCTCGGGCGTCTAGAGCTGCTCCGGTTCGGCAAGGCCGGCGCTCGGGGCATCCGTGCTCATGCGCGTGTAGAGCACCGCCAGATCGGGCAACCATTCCGGCGGGGTGCGATCGACCCACTGCAGCACTGCATAGTCCGGACCCGCGTGCGCGGCGGCGGCGTCGCGCAGTCGACGTAGCTGCGGGGGATCCACCGGCAGGGTATGCCGGCTGGCGCGCACGACCTGCTCGAGGAGGTAGCCGCGGCCCTGAAGGAACCGAACCTCGGGGTTGCCGAGCGGAACCGAACCGAACCCGGTGGGGGAGTGAAGGCGCCCACCCGGCGCTGTCGGTGATGGTGCGTAGACGATCTGAACGCTGCGGTCCTCGGAGTGCGCGATCGCCTCGAGCCGGGCAGTGAGGGCTGAGCCGATGCCTCGCCGTCGGTACTCGGGAAGCACTTCCACGGCCAACCACGCGTGCTCGGCGGAACCCTCCGGAAGGGTCTCGTAGTGACCGCGCCCGACAAGGCGTCCCTTGGACCGGGCCACGAGGAGGCGCTTGGGCTCCCACGCCTGCTTGAGCCAGTCCGGCAGGAGCTCTTCGGCGGTCAGCTCCAGGTCGGTGGTGCCATACGCCTCCGCCTCGACCGTGTTGCGCACCCCGTTTGCCGCCTCGAAATCGGCCCAGCCGGGAGCCTGCGGCGCGGGGGGGATGGCGAGTTCGTCGATCTCGAAGGTGAAGGTCCCCATGATCGGCCAGCGTAGCGCCGCCCCTGCCGCCCCTGCCGCCCCTGCCGCCCGGGTTCGGCCCCAACTCCGAACCAATTCGACGGAGATTTTGCTCAAACCCGGCCCGATACATCCGTTTCCGCTCCAAATCGGCAAAATCTCCGTTGAATTCGTCAGGGACCGCGCCTACCGCCAGGGACCGCGCCTACCGGGCGGTGGCGGCTGTGTCCGGTACCGTTACTGGGGGCGGCGCGCCGGGCAGCCGCGACCCGAGTCAGCGGCGAAAGGGGGCGAAACCGTGTATCTGAAAAGCCTCACGCTCAAAGGCTTCAAATCCTTCGCCCACCCCACCACGTTCGCCTTCGAACCCGGCGTCACCTGCGTGGTCGGGCCCAACGGCTCGGGCAAGTCCAACGTCGTCGACGCACTCGCCTGGGTGATGGGCGAGCAGGGCGCGAAGACCCTTCGCGGCGGCAAGATGGAAGACGTCATTTTCGCCGGCACGTCCACCAAGGGCCCGCTCGGCCGGGCGGCCGTGACGCTGACCATCGACAACACGGATGGCGCGCTACCGATCGACTACACCGAGGTCACCATCTCCCGCACCCTCTTTCGCAACGGTGCGAGTGAGTATGCGATCAACGGGCGCACCTGCCGCCTGCTCGACGTGCAGGAGTTGCTCAGCGACTCCGGCCTCGGCCGGGAGATGCACGTGATCGTGGGGCAGGGGCAGCTCGACGCCGTGCTGCGCGCCAGCCCCGAGGAGCGCCGCGGGTTCATCGAGGAGGCCGCCGGCATTCTCAAGCACCGTCGGCGCAAGGAGAAGACCCTCCGCAAGCTCGACGGCATGCAGGCCAACCTCACCCGGCTCAGCGACCTTGCCGGGGAGATCCGTCGGCAGCTCAAACCGCTCGGGCGCCAGGCCGACATCGCCCGCGAGGCGCAGAGCATCGCCGCCGTCGCCCGCGACGCCCGGGCCCGGCTCCTCGCCGACGACGTGGTCACGCTGCGTATCGCGCTCGACGCGCACGGCCGCACCGAGAGCGAGCGGCACGCCGAACGACTCGTGTTGACCGAACAGCTCGAGACCCGGCAGCGGCGCCTGCGCCGACTCGAGCAAGAGCAGATCGGCGACGCCGTCGACCGGGCCCGGCGCACGAACTTCGGCCTGGAATCCGTGCAGGAGCGCCTGCGCGGCCTCTACACCCTCGCCAACCAGCGGCTGGCCCTGCTCGGCTCGCAGGCCGAGTCCGTGGACGCCGGCCCCAGCGTGACCACGGCGATGCTGACGGATGCCGCCGCCGAGATCGACGCGCTGCGTAGCCGCATCGACGTGGCCGACTCCACCTGGGCTGCCGCCCGCGCGGCCACCGAGGAGGCCCGGGGCCGGCTCGACGCGCTCGACGAACAGATCGCCGCCCAGGCCGTGCTGGTCTCCCGGCACGACCTCCACCTCTCCCAGCTGACCGGGCAGGCCGAGACCGCCGCGGGCCGCCTGGCCTCCGTGCGCGGCGAAGTGCTGCGGCAGCAGAACGCCCTCAATGCTGCCCGTGGCCGGGTCGACACGGCTGAGGCACACCTCGCCGGACTCGCCGCGGACGCCGCGGCGCTCGACGCGGCCGCCGTCGACGCCGGCGAGATCCACCCGGCCGAGGCTGCCGCCGCGGCCCGGTCTGCCGTCGCCCAGGCGGAGGTCGAGGTCGAACGCCTGCGCGACGAATTGCACCTCGGCGAACGCGAACGGGACGCCCTCGCCGCCCGCGCGGGGGCACTGTCCCTCGCTCTGGACCATAAGGACGGCTCGGCGGCCCTGCTCGCTGCGGCCCCGGCGGGCATCCGTGGTCTGGTGGCCGAGCATGTGCGCGTGCGGCCCGGCTACGAGGCCGCCATCGCCGCCGCCCTCGGCTCCCTCGCCGACGCCGTGCTCGCCGACACCTGGAGCGCGGCCGTCGACGCCATCGTGCGCGCCCGCGCCGACGATCTCGGCCGGGTCGAACTTATCGTGGCCGGCACGATCGACGAAGACGCCAGGGCCGACGCCCCGCCCGCAGACGCGACCGGCGATGCGACGGCCGGCACGATCGACGCCGACGCGCCCGGTGACGGCACGGCGGATACCGGCATGTCAGGTATTGGCACGTCGGGTACCGGCACGACGGATGTCCTCGCACCCGACACCCGGCCAGACCTCACCGTGCAGCCCGGGCTGCTCTGGGCCGAATCGGTGATCGACGCGCCACCCGGGGTGCTCGGCCTGCTCCGGCGTACGGTGATCGCCGACGACCTCGACGCCGCCCGAGCCGTCGTAGACCGATTCGGACCCCGATCCGAGGAAGTGGAGACCGTTGGCGTGGAGACCGTTGGCGTGGCGACCGCCGGGCGCGCAGCCCTCCCGATCACCGTCATCACCCGGGCCGGAGACGTATTCAGCGACACCGTGCTGTGCGGTGGTTCCGGGGCCCGGCGCAGCCGCCTCGAGCTCATCGCCGACCGCGATGCGGCCGCCGACTCGCTCGCTGCGGTGCGCATCCGGCTCGAGCAGGTCGTCGCCGACCTCGCCGAGGCCCGCGTCGTGCTGTCCGCCCGCAAGACCCAGGCCCAGGCGGCCACCGCCCGGGTGCGGGCGTTCGAGTCCCGCACGACCGTGCAGGCCGAGAAGACCAACCGGGCCACCGTGCAGCTCGAGGCGGCCACCGCCGAACTGAGTCGGCTCTCCGCCGCCCTCCTACTGCAGGCCGAGGCCGTCGCCGCCCTCGAGGCCGCGAGCGAGATGGCCCGCACCGCGCGCGACGAACAGCGCGCCCGGCCGCGCCCGGTGCCGGATACCGGACCTCGCGACGCGCTCGTCGCCGCCCTCGAGGCCGCGCGCGAAGCCGAGGTCGAGGCCCGGCTCCAGGCCGAGACCGCCCGCGAACGCGTGCGCGCCGGGCAGGCGCGGGCCGACGCGCTAGCGAAACAGCAGACTGCCGCGCGGGCGGCGGCCGAGGAGGCAGCCCGGCGTGCGGTCATCCGTCGCCGTCAGGTGGATGCCGCCAGCCGGGTGGCCGAGGCGCTCCCGCTGGTTCTCGCCTCGGTCGACGCCTCCGCCAGCGAAGCCAGGCTGCGCCTGGCCACCGCCGAGGCGGAGCGCAGCAGCCAGAACGAGGAAATCGCGGCGCTGCGCCGGGAGGACAGCGCTCTGCGCACCCGGTTGCAGGCCGTCACCGAGACCGTGCACGGCCTGGAACTGGCCATCTACGAGAAGAAGCTGCACCTGTCCGGGCTGCTCGAGCGCGCCGTCAGCGACCTCGGTCTGACCGAAGACGTGCTCGTGGCCGAGTACGGGCCCGACCAGCCGATCCCGGGCGCCGTCCAGAACAGCTCAGACCCGACCATCGAACCCGTCCGCTTCGACCGGGACGACCAACAGCGCCGCCTGACCGTCGCCGAGCGCCGCTATGCCCAGCTCGGCCGAGTGAACCCGCTGGCCCTCGAGGAGTTTGCCGCGCTCGAGCAGCGGCACCGCTTCCTCACTGAGCAGCTCACCGACCTCTCCAACACGCGCCGTGACCTGCTCACCATCATCGAGGAGATCGACGAGAAGATGGGTGCCATCTTCGGCAGCGCCTTCGACGACACCCAGGCGGCGTTCGCCGAGGTGTTCCCGGTGCTGTTCCCGGGCGGGAGCGGCAGCATCCGTCTCACCGATCCCGACAGCCTGCTCACGACCGGCATCGAGGTCTCGGTCAAGCCCGCCGGCAAGAAGATCGAGCGGCTCTCGCTGCTGTCGGGCGGAGAGCGCTCGCTCGCCGCCGTGGCCCTGCTGATCGCCATCTTCAAGGCCCGCCCGAGTCCGTTCTACATCATGGACGAGGTCGAGGCTGCCCTCGACGACGCCAACCTCGGCCGGCTGCTGACTATCTTCGAGGACCTGCGCGCCACCAGTCAGCTCATCGTGATCACCCACCAGAAACGCACGATGGAGATCGCGGATGCCCTTTACGGCGTCTCGATGCGCCTCGATGGGGTCTCGGCCGTGGTCGGGCAGCGCATCGCGAAGGATGACGAGCAGGCATCCTGACACGTCGCCGCTGTTCGCCGCTGTCGAGTGAGGAACGCTAGCGCAGCACGGCCAGGAGTCGCGCGCAGGCCTCGTCGACCCGGCGGCAGGCCATGCTGCAGGTGTGCCAGCCCGGATGCAGCCGGGCCATGTTCTCGCAGGCCGCGATCGATGCCCGGGCGGCCTCGCGGCAGGTTTCCAGCAGCGCGATGGTCATCAGCCCGTCCTTGCGCGCATGCCAGGACAGCAGCCGGCTCGTCGACGAACACACCTCGATGCAGTCCAGGTCGGCGAAGAAGCAGCGGGTGATGTCGCCGTTGCCCTTGATGCGGAGGCAGGCGTGCGCGCAGTCCTCGCTTACCGTCACGAGAGCGTCGCACGCCGCGATGCACCGGTTGATCCCGGTGCGCACACTCTCGGGCCCTGTGCTGACTGCCATGCCGACACCCTAGACCGGGTCCGGGCGGCTGTCGGGGGGCTTGCACATTCCTGCTCGTTTTCGGGTGGTCGTTCCAGGACCGAAAGTCCCTCAGAACAACACCCTCACACCGGGCTGAGGGTCTCCGGCGTGTCCGGGCGCTGCACATCGACGAATCCGAGGGCAACGATCGGCTCCGGCCGCGCGGCCGCCAGCGTACGCATCAGGCTGCCGACCGCCGCCGGGCCGTGCGGGAAGGACGTGCCGTGATGTGGACGATGCCGACACAAGAGGATGAGGTCTGGGCCGTCACCCCGTCATTCTGCCGGGTCGGGTCGCTCGTGTGACGGCACGAATCGCACGAACGAGCGTTATCGGGGCGGTGCCGCTCCCGGTCCGCACCATCGGTTCGGAGGTCCACCGCTCGGTACGCGCCGGCTGCGCCGCTTCGCGCGAGGCACACCTGGGGCGCAGCGGCGCAGATACCGCGCGAGCCATAGGCTGTAGGTATGGCAGAACGCACCCCCTGGTCTCTCTCCGGCGCACTGCGCGGCATGTTCGCGAAGAAGCTCATCGACGCCGAAACCTGGGAAGACCTCGAAGACGCGCTCATCCAGGCCGACTTCGGTCCCAGCATCACGGAGGCGGTCGTGGCCGACCTGCGGGCCAAGGTCGCCAGGTACAACACGACCGACCCGACCGACCTGCAACGGATGCTGCGCGAAGGCCTCGAGGAACGGCTCTCCAAGCTCGACTCCACCCTCAACCTCAGCGCGCGGCCTGCCGTCGTGCTCGTCGTCGGCGTCAACGGCGTCGGCAAGACCACCACGATCGGCAAATTCGCAAAGTTCCTGCGCACCTACAACCGCAGCGTGCTGATCGGGGCGGCAGACACGTTCCGTGCGGCCGCCGTGGAACAGCTGGCAACCTGGGCCGAACGGGCGGGCGCCGACATCGTGCGGCCGCAGGCCCACGGCCAGGACCCGGCATCCGTCGCCTTCCAGACCGTCGAGCGGGCCATGAAAGACGGCACGGAGATCGTGATCATCGACACCGCCGGGCGGCTGCAGACCAAGGGCGGCCTGATGGACGAGCTCACCAAGATCCGCAAGGTGATCGAGAAGCAGACCCCGATCGCCGAGGTGCTCCTCGTGCTCGACGCGACGACCGGCCAGAACGGACTGGCCCAGGCCGAGGCCTTCATCCAGCATGCCGGCGTGACCGGGCTCGTGCTCACCAAACTGGACGGATCCGCCAAGGGCGGCTTCGTGCTCGCCGTGCAGGAGAAGACCGGCATCCCCATCAAGCTCGTGGGCCAGGGCGAGGGCATCAACGACCTCACCGGTTTCACGCCGCACGTTTTCGCACAAAAACTCGTCGGATAGGACAGTCATGACCATCGAACACGATTTCTTCGGAATTCTCGGCAGTGACGATGCTGGCGAGGTCTACTGGTCGGATTCGGCCGAACTGGGCGACCAGGACGTGCAGATCGACCTCAGCTCCCCCGACGAGGAGTCCGTCTCGACCGAAGCGCTCGACATTGCGGCGGCCATGGTCAACGACATCGAGGGACTCGATTCGCAGGCCCGCGAATCGCTCGTGGCCGACCTCAGCAAGGAGGGCTCGGTGACGGGCGCATACATCACGACCGAACTCGACGAAATGGATCCCGAGGTTCTCGACGACGCCCTGATCTGGGATTCGGGCGACAAACAAATCGATTTTCTGCGCTCCATCCAGCTGCAGCGGATCGGTTTCCACCCGCACCACTTCCGTAGCGAGGAGCACTTCGCGGTGCTCGAGTACTCGATCAGCCCCGATGACACCGACGCCCTGCTCGTGGTCACGATCGACGTGCACGGCGACCCCGTGCGGATCGCCGTCGAGCAGTAGCGCAGCAGTCCGGTCGGACGTCAGTGCCCCTCCTGGATGGTGCCCTTGGCCGGGTCGCCGAACGGCACGTTCTGCAGCACCTTGACGTCCGTGGGGGCGGCCAGTGCGTCATCGGTGAGCGCACCAAGTTCGGTGATTCCCGCGCCGGTCGCGTGCACCGCGAGGTCGGCGACGCTGGCCCAGCGCTCGACCATGACCACCAGGTCACCGTCGGTGTGCGCGGCATACAGTTCGCAGCCGGTCTCGGCGTGCACCGTGGGGGAGACCACGGCGAACGCGTCCAGGAGCTCCTGGCTGCGACCGGGCTTCGGGGTGAGTACGGCGACGACGACAACGGACATGGTGACTCCTGGCTTCGGATGCGGTTTGCGCACCCGAACAAACGTAGGCTCCGCGACCGGTTAAACTAAACGCATTATGGCTACTTTTGGAAACCTCTCAGATCGCCTGGCCGAGACGTTCAAGAATCTCCGCACCAAGGGCAAGCTCAGCGCGGCGGATGTCGACGGCACCGTGCGCGAGATCCGGTGCGCACTGCTCGACGCCGACGTCGCCCTCGAGGTGGTCAAGGACTTCACCGGCAAGGTGCGCGAGCGTGCCCTCGGCGACGAGGTCAGCAAGGCGCTGAACCCGGCCCAACAGGTCGTCAAGATCGTCAACGAGGAGCTCGTCGAGATCCTCGGCGGTCAGCAGCGCCGACTCGAATTCGCCAAGAAGCCGCCGACCATCATCATGCTCGCCGGCCTCCAGGGTGCCGGTAAGACCACCCTCGCCGGCAAGCTCGCGAAGTGGCTCGCGAAAGACGGCCACACCCCGATCCTGGTCGCGGCCGACCTGCAGCGCCCGAACGCGGTCACCCAGCTCGAGGTCGTCGGCGCCCAGGCGGGCGTGCCCGTCTACGCGCCCGAGCCCGGCAACGGCGTCGGCAACCCGGTCAAGGTCGCCCGCGACGGCGTCAAGTACGCGCAGCAGAAGATGCACGACGTGGTCATCGTCGACACCGCCGGACGCCTCGGCGTCGACGCGGAGATGATGAAGCAGGCCGCGGACATCCGCACGGCCATCGACCCCGACGAAGTGCTCTTCGTGATCGACGCCATGATCGGCCAGGACGCGGTGGCCACCGCCAAGGCGTTCCAGGACGGCGTCGACTTCACCGGCGTGGTGCTCTCCAAGCTCGACGGCGACGCGCGCGGCGGTGCGGCCCTGTCCGTGGCCTCGATCACCGGCCGTCCGATCATGTTCGCGTCGACCGGTGAGAGCCTCGACGACTTCGAGCCGTTCCACCCCGACCGCATGGCCAGCCGCATCCTCGACCTCGGTGACATCCTCACCCTGATCGAGCAGGCGCAGGGTGCCTTCGACGAAGACGAAGCACGCAAGATGGCGGAGAAGTTCTCCACCGACAGTTTCACCCTCGACGACTTCCTCGGGCAGATGCAGCAGCTGCGCAACATGGGTTCGATCAAGAAGATGATGAGCATGCTCCCCGGCGCCGGCGCCATGAAGCAGCAGCTCGAGAACTTCGACGAGCGCGAGATCGTGCGCACCGAGGCCATCATCCAGTCGATGACCAAGGCCGAGCGCACCACCCCGAAGCTGTTGAACGGATCCCGTCGGCTGCGCATCGCCCGCGGCGCCGGATCGACCGTGACCGAGGTCAACCAGCTCGTGTCCCGGTTCGAGCAGGCCGCCAAGATGATGAAGACGGTCGCCAAGGGCGGCATGCCCAACATCCCCGGCATGGGCCCGGTCCCCGGCGGCATGGGCGGCGGCGGCCGTGGCAAGCCGCAGCCCAAGAAGAAGGGCTCGAAGTCAGGCAACCCGGCCAAGCGCGCGGCGGAGAACCTGGCGATCGCGTCCGGTGAGAAGCCCGCTGGCGCAGGCCCCGGTGCGGGCGGCGGCACGGGCTTCGGCCTCGGCGGCGCCAGGAAGGCGGGCGGTCCCACCGAAGACGAGATGGCCGCCCTGCAGAAGATGCTCGGTCGGTGATACTGCGCCGCAAACGCTGAGCCGCTGACTGCGCTGCGGATGCCCCCGGCCGCCGGTTTAGGATGAGCGCATGACCTCCTCCACGCCTTCCTCCACGCCTTCCCCCAGGGCCGACCGAGTGCGTATCGGTGTGCAAATCGCCCCGCAGCACGCCCTCTATCCGAAGATTCGAGTGACCGTGGCGGAGGTCGAGGCCCTAGGCACGGACATCGCGTTCGACTGGGACCATTTCTTTCCGCTCTCCGGCGAGAAGAACGGCCTCCACTTCGAGTCTTGGACGCTCCTCGCGGCCTGGGCGGAGCAGACCTCCACCATCGAGCTGGGCGCGCTGGTCAACTGCAACGGCTACCGCAACCCCGACCTGCAGGCCGACATGGCGCGCACCATCGACCACATCAGCGGCGGCCGGTTCATCTTCGGCACCGGCTCCGGCTGGTTCGAGCGCGACTACGACGAGTATGGCTTCGAGTTCGGCACCGCGGGCACCCGCCTGGACGCCCTCGAAGCCGACCTCCCGCGGATCGAGGCGCGCTGGGCGAAGCTGAACCCGCCGCCCCTGCGCGACATCCCGGTGCTGATCGGCGGCGGGGGCGAGAAGAAGACCCTCCGGATCGTGGCGAGACATGCGGACATCTGGCATTCGTTTTCCACTCCCGCGGTGCTCGAGCACAAGCTCGGCGTGCTCTCGAAGTGGTGTGACACGGTGGGCCGGGACCTCTCCGAGATCGAGATCTCCACCGAGCTGCGGGCCCGCACCGTGACCGAGGCCGACGAGCTCTACGACCTAGGCGCCCGCCTGTTCACCCTTGGGCTGTCCGGCCCGCACTACGACCTGGCCTCGCTCACTGACTGGCTCGCCTGGCGTGATACAAAAAACGCGCTTGAGACGGGCTGCACCCGAGATGCGTGAGTCCTAATCGAGTGGTGGTATCGCTCCCGGAAGGTCAGTCCTGCCCGCACCACGTGGACGCTGATCATCACAGGCGGAACGCCGGCTTCGGTGGTGAACCAATTCGACGGAGATTTTGGTGTGAAACGGGTTTTTCGGTGTGTGACGGGCCGATTCCGCCAAAATCGCCGTCGAATTCGTTGGGGACGGAGTTGCTGCAGGGCCGCGGACCCGAGAGACACGGTGGCCGGAACGCACTCACATCCCGCGTCACGGTCCACTGCCTGCCTGCGTCGACATCACGAACACCCGGCTCGGAACCCCCAAGCCGCGATCCCGCATCGTCCACGGCCATGAAGGCTCAGTCAGCTATGCGGGGAGGCCCGTGCGGAGTTCGCGGGTCAGCGACTTCACGACGGCCGGCAGGCTGCCGCCGTGCGCCTCGGCGACGCGCAGCTGCCGCTGGTAGCTCGCACCCGCGGTGATGATCCGGTTCAGGCTCTGCAGCTCGTCCAGGCAGCCCAGACGCTCGGCGACGGGGGAGAGGATGCCGATCAGCCGGCGCACATCGTCGGTCACCAGGCTTTCGGCGCCCGCGGCATCCGTGATGATCTCGGCGTCCAGGCCGTAGCGAGCGGCCCGCCATTTGTTCTCACGAACGAACCACGGCTGCATCGGCCCGACCGTCTCGCCGGCGTCGAGACGCCCAGACATCCAGTCGACCAGGCACTGGATGAACGCGGCGATGGCGCCGAGTTCCTCCGTCGTGGACACGCCGTCGCAGGCGCGCACCTCGATGGTTCCCCATCGCGGCGAAGGACGGATGTCCCAGCGCACCTCGGTCGCATCCTCGATCACCCCGGTGGCCGTCATATCGGCCACGTAGCGCTCCCAGGCCTCCCAGTCCTGCAGGATCCACGGCAGGCCGGCGGTGGGCAACTGCTGGAACATGAGGGCGCGGTTGGAGGCGTAGCCCGTGTTCACGCCGGCCCAGAACGGGCTCGACGCCGACAGGGCCTGCAGGTGCGGCAGGAAGCCGAGCAGGCCGTTCAAAATCGGGATGACCTTGGCCTTGTCCTCGATCCCCACATGCACGTGGATGCCCCAGATCATCATGTTGCGGCCCCACCACTGGGTGCGGTCGATCAACCGCTGGTAGCGGGCCTCGTCTGTAACCTTCTGGTCGAACCACTGGCTGAACGGATGCGATCCGCTAGAGATGAGTTCGACGCCCCGCGGATCCGTGATGGCGCGCACCTCGTCAACCTGGACGGCGACATCCGTGACGGCGCCCGCAACTGTATGGTGCACCCCCGACACGAGTTCGACCGTGTTCAGGAGCAATTCCCCGGTGATGTGCGGATGCGGCGTGCCGTCGGGCGCGGCCAGAGCCGTCAGCACCTCTTCGGCCAGGCAGACCAGGTCACCCGACTCGCGGTCGACGAGGGCGAGTTCCCACTCGATGCCAATGGTTGACCGTTTCGACCGGGCAAATTCGATCCCCATGCGCGGTCCTTCCGATCCTGGTTCACCCCTTCGGGCGTGGTTGTGTGACAATCCTGACACCGATTGGCGAAGCGGCGCCCCAGCCGGACGCGGGTCCGGTGATGACCGCGCCGCCCAGCCGGTCGATTATCAGAAAGTCGTCGATGTCTGACAGAATAGTTAGTCGAGTTCTCTTGCGTCCGACCCTCTACTCAGGCGCAGGAAAAAACCTTATTGAGCTTGTGCCGAGTGTGCCCCCACGCTCACGGCCCTCAGTTCGCCAAAAATCAAATACACAGGAGAATTGTGGCTGTCAAAATTCGTTTGAAGCGCATGGGCAAGATCCGTGCACCGTACTACCGCATCGTCGTTGCCGACGCGCGCACCAAGCGCGATGGTCGTGTCATCGAAGAGATCGGCATCTACCACCCCACGCAGGAGCCCTCCGTCATCGAGGTCAAGTCCGAGCGTGCCCTGTACTGGCTGGGCGTTGGAGCACAGCCGACAGAGCAGGTTGAGGCTCTCCTCAAGCTGACCGGCGACTGGGGCATCTTCAAGGGTGACAAGAACGCCGTCAGTACCGTGAAGTTCAAGGAGCCGAAGGCTCCGTTCGTCGCCGACGAGAAGAAGAAGCCGGTTCTGAAGCCGAAGGCCGTCAAGCCTGTGGCCAAGGAAGAGGCACCCAAGGAGACCGAGGCTGCCGCGGAGGCAACCGAAGAGGACAAGGCGTAATTTTGCTCGCTCCCGCGCTCGAGCATCTTGTCAAGGGGATCGTCGATCACCCGGACGATGTGCATGTTGTGACCCAGACGTCCCCACGGGGCGAGGTTCTCGAGGTTCGTGTGAGCCCCGAAGACCTCGGCCGCGTGATCGGGCGTTCCGGGCGCACCGCCAAGGCACTGCGCACCCTCGTGGCCGCGCTGGCCGACGGCCGGCGCGTGCGCGTTGACGTCGTCGACACCGATTTCTGAACTGGTAAATGAGTAGTTGGATATGAGTTCGGTGAACGACAGTACGACTCCGCGCAGCCAGTTGAGGGTGGGGCGCCTGACCAAGGCGCACGGTCTCAAGGGCGCGATCAAGCTGGAATTGTTCACGGATGACCCGGGACGTCGTTTCGTCCCGGGCGCCGTGTTCACCCTGCAGGTGCCCACGGGTTCACCCTGGCACGGCAAGAAAATCGAGCTCGTCGAGCTCCGCTGGTACAACCAGCACGCGGTCGGCTTCTTCAAGGATGTCCCCGACCGTGAAGCGGCCGAAGCCCTCGCCAAGGCGATCCTCTGGATCGACCAAGACGACGCGGAACAGTCCGGCGAAGAAGACGCCTGGTACGACCACCAGTTGATCGGCCTCTCCGTCGTGCGCGACGGCGTCCAGATCGGAACCATCGCGCGGCTGGAGCACCTTCCCGCGCAGGACCTGTTGATCGTGAAGACCCCCGCCGCCGAGGTCATGATCCCATTCGTGAAGGCCATCGTGCCCTCCGTCGACATCACGACCGGCATCGTCACCATCACCCCGCCTCCCGGCTTGCTCGAAGAGCTCCCGGAGGAACCGGACGACGACGATGACAACGTCGACAATAGTGACAACACCGCAGCCACGGCTGCCCCCGAAACTGAATCAGAACCCCAGGCCGAGGTTGACGGAGCCCCCGGCCGGAGCTGAAACACCTCCTCGGGGAGAGGCGCGCCGCGCCCGACCGGCTCCCCACCTCGTCACGACGCGGCAGACCTCTTATTGGAGCACCGTCGCATGTCGTACGTTAAACCGAGCCAACTCGTCGATGACATCACTCACTCCGGCATGCTTAAAACGCAACTGACCCTGGGGCAAATGGTGATGCGGGGTGCGCTTGCCGGGGCGATTCTCGGAGCGGCCACGACCGTCGCCTTAACCGCCACGGCCCAGACCGGGCTGCCGATCGTCGGGGCCGTGCTCTTCCCGGTCGGATTCGCGATGATCCTGCTATTGGGCCTCGAGCTGGTCACCGGTAGCTTCGCCCTTGTCCCGCTTGCGATCATGGAAAGGCGCACGACGGTCACCCGGGGACTCAGGAACTTCTTCGTGGTCATTCTCGCCCACCTCTTCGGGGCCGGACTGTACGCCTTCCTCTACACGACGTCGATCACTTACTTGGGCACGGACATGTCCGACCCGATGGTCCAGGCCATCATCGACCTCGCCGAGCACAAGGTGCTGCCCTACGAGGCGGTCGGTGCCGGCGGCATCCTTGTCGTGATCATCAAGGCCATGCTCTGCAACTGGATGGTCGCCATCGGCACCATCATGTTCTATACGTCCAAGTCCACGGGGGGCAAGATCCTCGCGATGTGGCTGCCGGTGACGACCTTCTTCAGCCTCGGCCTCGAGCACGCGATCGTCAACATGTTCGCGATCCCGGCCGGCATCATGCTCGGCGCCGACGTCACGGTCGGGCAGTGGTGGGTATGGAACCAGGCCCCGGTGCTCCTTGGCAACGTCCTGGGCGCCATCCTCTTCACCGCGCTGCCAATCTACTTCTCGCACCGTACCCATGTGAACCGCGCCCCGGCATCCGGTGAAGCAGTCGACGTCGACGCGGAGGTGGCCGCCGAGGCGACCGAGCCTGCCGAACCCACGCTCGTTCGCTCGTAGACTTCTCCCGTGCGTATCGACATCATCACGATCTTTCCGGAGTTCTTCTCCGTCCTCGACGTCTCCCTGGTTGGCAAGGCCCGGCAATCGGGGCTGATCGACCTTCGGGTGCACAACCTGCGCGACCACACCCACGACCGGCACCACTCCGTCGACGACACGCCCTACGGCGGCGGCGCCGGCATGGTGATGAAGCCGGAGCCATGGGGTGACGCGATCGACGCGATCCTCACCGACGTGCACCCGGGTGCCGAGCCGCCGGATGCGTCCGTCATGCCCGAAACGACGGCGACGGATGCCAGTCCGCTCCTGATCTTCCCGTCCCCGGCTGGGGATTTGTTCACGCAGGCCATGGCCCGGGAGTTGGCCGAGGAATCGAACCTCATCTTCGGCTGCGGACGCTACGAGGGCATCGACCAGCGGGTCTTCGACCACTTCGAGCAGGACGGCCGGGTGCGCTTGGTCAGTCTCGGCGACTACGTGCTCAACGGGGGAGAGGTGGCCGTGATGGCCATGATCGAGGCCGTCGGTCGTCTGATCCCGGGGGTCGTCGGCAACCCGGAAAGCCTTGTCGAGGAATCCCACGAGGACGGCCTCCTCGAATATCCGAGCTACACGAAGCCCGCGGCCTGGCGCGGCCTCGACGTTCCGTCGGTGTTGCTCAGTGGCAACCACGGCGCCGTCGCGGCGTGGCGGCGGGAGCAGCAATTCTTGCGCACGGCCCGGGTGCGCCCGGACCTTCTGCCGCCAGCGAACTGAGCTCGCCGGAGCAGGTCGCCCGGGTAGTCTGGTTTCGTGTTCGTACGCAGGTTCTTCTACTACTGGCAGTTCATTGCCGTCCTCGTGCTTCCGGCGTGGCTCCTGGTCGGCGCCTCCGTTTACGGCAGCGGCGGCTGGGACGTGGTCGGCAGCTTCTTCGGCGGCCTCGTGGTCGGTGTGGGCCTGCTCACCGTGAGCCTGATCTTCTTCGCCCGCACCGAGGTGCGCAGCACCCGCATGGTGTCGTGGGCCGACGTGGGCATCCTCACGCTCTGGCACGCCCTGATCGTGGGCATGGGCTTTACCTACGACGTCGCGCCGGGCCTCGCCGCGCTGGTGATCGTGGTCGGAATCGGCGCGTTCTGGTTCGCCATCTGGGAGCTGATCGCCGCCGCCCGCCGCAGCATGCGGGCCATGATGCTCCTGGTCGAGGAGACGGCGAGGGGCCCCGCGTTCCTGCCGACCGTGCCGCCCACGCTGCCGCCGACCGACGGTTTCATCCCCACGCCGGATCCCTCCGTCATCATCGTGCGCGAGCATTCACTCCGCCCGCCCGGGGAGTCGTTCGAGAAGAAGGAATCCGGGAAGAAGCACGGTCAGGCGCCGGAGGCCTGACCTTCACCCAGCTTTTGCGGGCATGGTGCGTTTCGTGACATAATCATCGCTTGTGCCGTGGCAAGCCTCTGCCACAGGGGAGCTGCAAGGTATCGGCACGAAACACACTCATTCATTTGCTGATTCGCTCGCCTCGCGTGTCGGATCGCATAAGCCGTAGTCGTCCTGTGGCGGATACAGAGAGCGAACAGTATGCATATTCTCGACCAGGTGGATGCCCCATCCCTCCGCAAGGACATTCCGGCGTTCCGCGCCGGCGACACCGTCAAGGTCCACGTCAACATCGTTGAGGGCGCTCGCTCTCGTGTGCAGGTCTTCCAGGGAGTCGTCATCGGACGCTCCGGCGAAGGCGTGCGCGAAACGTTCTGCGTACGCAAGGTCAGCTTCCAGGTCGGCGTCGAGCGTACCTTCCCGGTGCACTCCCCGGTGATCGACCGCATCGAGGTCGTCACCCGTGGTGACGTGCGTCGCGCGAAGCTGTACTACCTGCGCAACCTGCGCGGCAAGAAGGCCAAGATCAAGGAGAAGCGCGACTAACACCCGTCGCAGTCGACTTCCAGCTTGCGCTGAATTCCCCCTGAGCTCCTCACCCGTACACTGGGTCAGGAGCTCAGGCGGTTTAATGACAGATAATTCTCTGCCCACGCGATCCAATCGCCAGGGAACAGAAACAAAGCGCAAGAAGCGCGGCGTTGCACTCTTTATACGTGACCTGCTGGTCATCTTCGTGGTGGCGCTGCTCATCTCGTTCCTGATCAAGACGTTCCTGGTGCGCTCGTTCTACATTCCCTCCGGGTCGATGGAGACCACCCTCCTGATCAACGACCGGATCATCGTGAACCAGCTCGAACCGAAACTGATCCCGGTCGAACGCGGCGACGTCGTCGTGTTCCGGGATCCGGGCGGCTGGCTGCTGCCGCAGGCGCCCCTCGAGCAGAACGCCGTCATCGCCGCCGTGGACTGGGTCATGGCCGCGGTGGGGCTGTCGGCGCCGGACAGCAACGACCACCTGATCAAACGCGTCATCGGGCTGCCGGGCGACCACGTCACCTGCTGCAACCCGCTCGGCCAGATGAGCGTCAACGACGTGCCTCTGTCCGAACCCTATGTGTCTCTGCCGACCGGGGAGACGAGCGTTTCGCAGGACGACTTCGACATCGTCGTGCCAGACGGCTCGCTCTGGGTGATGGGTGACAACCGCTACAACTCCAAGGACTCCCGCTACAACACCGAGACCCCCGGCAAGGGGTTCGTGCCCATCGACAACGTCGTCGGGCGCGCCCTCGTGATCAGCTGGCCGACCGCGCGCTGGTCCTGGCTCGACGACTACCCGGAGGTCTTCCAGGGCGTCCCCACGGAGACGAGGTAGGGAATGGTCGTGGATCCGACCCTCGACGTCGAACGGGCGTTGCTGGCCGCCGGGGCGACCTGCGTGATCGGCGTCGACGAGGTCGGCCGCGGCGCCCTTGCCGGTCCGGTGGGGGTAGGTGTGGCCGTCGTCAACGCCTCAGCTTCGGCCTTCCCGGCCGGTTTGCGCGACTCCAAGATGCTCAGTGAACTCCGGCGCGGGCTCCTTGCGCCGCTGGCTGTCGCCTGGGCGCTGCACTCAGCGGTCGGCCTCGCGACGCCGCTGGAGGTCGACCGACTGGGCATCATCGCCGCGCTCGGCCTGGCCGGCAAGCGGGCCCTCGCGCAGCTGTTCGCGGCCGGGGTCGACATCACCGGCGCCGTGGTGCTTTTGGACGGCAACGACGACTGGCTGAACAGGGCACTGAGCACTCCGCTCAACGTGGTGACGCGCGTGCGGGCCGACCAGGACTGCGCGTCGGTGGCCGCGGCATCCGTGATCGCGAAGGTGCACCGCGACGCTCTGATGATCGAGGCGGATGCCGTGACGCCCGGCTACGAGTGGGCCGGCAACAAGGGCTACGGCAGCCCCGCCCACATGGCGGCGATCGCCCTGCTCGGACCCACTCTGCTGCATCGCAAATCCTGGCTGAAGATCACAGCGTAGGATTGAGGAACCATGGAAGAAGATGAATTCGAGGACTACGACCGCGAGGTCGAGCTGGCCCTGTACCGCGAGTACCGAGATGTTGTGGGGCAGTTTCAGTACGTCGTCGAGACCGAACGACGCTTCTATCTCGCGAACGAGGTCGAGCTGGTGCGCCGTGACACGGAGCACGAC
The DNA here is from genome assembly GCF_004402835.1 of Cryobacterium sp. Sr3. NCBI lineage: Bacteria > Bacillati > Actinomycetota > Actinomycetes > Micrococcales > Microbacteriaceae > Cryobacterium > Cryobacterium sp. Sr3. The sequence continues at coordinate 169,878 of NZ_SOFA01000025.1, read as the reverse complement.
TTCTACTTCGAATTGACCATGAAAGATGTCTGGGTCTGGGACGTCTACCGTTCCGACCGGTTCGTGAAGTCGGTGCGGGTGCTGACCTTCAAAGACGTCAACGTCGAGGAACTCGCGTCCAAGGAGTTCGAACTGCCGAAGGAACTCGCGCTCGACGAGTAGCACAACGAAGACTCAGGCCTGGGGGTCTGCACACTCGGCGCAACGATGCGGTCGAGAACGAAGGGTATGTCTTTTGCTTCAGGAATCTGATCGCGCTCTGGCCTCGTGGATCAACCGGGAGGCACTCGCTGAAGAGATGATCCCCTTGATCGGCCGTCTGTATCGGGAAAATCACGTCGTCACGAGCGTGCACGGCCGGGGACTGGTCAACCAGTCGGTGATCGGACTGCTCAAGGCGCACCGCTTCGCGCGCCACATCGACGATGTGGAACTGCCCCTGGAGGAGACCCTGCCGCTGCTGCAGACCCTCAGCACCCTCCGGCTCGGGACCGCGTCGATCGACCTCGGCCGGCTGGCCATGACCTACAAACTCGAGGGTGCCGGGCGCGGCCGGGAGGAATTCCTCCGGGCCGAGCTGGCGGATGTCGTCGACCGGCAGGGTGACTTCGTCACCGCGGGCACGGATGTCGTGCTGTACGGCTTCGGCCGGATCGGACGTCTCCTCGCGCGCATCCTGATCGACCACGCCGGCGGGGGACAGGGTTTGCGCCTGCGGGCCATCGTGGTGCGCCGCGGGTCGGACAACGACATCGTCAAGCGGGCGAGCCTGCTGCGCCGCGACTCGGTGCACGGACCATTCGAGGGCACCATCACCGTCGACCCGGTGGGCAACACGATCCTCGCCAACGGCACGCTGATTCAGGTCATCTACTCGAGCGACCCGGCCACCGTCGACTACACCCGATACGGCATCCAGAACGCTGTCGTGGTCGACAACACGGGACGCTGGCGCGACGCCGACGGACTCCGCCAGCACCTGGCCTGCCCGGGTGTCGCCCGGGTGCTGCTCACGGCTCCGGGCAAGGGCGCGCTGAAGAACATCGTGCACGGCATCAACCACGACGCCATCACCGCGGACGACACCATCATCACGGCGGCATCCTGCACCACCAACGCGATCACGCCCGTGCTCAAGGCCGTGAACGACCGCTTCGGTATCCGGGAAGGCCATGTGGAGACGGTGCACTCGTTCACCAACGACCAGAACCTGATCGACAACTTCCATTCGGGCGACCGCCGCGGGCGCAGCGCCGCCCTGAACATGGTGATCACCGAGACAGGGGCCGCGAAGGCCGTCGCCAAGGCGCTGCCCGAGCTGGCCGGCAAGCTCACCGGCAACGCCATCCGGGTGCCCACGCCCGACGTGTCGATGGCGATCCTCAACCTCACCCTCACGCAGGGCACCACCAAGGACGAGCTCAACACCTACCTGCGCACCATGTCGCTGCACTCCGAGTTGCACAAGCAGATCGACTACATCGACTCGCCCGAGGTGGTCTCCAGCGACTTCCTCGGCTCCCGCCGGGCCGGCATCGTCGACGGCCTGGCCACCATCTGCACCGACACGAAGGCCGTGCTGTACGTCTGGTACGACAACGAATACGGGTACAGCTGCCAGGTCATCCGGGTGCTCGAGGAGATGGCGGGCGTGCATCCGCCGGTGTTCCCGAAGGTGTTGATCGAGCCGGTCGCCCTGGTCTGAGTCACCGAGCGGCGTTGGCCCGGGTTCGGGTCAGCGCGGCCGGGGCTCGCAGATCACGACCGGGATATCACGGCCGGTTTTCTGCTGGTAGCCGTCGTAGCCCCGATAGGCCGCCACGATCTGCGGCCACAGCTCGGCTTTTTCCGCGGGGGACGCGGTTCGCGCCCGCAGCTTCAGGGTGGTGCCGCGCACGGTCAGCTCGACGTCGGGGTTCGCGACCAGGTTGAGATACCACTGCGGGTGGCGGTCGTCGCCGCCCTTCGAGGCGATCAGCACGAAGCGTTGGTGCCCGTGCACGGGGGCGGTGAGCATCGTCGTGCGACGCTTGCCGCTGGAGCGGCCGATGGTGTGCAGCTCGACCGCCGGCATCGACCCGAACGAGGCGAGCAGGCGCCCGCCGGAGGCCGTCAGCACCGCGCGGTGCAGCACGCTCATCGTCTTCATCTGCAGATCCGTCAGCCGATTACGCAGTCCCATGCCTCCAGCCTACGAGGTGAACAGGGGCGACCGACGGATGTCCCGGCGTCTTCTGCCCCGCTACAGGGGCAGCGCCCCGGCAATGTCCACCAGCGCGGCCTCCAGGTTGACGCCCCAGGTCTCCAGCAGCGCGAACAGCACGCCGTAGCCCGCATAGGCGGTGACCGGGATCAGCAGCAGCCACTCCCGCAGGGAGCCGGCGTTGCCCAGCACCGGCACGGACAGGTAGCCGCCCGATGACCACAGATTCTCGAGCACCGGCACCCGGCACCACCATCTGGGCGGTTTCGGGATCCACGGCCAGAACAGGGGCAGCCCGCCGGTGGTGAGCAGGTCGCCCAGAAGGTGCACGCCGTAGCCCAGTGTGAAGCAGATCACGAACCACGAGTGCTGCTCCGGGGCGAAAACGGCGATGAAAGCCGCCACGGCGAAGCCGATTGCCCAGGCCAGCCCCCACGACTGCTTCGAGAGGCCGAGCACCTTGGCCGCAAACGCGATCGCCGCGGCGCTCATCAGGGCCGGGCCGACGCGCACCGGTTCCGTGGCCCAGACGGGCTCCCAGAGCACCAGACCGATCACGGTGGCGAGCAGCCACGCCGAGAACAGGCCGAGCAGGCTGTGCAGGCCGTGCCGGTGGCCGCCGGAGGCCCGGGAGATCCCCGTGGTGACGAGCCGGCCGAGCACGGGGACGGATTGCGAGATGGTGGCCGAGTTGTGGTCGGCGTCGGCGAGGAGGGCCGCCCCGGCGCAGAGCAGCGAGCCGGCGATCGTGCCGACGGGCGTCACAGGAAAGAGCCCGAGGCCGTGCCCGGCGGTCGCCGTGACGGCGATCCAGGCGGCGGCGCCGGTCATGGCATGGTGTGCACCCATCATGAGAGGGGGTCCTAACTGGTCCAAGTCTGATTCAGGCCGTCGGGGGCATGCCGAGCCTCGACTAAGCCGGTTCACCAGTTCCCGTTCAACTGTAGGTGGCTTCCGCTCCCCGCCCGTGCCGGCCGGCACTAGCGTGGGGGCATGAGCACACCGGTTCCGTCCGCGCCCGCCGCGGCATCCGTCGTCGTGGAGCAGGCGCTGGCCCTGGCCCCGCTGATCGACGGCCACAACGACTGGGCGTGGGAGTGCCGGCAGAGCCGCGACTACTCCGTGGAGGGTCTCGGGGGCGGTCTGTCCACCGACACCGACATCGCCAGGCTGCGGGCAGGGCAGGTCGGAGCGCAGTTCTGGTCGGTCTACGTCAGCGACGACCTTACAGGCGCCGACGCCGTGCAGGGCACGCTTGAGCAGATCGACTGGGTCTACCGCCTCGCCGCGCGCTACCCCGACGACTTCGGCATCGCGCGCAGTGCCGCCGACGTGGAGGCCGCCCGAGCGATCGGGCGCATCGCCTCCCTGCTCGGCGCCGAGGGCGGACACAGCCTCAACGACTCCCCAGCCGCGCTGCGCATGTTCGCCCGGCTGGGCGTGCGCTACCTCACCCTCACCCACGTGCACAACACGACCTGGGCCGACTCGGGCACCGATGAACCCGAGCACGGTGGCCTCACACCCCGCGGCGTCGACTACGTGCACGAACTCAACCGGCTGGGCATGCTGGTCGACCTCTCGCACGTCTCCCCGGCCACGGCGCACGCGGCGTTGGACGCGTCCGACTCGCCCGTCATCTTCAGTCACAGCTCCTGCCGGGCCCTCAGTGACCACCCCCGCAATGTGCCCGACGACGTGCTGTGCCGACTGGCCGCCAACGGCGGGGTGCTCATGCTCACCTTCGTGCCCCAATTCCTGTCCGAGGACTACTCGGTCTGGTTCGAGGGCGACCGGGCCGGGCCGGCGCCGGTCGTGACGCTGACGGATGTCGCCGACCACGTCGAACACGCCCGCCGCGTCGCCGGAATGGCCCACATCGGCCTCGGAGGCGACTTCGACGGCACCGACGAGTTCCCTGCCGGCCTCGAAGGCGTCGACGGTTACCCGGCGCTGCTGTCCGAGTTGGCCCGGCGCGACTGGTCGGCCGCCGACCTCGCGGCTCTTGCCGGCGCCAACGTGCTGCGGGTGTTGCGCGAGACGGATGCCGCGTTCGCGGCCGCCGGACACGCGGCATCCGGCGCCTCGGTGCCCCGGTTGGTGCGCTGAGCATGCCGGGCCGGCGTGTTCCGCCAACCCTGCCGGTGCCCGGCTCCGAATCAGTGTCATGACCCCTCGACGACGCCCTGCCTTCTGGATCACCGTGTGGATCGCCGCCGCCGTGCTGCTCGCGGGGGCGGTGGCCCTGGCAATGCTCGCCCAGAGCGGCGTCCTGGGCCGCGGCCTGGGCGAGGCCGACCCGGGTCCCGCGGCCCGCGGCCCCGGCGAGACCGTGGTCGCCTTCTACGGCGACTCCTACACGCGCGGCACCGGCGGCTCGGCTGCGGACAAACGTTGGTCGACCATCGTCTCGGCCGAGCGCGACTGGACCGAGGTCAACCCGAGCCGCAACGGCCTCGGCTTCGTGAACCAGCGGCGGGGGGATGATCTGATCGACCAGGTCATCGCTGCCAGGCCGGACATCGTGATCAGCACCATGGGGCTCAACGACAACTTCTCGATGCCGTCCCGCGCCGACGAGATCGAGGCGGCGATCACCCGCGACTTCGAGACGATCCGGGCGGCCCTGCCAGAGGCGCGCCTCATCGTCGTGGAGCCGTTTTGGTACACCGAGGAGCGCCCGGACTCCGTGGAGCAGATCATCGGCTGGGTTCAGGCGGCCGCGCTCGGCGCCGACGCAGACTACATCTCCGGCGCCTCCTACTGGCTCGACGGGCACCCCGAGTGGATGGCCGACGACGGCCTGCACCCCAATGACGCCGGCTACGCAGCCCTCGCCGAGCGGATGGACGCGGCGCTCGCCGCGCTGGGGCTGTAGCTCGCCGCGCTGGGGCTGTAGCTGAGGGAGTCCTGATCGATTGGTTGTATCGCTCCCGCTACGGCAGAGCTGATTGCACCGCGTGGACGCTGGTCAGCACAGACGGACCGCCGTGCCGGCGTCGAATTCGTTCGGGACGGTGGTGCTGAAGGCCGGGCCGGGGGTGGTCCTCCCCAGACGCGGCCGCGCCGCCGACCGCACAGCTTCTCGACCCCGCGAGTGCCGGGAGCGCCTACCCGGCACGCTGGGGGCGGAGGTGCTCGTGGCACGCAAAGACGAACTGGGCAGGCAGGGCGAGGAGTGCGCCGCCCTCTTCCTCGCCGCCGCCGGCTACCGGGTCGTGGAGCGCAACTGGCGCTGCGGGCAGGGTGAGATCGACCTGGTCGCCGAGCTCGGGGGAGAGGTCGTCTTCGTCGAGGTGAAGACGCGTTCGGGAACCCGCTTCGGGCATCCGTTCGAGGCCATCACTGTCGCCAAGCTCGCCCGGCTGCGTCGCCTCGCGGCGGCGTGGTGCGAACAGGCGGATGCCCGGCCCGCCCGCATCCGTGTCGACGCCATCGCCGTGATCATCCGTCCCGGCACCGAGCCCGTGATCGAGCACCTGACGGGCGTGTTCTGATGGGGCTCGCCCGCACGCATGCGGTGGCCCTGGCCGGGATGACCGGGGCACTGGTCGAGGTGGAGGCCGACATCTCCGGGCAGCTGCCGGGTATCATCCTGATCGGGCTGCCCGATGCGGCCCTGTCGGAGGCCACCGAGCGGGTGCGGGCTGCGGCGAAGAACTCGGGCTGTCCGCTCACCCGTAACAAGCTCACCATCAACCTCTCCCCGGCGTCGTTGCCGAAGCACGGGTCGGGCTTCGACCTGGCCATCGCGCTGGCCTGCCTCGGGGCCGACCAGGTGGTCTCGGCCGCGTCGGTGGGCCGGGTGGTGCACATCGGCGAGCTGGCCCTCGACGGACGGCTGCGGCCGACGCCGGGCATGCTCCCGGCGGTGATCGCGGCCTCCCGGCTTGGCCACGGCACGGTGATGGTGCCCGCCGGCAACGTCGATGAGGCGTCCCTCGTGCCGGGCGTGCGGGTGATCGGTGTCGCCTCCCTGCGGGACGCCGCCATCTGGCATGGCGCCGAACTCGAACCGATCCCGGTTGACCCCATCCTCGTTCCCGGCGACGCCGCGGCGGAGACGGCCGAACCCGACCTGGTCGACATCATCGGCAATGACGATGCGATCCTGGCGTTGCAGATCGCGGCGGCCGGCGGTCACCACGTCTTCATGGTGGGGCCGCCCGGCGCCGGCAAGACCATGCTGGCGGCCCGGCTGCCCGGACTGCTGCCCGACCTCGACGCTGAGGCCTCCCTCGAGGTCAGCTCCATGCGGTCGCTCAGCGGCCGCGCCGTCGGGCGCGCCCTGATCACCCGCCCGCCGCTTGAGGCCCCGCACCACACGGCGACGGCGGCGGCCATGGTCGGCGGAGGCAGCGGGCAGGTCCGGCCTGGCGCGGCGGCGCGCGCCTCGCACGGGGTGCTCTTCCTCGATGAGGCTCCCGAATTCGCCTCGGCGGTGCTCGACGCGCTCCGGCAGCCGCTGGAATCCGGGGTGATCAGCATTCACCGCGCCAACGCGGTCGCTCACTTCCCGGCCCGCTTCCAGCTGGTGATGGCGGCCAACCCGTGCCCCTGCGGGCAGTACGGCGCCCCTGACCTGGACTGCACCTGCCCGCCGAGCTCCCGGCGACGGTACTTGGCGCGCATTTCGGGACCGCTGCTGGACCGTATCGACATTCAGCTGCGGGTGCAGCGCATCACTGCCGCCCAGCTGCGGCTGGCCACCGAGACGCCCCGACTGGCGAGCGCCGTCGCCCGCGGACGGGTGATCGAGGCCCGAGCCGCCGCGGCCCAGCGCCTCGCCGGCACGCCGTGGACGCTGAACTCCGATGTGCCCGGCCCCTGGCTGCGCGGCCCCCAGGCCCGGCTGGGCAGAGCGGCCACGGCCATCCTTGACCGGGCGCTTGAACGCGGAGGCATCACCATGCGCGGATATGACCGAGTACTGCGGGTGGCCTGGTCCATCGCCGACCTCGAGGGCGTGTCCCGGCCCGGCATTGAACAGGTAGGGCAGGCCTTGTACCTGCGGAAGGGAATGACGTCATGATGCTGTTTGGGCTGGAGGAATCCACGGTGGTTGCGCTGACCGGGGGCGTGCGGGCATCCGCCGGGTCTGGCCCGACGGATGCCGCGGCCGCCGCCGATGTGTTCGCGCGCGCCGCGTGGACCGGCATCTCGGAGCCGGGCGACGGCGCCGCCGGACTGCTCGTGCAGGGGCTGGGGGCCGGGCCGGCACTCAGTGCCGTCCTCGACCTGTGGACCGGGGCCCGGCTCGCGGGCGCGCTGGCCGCAACGGGGTTGCCACTGACCGACGACCTGCAGGCCCTACTGGAGCAGGCCCTGCAACGCTGGCGGCCGCGGTTATCCTCGGCCGAGGTGATCCGTTCCCTGCAGCAGGCGGCGCGCGCGTCCGCCGGGCTCCTAGTGCCCACTGATGCACATTGGCCGAGAGGCGTCGACGACCTGGCAGTCCACGCGCCGATCGCACTCTGGTGGCGGGGCATCCCGACCGCTCTGACCGCGCTGTCCAACTCGATCGCCCTGGTGGGTGCCCGCGCGGCCACCGGCTACGGCGAGCATGTGACGATGGAGGCCTCCGCCGGGCTCGTCGACCGCGGCTTCCTCATCGTCTCCGGGGCGGCGTACGGCATTGACGGCATGGCGCACCGGGCGGCACTGGCCAGCTCGGGGCTGACCGTCGCGTTCCTCGCCGGGGGAGTGGACCGCTACTATCCGAGCGGCCACGACGCCCTGCTGAGCCGCATCGCCACGATGGGGGCGATCATTTCCGAACTGCCCTGCGGGGCCGCGCCCACCAAATGGAGGTTCCTGCAACGCAACCGGTTGATCGCCGCTGCCAGCGCGGCCACGGTCGTGCTCGAGGCCGGCTGGCGCTCGGGTTCGCTCAACACTGCCGGGCATGCCGCCGCTCTCGGCCGGCCGCTCGGGGCCGTTCCGGGCCCGGTGACCTCGCCGACGTCGGCCGGCTGCCATCGGCTGATCCGCGAGTATGACGCCGTTTGCGTCAGCACAGCCGCGGAGATGGCCGAACTGGTGGGCGAACGGATGCTGGGCCTCACCCTCGACCTGCCGCCCGCCGATGGAGACACGGCCGGGTTCGGCGGCCGCACGAGCGAGCAGGTGCGCGTGTTCGACGCTCTGAGCACGCGGGCGGCGCGCAGCGTGACCGACATCGCCCGTCGGGCCGGACTGTCGATGTCAACGGTGCAGGGGTCCCTCGGCGCCCTCGACCTGGAGGGGGTGGTTCGGGAGAAGGAGACCGGCTGGGTGCGCGGCCGGTAACGGTTCGCCGTTCACCCGACCACCCCCCTGGTCGTCCCCGTCCTTTCGGCGTACGAGCACGTCGACCGTGGCCCCGTTGTTGTCATCCATGATCACTGGAAGACTCCTGATCACTGGACGATCGTGACGATGACGGAGGCGCTCACAAGCCCCGAAGCTTCCGCCGTGAACGTGTACAGGCCCGCTTGATTGCCTTGGTAACTGACTTGGCAGCCACTGAACGTAGCAACACCGTTGAGAGAAGTCCTGGTTGTCGCCGCGCACGACAGCGTGCCGGATCTGTTGGACGGTGGACTCGCAGAGAGCGTGACGCTTACAGCGGCGTTCGCTGTGTTGCCGAAGGCATCCTGGATCGTGATTTCCGGCTGAGGCACGAAGAAGTCGTTCCTCTTAGGGCTCTTCTGAGGGAATGTTCCGGTGAAAGCGAGTTTTGACGCGGCCCCGGCCGAGATCGTGATGGTGTTGCTCGTGGCCGTGATGGGGCCTGCCACGACGGCCGTCAGTGTGTAGGCGCCGGCCTTGTCGATTCGACAACCGGTGAAGGTCGTGACGCCGGCGGTGCTGGCGGAAGCACACGCGGACAGGGTGGCCCCGACGGGTGCGTTGGTGAGGCTCAATGTCACGGCTGCGGTGCTGTTCGTGACGGTGTTGCCACCGGCATCCTGCACCGTGACAACCGGTTGGGTGGAGAAGGCACTCTGACTGATGGCAGTGCTGGTCGGGAAGGCGATGGCTAGTTTCGCTACGGAGCCGACCGATATGGTGAGGCTGCTGGACTCGGCCGTCCAGGTCCCTGGGGCCGCCGTGAGTGTGTAGCTGCCGGGTTTGTCGATCCGGCAACCGGTGAAGGCCGCGACACCGGACGCGGCCGCGAGCGGGTTGCCTGAGGTGCAGGACAGCGCGGCGCCTGCCTGGGTCGTGAAGCTGAGGCTGATGGGGGCAGTGCTGGTGGTGACGGCGTTTCCGAACGCATCCTGCACGGCAATGACAGATTGGGTTGAGAACGGGGTTCCGCCGCTACTGCTGTTGGCGGGCTATGCGGTGAAGGCGAGTCTCTCAGGGGGCCCGGCGGTGACGTTGATGCCGTTGCTCGTGGCGTCGGCGAGCCCGGCCGAGCTGGCGGTGAGCGTGTAGCTGCCGGCCTTGTCGATCTGGCAGCCGGCGAAGGCGGCGATGCCTGAGACGGCAGTCCGGGCGTTCGCGGCGCAGGTCAGGCTGGCCCCGGCGGGTGAGGTGAGGCCGAGGCTGATTGTTGCGGTGCTGCCGGTGATGGAGAAGTCAACGGCAGGTTGGGTGAAGGACAGTTTCTTCGCGGAGCCCACGGAAACGGTCAGGGCGGTGCTCGTGGCGGCGGTCAGGGCACCGGAGGCCGCGGTGAGCGTATAGGTGCCGGCCCTGTCGATGGCGCAACCGTTGAAGACCGCGACACCGGATGCTGCCGCCAGCGGGTTGGTTGGGCACGTGAGCCTGGCGTCCGCGGGCGACCCGGTGATTGCCAGTGTGACCGGGCTGGTACTGGTGGGCACGGTCTCTCCGGCGGCATTCTGGATCGCGACGCTGGGCTGGGCAGTGAAGACGGCGCCGCTGGTCGCGTCGGACGGTTGGGCCTGGAACGCGACTTTCGTCGGATTCGAAATCGTCACGCTGTCACTGGGGGCGCTCGCCGCGGTCCACCCGTTGTAGACGGCGGTGACCGTGTAGGTATAGTCGCCAGTCAGAACGAGCAGGTCGTCGCAAAACGCGGTGGCCACGATGATGGTCGGGCTGGTGCCGCAGGCCGGGGTCGGCGTGCCGGTGCCGGTCTTGGTGCGGGTGGCGTAGTAGCCGGTCGGCGCGGGCGTGCCGACGGATGCCGTCCAGCGCAGGCTCACGGTGCCGGCGCTCGTCGCGGGAACGAGCACGTCGGTGGGCGGAAGCAGCGTGCCGAGGGCTGCCGAGCCGGAGCCGAACCCGGGGGCGGTGTAATACGCGGAGGCGCCACCGGTTACGGACACGACCAACACGGCAAGGGTCACGGCGGCGGTGAGGCCGAAGAATAAGAGGCGGGTGTTTCCGGATGCGGAACGGTGGGGACGGAGGGAAGTCACGTCAACCTCTCACAGCTGTCGAGCAAGCATGAATGTTCAAGGACTCAGATGTACCAAAATGAAAATCGCACAGGTGGGCAGGCTCGGAGAGAGCCTGCCCACCTGTGATCGTGCTAGTTGGACTTGAGCGTCAGCGTGACGGTGGCGCCCTTGCAGGCGTCCTGGTCGTCAGCGGTGTCAAGGAACATGAGCGTCGAGGCTCCCGTGATGGTCACATCGACGGCGGTCTGGCTCCTGGGTGTGCCCATCACGCGCGTGTCGGAGACGACGGACGGGGCGATCGTGAAGTTGTCGGCGAAGACACACCCCGGGGCGTCGGTGCTGCCGGTCTGGGAGATGGTTGCGACCTTGAGGCTGGACGTGCCCGCATTTTTTGCGGAGTACGTCACCGGCACGGAGGCGCCCGGGGTCAGACCGTCGGCCAGGTGGGCGCTCAGCACCAGCGAGCCGTTGGACTTGGCGTTGGCCGCCGCACCGGTGCCGGAGCCGGTCGTCGACCAGTAGGCGTACGCTCCGCCTCCGCCGACCAGGAGCATCGCGGCCGCGACGAGCGCGATGCTCCTCACCCGCAGCTGCTTGGCGGTGCCGGCGGTTGCCTCGGGTATGGTCTTCTTGGTCATGTGATGCCCTTCTATCGATTTCGGGTCTCGACAGTCCTCATCTGTGAGGACACGTGCGGAAAGCTAGGGCGGTCTCGTGTGCGCCGTTAGGCCGGATGAGCCCACAGGACGGGGCTGCGGGCCCCCCCAATAGTGGGTTCGCGCGAATCCCATCGAAGGGTGAATTTGCGCGACGACAGGCCGACGTCGGGGGCAGGCCGTAGTCTGGGCGGCACCCACGAAAGGTGAGTCATGTCAGCCGTGCAACTGGGCCAGTACCCTCCAGCCACCCACCTCATCGCGCATATCAGCGACACCCACTTCCTCGGCGGAGGTCGAGCGCTCTACGGCGCGGTCGACACCGACACCACCGTGTACCAGGCGATGGCACAGTTGGAGCGGTCCGGTCTCCGGCCCGACGCGCTGCTCTTCACCGGTGACATCGCCGACCGCGGTGAAGCCGCTGCGTACCGCCGGGTGCGTGACATTGTCGAGGCCGCGGCCGAACGGATGGGCGCCCCCGTCATCTGGGTGATGGGGAACCACGACAAGCGCGAGGCCTTCCGCACCGAGCTGCTCCGGGAAAAAGGATCCTCGGCGCCGATCGACCGGGTATTCGATATCGGGGGAGTGCGCATCATCGCACTGGACACAAGTGTTCCGGGCTATCACCACGGCGACCTGTCCGGCGCGCAGTTGGCGTGGCTGGCCGAGGTGCTCAGCGAGCCTGCTCCGCACGGCTCCCTGCTGGCGCTTCATCATCCGCCCGTGCCTACGATGTTGCCGCTGATGTCCATCCTCGAGCTGCGGGGGCAGCCCCGACTGGCCGAGGTGGTGGCCGGCAGCGATATCCGGGCGATCCTGGGCGGACACCTGCACTACGCGACGACCGGACTCTTCGCGGGTATCCCGGTGTCGGTCGCCGCAGCGACCTGCTATACGATCGATCCGACCGCGCCGCAGGGGGCGCTCAGCGGTCTGCAGGGTGGGCAATCGATCAACCTCGTGCATGTCTACGACGACCAGATCGTGCACTCGCATGTGGCTCTCGGCGAGTTTCCGGCAGCGACCGGCTTCGACGCGGCCTTCCTCGACCGGATGGAGGCGCTCACGCCCGACGAGCGCACCGAGGCCTTTTCGCGGCAGGTCTGACCGAGGTGACTATGCCTGAGTCCGTTCGCATACCACCGCCGGTTCCCGCGCCGGTGCACCTCCTCGATGCGTCTGTCGACGACTTCGTGGTCTACCTGGCCGTTGAGCGCGGCTTCTCCGTGCACACCGTGCGCGCCTACCGCACCGACCTTGCGGGACTGATCGCCTTCGCCGAAACTCGCAGCGTCATCGACCCGGCGGCGCTGAGCCTCGATCTGCTCCGCGATTGGCTGTGGGTCGGAACCCAGTCGGGGCTGGCGCGGGCGACCATTGCCCGGCGGTCGGCCTCCGCCCGCAGCTTCACGGCCTGGCTGGCACGCACCGGCGGCAGCGCAACCGACCCCGCCGTGCGGCTGCGCTCGCCGAAACCCGGCAGACCACTGCCCCGAGTGATCAACCACACCCAAATGCAGGAGCTACTCACCCACCTGGAACTTCGTGCTGCCGGTCCCGACCCGGCGGCGCTGCGCGACCTCGCGATAGTGGAACTGCTCTATGCGTCGGGGTTGCGGGTCTCGGAGCTCGTTGGCCTCGACGTCACCGACGTCGATCTGCACCGACTCACCGTGCGGGTCACCGGCAAGGGTTCCAAGGAACGCGTCGTTCCCTTCGGCGTGCCGGCCCAGCACGCGATCCTCGCCTATCTCGAACGGGGCCGCCCCCGGCTCGTTGAGACCGCAGCGCCCGCCGAGACCGCAGCCCCCGCCGGGACCGTGGGGCCCGCTGCCGAGAACCGCGCGCACGCAGCGAAAACCGCTGCCGAGAACGCCGCGACGCCGGTGAGCGCGCTGTTCCTTGGTGCGCGCCGCCAGCGCCTCGGCGTGCGGGCGGTCTACCGGCTGGTCGCCACTCTGCTCGCCGATGTGCCCGGCAACGGGCCGGCCGGCCCGCACGCCCTCCGCCACACGGCGGCCACCCACCTGCTCGACGGCGGAGCCGACCTCCGGGCCGTGCAGGAGCTGCTCGGCCACTCCAGCCTCGGCACCACCCAGATCTACACTCATGTCTCGGCCGAACGCCTCAAACAGAGCTACCGCACCGCGCACCCGCGCGCCTGACTCCCCGGCGACGGGTTCCGGGACTGCTCCGCGACTACCTCGCGGCTGCCGGCCCCTCAGCTGTCTCCTCTCAGGAGCAGTGCCGGCAGCAGCACCGCGCGAGGAACTCCGACCAGATACAGCAGTGGTGACACATAGCCACCGTTCAACCGGGCGCCAAGATGCAGGCACTGCCCAGCGCAGTGCCCGCCGTCGGCAACCTGGCCGACGGGCTGCCCTGCCGCGACCCGGTCACCGACCGCGACACTGGCCGACACCGGCTCGATGCTGGATACCAGGCCGTCGGCATGTTCGATCGAGAGTACGGGGCGGTCGACCACGACCCCGGCGAACGAGACGATACCCTCGGCCGGTGCAACCACCTCCCGGCCGGCCTCGGCAGACAGGTCCAGACCTCGATGGCCCGGCGCATACTGGGTGGCCGGCGCCAGGAAACCCCGGAGCAACGGATGCGGCGGAGCCAGCGGCCAGTGCCAGGTGCCGGAGGTGGCCGTCTCCGCGGCCGTCTCCGCGGCCGTCTCCGTGACCGACGCCGCCCCGGGTAATGTCACACCCGCCGCGTCGCTCCGCACCATGGACAGGCAGGACAGCGGCAGCAGCGCGGCCGCGATGAGCAGACGGAAGGCATTCATGCCACCACCGTGCGGCCTCCGTCCCGCCCCAAACCGGCGAGGGCGGTATCCGTGACCGGATCCCGTACCACCCCGCCTGGGGAGGGACGCCCGCACGTGCCGGCGCGCGCACGGGGCACCCCCGTGGGTGCTAACCTTTGAGGAGCAGCGCTTGCGTGCTGACTACGCGTGCCCATTCGGCCTCCAGACCCACTCGGTCCTCGTTTCTTTCAGATGCGAGGCGGTTCTGTGCCGGGCACCAGGAGTGGTGATCATCCGATCACGACACAAACCGATTGGCGTTCGTCTGCATCGCAGCGCGCGCCGGACAAGGAGAACGGCTCATGGCCGTCGTAACCATCCGCCAGCTGCTCGACAGCGGCGTGCACTTCGGGCACCAGACCCGCCGTTGGAACCCGAAGATGAAGCGCTTCATCTTCACGGAGCGCTCCGGCATCTACATCATCGACCTGCAGCAGTCGCTCGGGTTTGTCGACAAGGCTTACGACTTCGTCAAGGAGACGGTTGCCCACGGCGGCACCATCCTCTTCGTCGGAACGAAGAAGCAGGCGCAGGAATCGATCGCCGAACAGGCCATCCGCGTGGGCCAGCCCTACGTCAACCAGCGCTGGCTCGGCGGCCTCCTCACCAACTTCCAGACCGTTTCCAAGCGTCTGGCCCGCATGAAAGAGCTTGAAGAGCTCGACTTCGAGGACACCGCCAAGAGCGGTTTCACGAAGAAGGAAATGCTCATCAAGAAGCGCGAGCTCGTCAAGCTGCACAAGAGCCTCGGCGGCATCCGCAACCTCACGAAGACGCCGTCGGCGCTGTGGGTTGTGGACACCAACAAGGAGCACCTCGCCATTGACGAAGCCCGCAAGCTCGGCATCCCCGTCATCGCGATCCTCGACACCAACTGCGACCCGGACGACGTCCAGTACCCGATCCCGGGCAACGACGACGCCATTCGTTCCGTCGGCCTGCTGACCCGCATCATCGCGGACGCTGCGGCCGAGGGCCTCATCCAGCGCCACGCCAAGCCGGAGGCTGAAATCGAGCCTCTCGCCGCTTGGGAAGCCGAACTCCTGGCCGCTCCTGCCGAGAACGCCCCGGCAGCTGACGAAGCCGTCGCCGTCTCCGACGAGACCGCAGAGGCCGTCGTGGCCGCGCCGGTTGCCGACGAGGAAGCCGCCGCAGCCCCAGCCGCAGAAGCCGAAGCCGCAGCCGTTGTTGCAGCCGACGCTCCCGCCGAAGAAACCAAGTAAGGACCAAGCATGGCAAGCATCAGCCTCGCAGACGTCAAAGCGCTGCGCGAGCGCCTCGGTACCGGCATGGTCGACACCAAGAACGCCCTCGTTGAAGCCGAAGGCGACATGGAAAAGGCCGTCGAAATCCTTCGAATGAAGGGTGCGAAGGGTAACGCCAAACGCGCCGATCGTTCCACCTCCGAGGGACTCGTCGCTGCCAAGGAAATCGGCAACACCGCCACCCTGATCGAACTCGCCTGCGAGACCGACTTCGTCGCCAAGGGCGATAAGTTCGTTGCACTAGCCGAGAAGGTCTTGGACGCGGTCGCCGCTGCCGCGGCCACCACGGTCGAGGAAGGCCTGGCCGCTCCGGTCGACGGTCAGACCGTCGGCCAGCTCATCGACGGCGAGGCCGCGATCATTGGCGAGAAGTTCGAACTTCGCCGCGTCGCATCCGTCGCGGGTAAGAAGTTCGCGATCTACCTGCACAAGACCAGCAAGGACCTGCCCCCGCAGGTCGGCGTTGTTCTGGGTTACTCCGCAGGTGACGCGGAGACCGCGCGCAGCGTGGCTCAGCACATCTCCTTCGCGAACCCCGAGTACCTCGCTCGCGAAGACGTTCCCTCCGACCTCGTTGAGGCCGAACGCCGGATCGTCACCGAGATCTCGAAGAACGAGGGCAAGCCGGAGGCTGCACTGCCCAAGATTGTCGAGGGTCGCGTCACCGCGTACTTCAAGCAGGTTGCACTCCTCGAACAGGATTATGCCAAGGACAACAAGCTGTCCGTCAGCAAGGTCCTGGCTGACGCCGGACTGACCGTCTCGGGCTTCGCCCGATTCAAGGTCGGCGCGTAACCGGTCGTTTGATCGTAGTGAAGGAGATCGGGTTGCAGTCGCAATCCGGTCTCCTTCTGTGTGTGGGCACCCACCAGCCCACCCAGTAGTTTTAGAACACCGCCGGAACACGGCACGGCACGGCGCAACACAACCCAACACAACACAACACAACCCAACGCAACACTGCACGGCACAGCACGGCACGGCACAGAGCATCACGAGGGAAGAAGCGCACAGAATGTCAGACACGGTCAAGAAGCGCAGGGTCCTCCTCAAACTTTCCGGCGAAGCCTTCGGGGCAGGCAGCCTGGGCGTCAATCCCGACGTCATCAGCGCCCTCGCCCGCGAGATCGCCGAGGCGGCCAAGACGGTGGAAATCGCCATCGTCGTCGGCGGCGGCAACTTCTTCCGCGGCGCCGAATTGTCCCAGCGTGGAATGGACCGCGGCCGTGCCGACTACATGGGCATGCTCGGCACCGTGATGAACGCCCTTGCCCTCCAGGACTTCCTTGAGCAGGCCGGATCCGAGACACGGGTGCAGTCCGCGATCGCGATGACCCAGGTCGCCGAGCCGTACATCCCTCGTCGCGCGGAACGCCACCTCGAAAAGGGCCGCGTGGTCATCTTCGGCGCGGGCGCCGGGCTGCCCTATTTCTCCACCGATACGGTTGCGGCCCAGCGTGCCCTGGAAATCGATGCGGACATCGTGCTCGTCGCCAAGAACGGCGTCGACGGGATTTACTCCGACGACCCGCGCACCAACCCGGACGCGCACAAGATCGACCACATCACCTACCAGGAGGCCCTGCAGCGCGGCCTCAAGGTCGTCGACTCGACGGCCTTCAGCCTCTGCATGGACAACGGAATGCCCATGCAGGTGTTCGGCATGGCCCCGCACGGCAACGTGACGGCTGCCATTCTCGGCGCCGATCTGGGAACCCTTGTCTCCAACTAAGCTTGACAACGCCATCGAAGAAGGAGTCATCGTGATCACGGATGTTCTGTCCGACGCCACCGCCCGCATGCATAAGGCCGTGGAAGCTGCCAAAGACGACTTCGCGACCGTGAGAACCGGTCGTGCGAACCCGCAGATGTTCGCCAAGATCCTGGTGAACTACTACGGCACACCGACGCCACTGGAACAGCTCGCCTCGCTGCAGAACCAGGAGGCCCGCACGCTCCTGATCGGGCCGTACGACAAGGGCGCCCTGCGAGACATTGAGCAGGCCATTCGCGACACTCCGAACCTGGGCGCCAACCTCGGAAACGACGGCAACGTCATCCGGGCCACGCTGCCGGAGCTGACCGCGGACCGCCGCAAGGAATACGTCAAGATCGTGCGCACCAAGGCCGAAGATGCCAAGGTGTCGGTGCGCAACCTGCGCCGCAAGGCCAAGGACGACCTCGACGCCCTCAAGAGTGAAGTGGGAGACGACGACGTGGCCCGCGGCGAGAAAGAACTCGAACACATCACCAAGACCCACGTGGATGCCATCGACGACGCCCTCAAGCGCAAAGAAGCAGAACTCCTCGAGATCTAAGGACGATCCAGCCTCATGACGGACGAATCAGGCGATTCCGGAGAACGCGAAGGGCTGCGCGCCAAGCGCGAGCATGGTGTCAGTCGCGCCGAGTTCAGGGCCCAGATGCAGTCGAAGAAGGCCGATCTCGAACGTCAAATGCTGGCGACCCGGGCGCAGCTGGATGCGACTCAGGAACGTATCCAGGCGCGCACCGGGCGCAACCTGATCCTGGCAACCCTGATCGGGCTCGCGCTTGGCTTGTTCATGCTGTTCAGCCTCATCTTCATCAAAGACCTGTTCATGGTCTGCGCGATCGCGTTCGTGGGCTTCACGGCCTTCGAGCTCGCTCAGGCTCTCCGTCTCGCCAGACGTAACGTGCCGCGCGTACCGGTCGTCCTGGCATCCGTGGGTGTCGTGCCTGCCGCGTTCTACCTCGGCGCGGCGGGCCAGTGGCTGGGCACGCTCGCCGGCATTGGGTTGATCGCCCTGTGGCGGCTGGCTTTTCTCGTCCGGCGCGCCCACCGCGCTCCCTCCCGGGAGGTGCTCGGCGACATCGGTGGTGGCTTCCTGATCCAGGCCTACGTCGTCTTTCTCGGCAGCTTTTCTGTGCTCCTGGTCGCCCAGCCCGACGGGCAGTGGTGGACCCTCGCCTTCCTGCTGCTGGTCATCTCCGCCGACACCGCGGCGTACGCCGCCGGCCTCAGCTTCGGCAAGCACCGCATGGTCCCCTCAATCAGCCCGAAGAAGACCTGGGAAGGGTTCGCTGGCGCCGGCGTCGCCTGTATCGGGATCGGCGTGCTGCTGGCAGTGTTCATGCTCGACCAGCCCTGGTGGTTCGGCCTCGTCTTCGGTGTGGTCATCTTGTTCACCGCGACCTTCGGCGACCTGGCCGAATCCCTGATCAAGCGTGACCTCGGCATCAAGGACATGAGCTCCTGGCTGCCTGGTCACGGCGGTCTCCTCGACCGGTTGGATTCGATCCTGCCGTCGGCCGCAGCCGCGTACGCCCTCTACCTGATTTTCGCTTAGCGGCCTCGGTTTAGTCAGGCGCGCGGCAGTGAGGCAGAATGTTCCGGTGACCTCCACCTTCCCTCGGACCGGCAAGAAGACGCTCGGCTACAGCGCTCCGCAGGTGGAGGAGTTCCTCGCTGTCGCCCGAAAAGCGTATGACGCCACCGACGACAGCGTCGGGTTGACCGCCGAGGACATCCGTCACACTGCGTTCAGCATGCACAAGGGCGGATATTCGCCTGCGCACGTGGATGCGGCCCTCGAGCGTCTCGAAGACGCCTTCGCGACGCGCGACCGGGACCGTGCGGCGCAGGCGCAGGGCACCGAGGCGTGGCTCGCTGAGGTGCATGACCTCGCTCAGGTGCTCGTGAACCGGCTCAGCCGGAAGGACGGACACCGCTTCCACCGGGTGAGCGTTCTCAGCGTCGGCTACAGCCGGGCGGATGTCGACCGGTTCTCCCACAAGCTCGTCCGGTACTTCGAAGACGGGCTCCCCATAACGGTGGAAGATGTGCGCTGCGCCGTGTTCCGGCCCCAGCGCGGCGGTTACCGGGAAGCCCAGGTCGACGTTGTGCTGGACAGCGTCGTCGATGTGATCCTGGCCGTCCGTTGAGTTGCGCCGCGCGCCGTGTCGAGGTCAATCGGCACCGTTATCTGGCTGTTATGTCGGATTTCCGATAGGATCGGCAAATCGTGGGTAGACATTTGAACATCATTGCATCCGAACACGCCGGTAGGCCCTTCAAGGTGAGAATGAGAAGGTCCCGCTCGCGCGGGCGCGTCCCCCTCTTCGCCTTCACCGCCGCAGCGGCGTTCGTGCTCGTCACTATCGTCGACCCGTATTCCGGCGCGACGGCGTCACCCTACTTCCAGGTTGCCGGCGACCGATTCAACGGTGAGGCAGCCCAGGAGATCCAGGTCGCTGCGGCAGCCTCGAACATCTTCACGCGTGACAGTTTCACCGTCACCGAGAAACCCAAGCCTGTTCCCGTTCCCGTCGCCGCTCCCGTCGCGTCCAAGTCCGCGTCGAGTTCGGCTCCATCGGCGGCCGTTCCTGACCCCGGTTCGGCGCAGGCGATCGCCGCTGATGCGGTGGCCGCCCGCGGCTGGGGCGACGATCAGTTCAACTGTCTCGTGTCGCTCTGGAACAAGGAGTCCGGCTGGCGCGTCAATGCGGAGAACAGCTCCAGCGGTGCCTACGGAATCCCGCAGTCACTGCCGGGCTCCAAGATGGCCACCGCCGGCGACGACTGGGCGACCAACCCCGCGACCCAGATCCAGTGGGGCCTCGGCTACATCTCGGGCCGCTACGGCACCCCCTGCGGCGCCTGGGCGCACTCCGGCGACGTCGGCTGGTACTAGCGCTCCTTGTTCTTCCAGGCTCGCACGTAGACTGGCTCAATGGCCCGCAGCAACCGACCCCGTGGCCGCAAGCCCGGTCCGGGAGCCGCTGATGACGGCCTTGAGCGGATGCGTGCCGGCTGGCGACGCACGGAAACCCGCCGCGACGGCCTCTGGACGGTGCAACCCGTACCGGGGCCGCAAGCCGTGAAATCGTACGTGTGCCCCGGTTGCCACCGCGAGGTTGCGCCCGGCACCGCGCACGTGGTCGCCTGGCGCGGCGACGGCGTCATGGGTGAGGCATCCGACCTTGCCGCGAGGCGCCACTGGCACTCGCACTGCTGGAAGATCAAATAACCGCCCAAGCGGCACCAGGGGAGAAACCATGACTTCGAGTGTGGAAATTCGCGGCGGCGTCGAGCTACCGGCCGTGCGCGAGCAGATCGAGCTGCACACCGCGGACGGCCTGACCTTGGTCGGCGAACTGGCCACGCCCGTGAGCCGGGCACCGGTGGCGACGCTGGTGACGCTGCATCCGCTGCCCACCCACGGCGGCTTCATGGACTCGCACATCCTGCGCAAGGCGGCCGGGCGGCTGCCGGCCTTGGCCGACCTGGCGGTGCTGCGCTTCAACACTCGCGGCACGACCTCGCCGCGCGGCACGAGTGGCGGCAGCTTCGGCGGCGGCGTCGGTGAGCGCCTCGACGTTGCCGCCGCGATGGCGTTCGTCGCCGAGCGCGGGCTGCCCGATCCCTGGCTGCTCGGCTGGTCGTTCGGCACGGAGCTTGCAATCAAGTACGGCCTGGAGCACCCGATCCGGGGTGCCATCCTCTTGTCTCCGCCACTGCACCGGGCCTCTGACGCCGAGCTGGCCGCCTGGACCGGCCGGGACGCGCGGCTGGTGGCCGTCATCCCCGAGTTCGACGACTATCTCCGCCCCGAGGAGGCCCGGGAACGCTTCGCGAGCGTGCCGGACACCCGGCTCATCGCCGTGGAGGGCGGGAAGCACCTGTGGGTGGGGGAGAGTGCCACCCGCCGCGTACTCGACGAGATCGTCGCCGTGGTCAACCCGGCCGCCGCGCCTCTGCCCACGGAGTGGACTGCGTCGGCCTAGTACCCGATCGGCCTAGAGTTTGTTCTGTCGGGGGATCACGACCTGCTTGATGATCATGATGGTTGCCGCGGCGACGGGGATGGCGATCAGCGCGCCGAGGATGCCGAGCAGACTGCCGCCCGCGAGAGCGGCGACCACAACGACGGCGCCGGGAACGGACACGGCCCGGTTCATGATGTTGGGGCTGAGCAGGTAGGCCTCTACCTGCATGTAGATCAGGTAGTAGATCGCGGCGACCAACGCTGTGAACGTCGAGCTGCCGATTCCGGGGATCAGGCAGGTCAGCACGATGATGATCGACCCGGAGATCGTGCCCACGAGGGGGATCAGCGAGAACAGGAACGCGATCAGCGCGAGCAGCGCCGGGAACGGCGCGCCGATGATCGACAGGAAGGTGAAGCTGAGCACGCCGTTGCAGAGCGCCAGGGCTCCCTGGCCGATCACGAATCGGCCGACGGATGTCGTGATCTGCTCACTGAGATCGGCGAACCGAGCCCGCTTCGAGGCTGGTACCAGCTGGTATACGGCCTGCTTGATGCTGTTCAGCGATGCCGTGAAGTACAGCGTAAGGATCAGGATGATCAGGGCGCCGAAAAGTCCGCTGACGATGGCGAGGCCGGACTGGATGATCGTGCTCGTGATGTTGGTGATGTTGCCGCCGACGAAATCGGTGACCGACTCTGTGATTTTCGACAGCGGGAGAGCCGGAAACTGCCTCTGTACATCGGCGAGAAAGGTGGAGGTGTTGATCGACGTGACCAGGTCCGGGATGGCCTTGGAGAGGTTAGAGACCTGGTTGACGATGATCGGCACGACGGCGAAGATCACTCCGGTCAGAACCCCGATCACGGCAACAAGCACCGTGAGCATGGCTGCCCAGCGGGGAAACCTCTTCTTCTCCAGCCAGGAGATGGCCGGGTCGAGCCCGAGCGCGAGGAACAGTGCCGCACCGATGTAGGTGATGATCGTTTGCAGAGTGATCACCGACGTGATGATGAGCAGGCCGACGCCGACGCCCAGGGTGCCGATCAGTCCGACGCGAAAAGCATTCTGGATCTTCACTGATATCCCCTCGGCTGGTGTCAGCGCTCGTCGTCGTCGCTGGCGGCGACCTTTTCCGCCTGTGTGAGCAGACCGCGCAGGCTCTCGAAGTAGCCGGCCACGGCGTCACGCTCAATCCTAATCTGGGACAGACGCTCCTCCGCGTCGGCCACAAGCACGCGCGTGCGCAGTTCGGCATCGGTCGCCAGCGCGGCGGCCCGCGTCTCGGCGTCCCGCACCAGACGTTCCGCCGACTCCTCGGCAACCTTCTTCGATGCCCTGACCTCGTCGCGGGCGGAGGCGTCCAGCTGGTCGTTCAATGCGCGCAGTTCGACCGTGCGCCGGTTGGTCTCGGCAAGCTGCTTGGTGGCATCCGCGACGAACTTCTGCGTCTGGGCCACCGCCTCCTGGTGGCGCTGCAGCTGGCCCTGCTCCGCTTCGTCCCGCCGGGCCTTCAGCTCGACGTCGAGGTCGGCCCTGGTCTGATCGATCTCGCGCTTGAGCTTGGCGGCTTCGTGCTCTCCCCGCTTGCGGGTGGCCGTCAGATGGTTCTCCAGGTCGATGCGCAGCTGCTCGCTTTCGGCGGTGAAGTCGGCGCGGGTCTGCTCATTGTCCCGACCGAGGTCGGCGTGTGACTGTTCGATCTCGGCCGCGAGGCCCACGCGCGCCTTGTCGACCTCGCGGCTGAGGTCGGCGCGCTGGCGTTCGAGGTCGCGGGCTAGGTCGGTCTGGGCCTGCTCGCTTTCAACGGACAAATCGGCGCGCTGCTGCAGCGTCTCCCGTTCGATGTCGGTTTTCGCCTGCTCGATCTCGATTGCGAGAAGGTTGCGGGCCTGCTCGGTCTCGTGGGCGAGTTCGATGCGAGCCTGTTCGGTTTCCCGGGCGAGGTCTATGCGGTGCTGTTCCGTCTCGGCGGCGAGGTCGATGCGAGCCTGTTCGGTTTCCCGGGCCAGGTCGGCGCGTTGCTGGTCGAGTTCGTGGGCGACTTCGGAGCGGGTCAACTCGGTCTCGCTCGTGAGCCCGGCCGCGACCTCGCGGGCCTCGGTCGCCTCCCGCTGGGCCACCACGCGAACCTCGGCGGCCTCGCGCTCCGCTTCCGAGCGGATCGCGGCGACTTCCCGCTTCACGGTTGCGCGCAGCTCGGCGGCCTCGGTGGCCACCGCTCCGCGGATGGCCGCCGCTTCGTGCACGGCGTCCTGGGTGAGCGTGGTGGAGTCCTCGTGGGCCCGGGCGAGTAAGTCGTCGGCTTCAGCGACGGCATCATTGAGGATGCGGCCGGCCTTGACCGCGGCATCCGACAGTGCCCGTTCGGCCTGCTCCTTGCCCTCGCGGAGCAGGGTCTGCACTTCGCTTGCTGCGGAGGCACGCAGCCGTTCGGCGTCGATGTCCGCCTGGGCGATCACCCTCGTCGACTGCTCTTCCGCCACGCGCAGGGTGTTCTCGAGCTTGGTGCCGAGGCCGGAGAACGTGGGGCTGCCGACCTCTTCGATTTCCGCGTTCAGATCGTCGATCTGGGTGGTGAGACGTTTGATTTCCTTCTTCGCCTCGGTGCCCTGGGTATTCGCCTGAATCAGGTCGCGGCGCAGTCCCTGGATGGTCTTGTCGACTTCGTCGCGGTCGTAGCCGCGGAATACCTGGGTGAAGTCTGCTTCGTCGTTCGCCACGCTGTCTCCTCAAAATGGGCCTCTGACCCCCGTTTACGGACTGACGAAGGAAGCCTCCACAATTTTAGTCTGTTCAGTAGGCACTGGCGCGTCCCAACCCGAGGGATTATTAGGTGCCTCTCAGGGGCAACCAGTATCGTAAGACGTCCTGTCTGTTGCTGATCGGGCCCGCATCCGGGTCCAACGTGCCCGCGTGCGCGATGAGCGGCCGGCGACACAGGAGGGTTGACGTGCGTTTTGTTCTTGCAATAGTGGCATTCGTCCTTGCTGCGGCAATGATTGTGCTCGGCATCGCCCAGCGGACCATTTTTCTCGATCCGGCCTCGGTGAGCCTGAGCGCATCCGTGGAGGACGCCCGCTTCGCGGTGGTCGAGCCCAGTGCTCTCAACGCCGTGCCGGGAAGCCAGACGATCACCGTCAGCGGTTCCGACACGGTTTTCCTGGCCTACGGGCGCACCGACGACGTCAAGGCGTGGCTCGGAGACGAACCGTACGTCGACATCCGCAAGGACAAGGACACGGTCGCCCTCAGCAGCACACTCATCGATCCGGCTACGGAGGCCGAATCGGCCGCCGAGTCTGAGTCCGGCTCTGCGGCGCCGCCGGACTCCGCGGCTGAGTCGGAGACGGTCACCAACCCGGAGGGCTCCGACCTGTGGCTGCAGGAGTTCACGGCTGAGAACACGCTGACCACCACTCTCAAGGTTCCCGACGGCATCTCCCTGATCGTGGCCTCCGACGGCACGGCCTCCGCGCCCACAGATGTCAGCCTGTCCTGGCCCACCGACAACTCCACACCCTGGGCAGGCCCGCTGATCGTCGGCGGCGCGGCCGTCGGCCTAATCGGCTTGATCATCTACCTCCTGGCGCTCCTGCACCTGCGCCGCTCCCGCGGCCCCCGCCGCAATCTGCCCCGCGGGCCACGGATGCCCCGGCTCCCGCGCGTGCCCCGTCCGAAGGCCATCAAGCCGAGCCAGATCAACGGATCCGGTAAGTCGATCGCTCGGTCCATGGTCGCCATGCCCCTGATCCTGGTCAGCGGTTTGGTGCTCAGCGGTTGCTCGGCCGATTTCTGGCCGGCCACGTCCGCTCCCGACGCCGCCACCAGCGGGACGCCGACTCCGACCGACACCGCCGGCCCGGCCCAGGACGTGCCGCCGCCCGCCGTGACGGTGCCGCAGCTCGAACGCATCGTGGCCGATATCGCCTCGCTGACCGCGGATGCCGATGCGAACCTCAACGCCGACATCCTCGCCACCCGGTTCACCGGCCCGGCACTGGAGAAGCGACTGGCGAACTACAAGATCCGGGGGGCCGACCCGGCCATCGCCGCGCTGCCGGCGCTGCCCACGTCACCCCTCCGGCTCACGCTGCCGCAGCAGTCCTCCACCTGGCCGCGCGTCGTCATGACGGTCCTCCAGGACGAGGCTGACACTGCCGCCGCGCCGACGGCCCTCGTGCTGCGACAGGAGTCGCCGCGGGCCGACTACCTGGTCGAATACATGATTCAGCTTGAAGCGGCCGCCACGGTTCCCAAGGTCGCCCCGGCGACCATCGGCGCCCCGATCATTGCACCCGACTCCACGTTCCTCCTGCTCTCACCCGACCAGGTCGCCGCGGCCTACGCCGACGTGCTCCAGCTGGGGGAGGCCAGCCCCTCCTACGCCCTGTTCGAGGCGGAGGGCGACAGCTTCCGCACCCAGGTCACCGAACTGAAGACCTCACGCCAGGCCGGCCTGCCCTCGACGGCGTCGATCGAATTCGGTGCGGCCGCCGGCACCGGGCGCACCGTGGCATTGGCGACCAACGACTCCGGCAGTATCGTCGCCGTGAGCCTGACCGAGACCGAGACGGTGAAACCGGTGGATGCCGGCGCGACCGTGAGCCCCGAGGGTGCCAGCAAGGCCCTCTCCGGCATCACCGCCACGGCCAAGGGCATCACCAGCACCTACGGCGACCAGCTCCTGTTCCATGTTCCGGCCGCCGGTTCGAACGAAAAAATCGTCTTCCTTGGTTTCTCCCAGGGTCTGATCTCATCAACGGAGCTTCCATGAGTGTTGTCCCCCCGTCCCTGTCCGGCATGAACCTGCGCGGAGCCGTCGACCTGTCTACGCTGGTGAACCGTCCACCGGCGCCGGCCGCGGGCGCACCGCCGGCGCCGGGCGCACCGCCGGCGCCGGGCGTGCCCGGTACACCCGCGGCGGGTCCGGTCGCGGTACCCAGCCTCGTGCTCGAGGGCACGGATGCGAATTTCGGCGAAATACTGGAACTCTCGATGAGTGTTCCGGTCATCGTGGACCTCTGGGCCGAATGGTGTGAGCCGTGCAAGCAGCTCACGCCGATCCTGGAAAAGCTCGTCCTGGAATACGCCGGCCAGTTCGTGCTGGCCAAGGTCGACGTGGACTCGAACCCGCAGCTCACCCAGGCCTTCCAGGCGCAATCGATCCCGACCGTGGCCGCCGTGATCGGCGGTCAGCCGGTGCAGCTGTTCAGTGGCGCACTGCCTGAGGGCCAGGTGCGCGAGGTTCTGCACCGGGTCTTCGAGCTCGCGGCGCAGCACGGCGTCACCGCCATGGCCGCCGCCCCGGAGGCCTCCGGCGACGCCGAAGCGGAGGCGCCGGCCTCCGGAGAACCCGAGCTGCCGCCGCTGCACCAAGAGGCCTACGACGCCATCGACCGCGGAGACTATGACGCGGCGATCGCTCTCTACAAGACCGCGCTGGCGCGGGACCCCCGGGACCAGATGGCCGTCGCCGGCCTGGCCCAGGTGAGCCTCCTGGCCCGGTTGCACGGCAAGACCATGGCCGAGATCCGCTCAGCCGCCGCGGCCGCGCCCGACGACCTGCTAACGCAGCTCGCGGTCGCCGACCTCGACCTCTCCGGCGGTCACATCGAGGATGCCTTCGATCGGCTGCTCGCCCTCTTTCCCGCGCAGGAGCCGGCCGGCCGCAACCTGATCCGCGAGCGCATCCTGGAGATGTTCGAGGTCATCGGCCAAGACGACCCGCGGGTGCCGCCCACCCGCTCCCGCCTCACCGCGCTGCTGTACTAGACGACGGCGTCGAATTCGTTTGGAATGGAGTCGCTCAGGCCCACGCGTCCGAAGTGGCAAAAAAATGGCCCCGTCGGCGTTTTGACGGGGCCATTTCCGCGCTCTCGCGAACTGGGGCGAAGCGGGTCAGCGTTGCAGGCGCAGCCAGAGACCGGCCAGCGGGGGCAGGGTCACCACAGCGGATGCCGGGCGTCCGGCCCACGGCACGTCGAGCGCGGTCACGGCACCCAGGTTTCCGACCCCGGAGCCGCCGAAGTCCGCGGCATCCGTGTTCAGAATCTCCTCCCACACCCCGGCGAACGGCAGGCCGACCTGGTAACCGTTGTGCGGCGCCCCGGAGAAGTTGAACAGGCAGGCAATGGGGTTGCCGTCGGCGTCCCAGCGCAGGAACGAGACCACGTTCTGGGCGGCCGCGCCGCCCTCGAGCAGCTCGAAGCCGCTCGGGTCGTTGTCCTTAGCCCAAAGGCTCGGGTTCGACCGGTACACCCGGTTCAGTTGACCGACAAGCGTGAACAGGCCGCGGTGAGCCGGCTGGTCGAGGGTCCACCAGTCCAGGCCGCGCTCTTCGCTCCACTCAGAGCGCTGCCCGAATTCCTGGCCCATGAACAGAAGTTGCTTGCCGGGGTGCGCCCACATGAAGGCGAGGTAGGCGCGCACGTTGGCGAGCTGCTGCCAGGAGTCACCGGGCATCTTCGCGACCAGCGAGCCCTTGCCGTGCACGACCTCGTCGTGGCTGATCGGCAACAGGAAATTCTCGCTGAACGCGTAGACGAATGAGAACGTGATCTGGTTGTGGTGGTGCGCCCGGTACATCGGGTCGACCTGCATGTACTCAAGCGTGTCGTGCATCCAGCCCATGTTCCATTTGAAACCGAACCCGAGACCACCGGCACTGGTCTGCGCCGTGACCCCACCCCAGTTAGTGGACTCTTCGGCGATCATGACCGCTCCGGGATTGCGCTTGTAGGCGGTGGCCGTGATCTCCTGCAACAGGCTGATCGCCTCGAGGTTCTCGTTGCCGCCGTGGATGTTCGGCTCCCACTGACCGTCCTCGCGGGAGTAGTCCAGGTAGAGCATCGAGGCCACGGCGTCGACCCGCAGCCCGTCGATGTGGAACTCCTCGAGCCAGTAGAGGGCGTTCGCGACCAGAAAGTTGCGAACCTGCTTCTGGCCGAAGTCGAAGACGTAGGTGCCCCAGTCCATCTGCTCGCCGCGGCGAGGGTCGGGATGCTCGTACAGTGCTTCGCCGTCGAAGCGGGCCAGCGCAAAGTCGTCCTTCGGGAAGTGCCCGGGCACCCAGTCCATCAAGACGCCGATGCCGGCCTGGTGCAGCCGGTCGATCAGGTAGCGCAGGTCGTCGGGGTGGCCGAACCGGCTCGTCGGCGCGTAGTAGCCGGTGACCTGGTAGCCCCACGAGCCGCCGAACGGATGCTCGGTGAGCGGCATGAACTCCACGTGCGTGAACGCCAGTTCGTTCAGATAGTCGATCAGCTGGTCGGCGAGGTCGCGGTAGCTCAGCCCCGGACGCCACGACCCGACGTGCATCTCGTAGATGCTCATGGCCCGGTTGTGGGGGTCGGTGGCCGAACGGTCGGTGAGCCAGCGGGCATCCGCCCACTCGTAGCTGGTCTCACCGATGACGGAGGCCGTCTTGGGCGGGATCTCGGTGTAGCGGGCCATCGGGTCGGCCTTACGCACCCAGTCGCCCGAGCGGGTCATCAGCTCGAACTTGTAGTTGGAGCCGGCGGTCAGCCCGGGCACGAACAACTCCCAGACCCCGGTGCTGCCCATGTTGCGCATGGCGTGCAGCGTGCCGGTCCAGGCGTTGAAGTCGCCGATCACGCGGACGGCCCGGGCATGCGGGGCCCACACGGCGAAGGATGTGCCAGACGTGGTGCCGAGCGGGCCCGCGTTCGGCCGGTAGTGGGCGCCGAGAACATCCCACAGGCGTTCGTGTCGACCCTCGCCGAGAAGGTGCAGGTCGAGCTCGCCGAGGGTGGGAAGGTAGCGATAGGGGTCATCGACGATCCAGGTGGGGGCGTCGCTGTAGCGGGCCTCCAGCAGGTAGTCCTGAAGGCCGAGAGTGCTCACGCCCTGCCAGATACCGTGGCCCAGGTGAGCCAGCTCCACATGCGCGCCCGTGGGCAGCACGGCGAAGACCTCGGTCGCGAGCGGGCGGAGGGCACGGATGACGGTGAGCGGGTCCGCGATACCGGCCTGCTCGATCAGGTGCTGGCCGAGGACCTCGTGCGGGTTGTAGTAGCTGCCGGTGGAGACGGCCTGGAGGACGTGGTCGGCGATGACCGGCAGCTCGAACGGCGCGGGGGAGTGCAGCGCTCCGGCAGGCTTCGGCACGCTCGCCTTGACGGTTCCCTGAGGCTGGGCGGCGCCCGCCTTGTCCAGGGTCTTCTTGTCAGCGGTCTTCTTGTCTGCGGCCCTTTTGGCCGCCGGACCTCCCTGTGCGTGCTTCATTGAGCTGGTCCTTTCACGTGCAGGATGTGCACCGGTTCGGTGAATGCGTTGAGGCGCACGAAGTTGTCGGCCGACCAGGTCCAGATGGCACCGGTGATCAGGTCCTCGACCTCGAACACGGAGCCGTACGGCAGACCGAACCGGGCGACGTCGAGGTGCACGACGGTTTGGCGCACGGAGTGGGGGTCGACGTTGGCGACGATGATCAACGCGTCCGAGTGCCCGCTGCCTGTGAACGGCGCGTCGAGGAATTTGCTGTAGACGAGGATCCCCTCGTCTTCGCTCTCGTGGAGATCGAGGTTGCGCAGCTGTCCGAGGGCCGGGTGCTCGGCGCGGATGCGGTTGAGGAGGGTGAGGTAGGGCGCCAGGGACGCGCCGGCCGCTTCGGCGCCCGCGAAGTCACGCGGCCGGTACTGGTACTTCTCGTTATCGATGTTCTCCTCGGCGCCGGGCCGGGCCACGCACTCAAACAGGTCGAAGCCCGTGTACACGCCCCAGGTCGGCGCCGCGGTGGCCGCGAGGGCCGCCCGGATCTTGAACGCCGCCGGGCCGCCGAACTGCAGATACTCGGAGAGGATGTCGGGAGTGTTCACGAACAGGTTCGGTCGCAGGAAGTCGGCGGTCTCGTGGGCGAGGCCATCGAAGAATTCCGCAAGTTCCTGCTTCGTGTTGCGCCAGGTGAAGTAGGTGTACGACTGCTGGAACCCCACCTTGCCCAGGCCCTGCAGCAGGGCCGGCCGGGTGAAGGCCTCGGCGAGGAAGAAGACATCGGGGAATTCGGCGTTGATCTCGAAAATCAGCCACTCCCAGAAATCGAGCGGCTTCGTGTGCGGGTTGTCGACCCGGAAGATATTGACGCCCACTCCGATCCAGTACCGCACGATCCGCAGCACCTCGGCGCGGATACCCAGAGGGTCGTTGTCGAAGTTGACCGGGTAGATGTCCTGATACTTCTTCGGCGGGTTCTCGGCGTAGGCGATGGACCCGTCGGGCAGCGTGGTGAACCACTCCGGGTGCTCGGTGACCCAGGGGTGGTCGGGCGACGCCTGCAGGGCCAGGTCGAGCGCGACCTCGAGGCCGTTCTCGCGAGCGACCGCAAGAAAGAACTGGAAGTCGGCGACGGTGCCGAGGTCCGGGTGGATGGCGTCGTGGCCGCCGTCCGCCGACCCGATCGCCCAGGGCGAGCCGGGGTCGTTCGGTCCGGCGTTGAGGGTGTTGTTGGGTCCCTTGCGGAAAGCCAGGCCGATCGGGTGGATCGGCGGCAGGTAGAGCACGTTGAAGCCCATCGCGGCGACGGCCGGAAGCCGGTTAGCCGCGGTGCGGAAGGTGCCGCTCTGCCAGGAGCCGTCGGCGCGCTTCACGGCGCCCTCCGACCGAGGGAAGAACTCGTACCAGGAGCCGACGCCGGCCCGGGTGCGTTCGACCAGCACGGTCCGGGATTCCGAGACCGATTCGAGGCTAGCCATCGGGCGCACGGCGGCCGCGGCAGCCAGCTTCGGGCTGCTGAGCACATCGAAGCGGGCGGCGACGGACTTGGCCGGGTCGACGAGGGACTTCGCGGCCGCGGTGAACGTGCGCCGCTCGTTCAGAGGGCGGGTCTTGACGGCGCTCTCTCGGAGGAGCAGCTCAGAGCCGATCAGGAACATGAGTTCCACATCGACCTCGGCGGGGATCTTCAGCGAGGCGTTGTGCCGCCAGGTGGCCCAGTCGTCGGCGTAGGCGCGCACGCGGTAGGTCCAGCGGCCCTGGGTTCCGAGGGTGACGAGCGTCTCCCAGCGGTCGGTGCCGGGGGAGTTCAGGGACATCGGATGCTGCGACTCGGTTCCATCGGGAGCGGTCAGCAGCAGCATGACGCCGATGAGGTCGTGTCCCTCCCTGAACGCGGTCGCGGCGAACGGAACCGCTTCGCCCACGAACGCCTTCGCGGGCCAGAGGTCGTCGTTCAACTGAGGGGACAGATCGAGGATCGGGATACGGCCGATCCGGGGTTCTGCCGGGTCTGTCGTCTGGACTTCCTGAACCGCGCCGAGGGTTTCAGGAGCCGCGCCTGTGCGTTTTACTGTCTTAGCCACCTACTGACCGTAGCGCGGATTGGGGGTGTAATGCTGCCTCTATTCACCCGCCGGACACGCCCCACGCCTAGGCTGAGGATGTGAAAGCGATCCGCAAATTTACCGTCCGAACCGTGCTGCCCGAGTCGCTCGCCGCGCTCGACGAGCTTGCCGGCAACCTGCGCTGGTCCTGGCATGAGCCGACCCGCCAGTTGTTCGAGCACATCGCCCCTAAATTGTGGCGTGAGAGCGGTACCGACCCGGTCGCGTTGCTGGGGGCCGTCGACACGGCCCGCCTCGAAGCCCTCGCCCAGGACAACGACTACGTGGCGTGGGCGAACGCCACCCGCGACGAACTGCGCGAGTACCTCGAGAAGCCCCGCTGGTACCAGGGGCTCGAGGGCGACAAGCCGGCATCCATCGCCTATTTCTCCCCGGAGTTCGGCATCGCCGCCGCGTTGCCGCAGTACTCGGGCGGCCTCGGCATCCTCGCCGGCGATCACCTGAAGAGCGCCTCGGACCTTGGCGTGCCGCTGGTCGGTGTTGGCCTGTTCTACCGTGCCGGGTACTTCAGCCAGGCCATCTCACCCGACGGCTGGCAGCTGGAGAGCTACCCGCTGCTCGACCCCGACGGCCTGCCGCTGTCGGTGCTGCGCCGGGCCGACGGCTCGCCCGTGCAGGTCTCCCTCGCACTTCCCGACGACCGGACCCTGCACGCGCGGGTCTGGCAGGCGATGGTCGGTCGCATCCGGCTCTTGATGCTCGACACCGACATCCCCGAGAACACCGACGACCTGCGACTGGTCACCGACCGCCTGTACGGCGGCGGCGGCGAACACCGTCTGCTGCAGGAGCTGCTGCTCGGCATCGGCGGCGCGCGCGCCGTGAAGAAGTGGAGCAGCCTCAACGGCCAGGCCGACCCTGAGGTGTTCCACACCAACGAGGGTCACGCCGGTTTTCTCGGCCTCGAGCGCATCTCCAGCCTGATCGGCGAGGGGCTCAGTTTTTCGGAGGCGCTGCAGGTGGCCCGGGCCGGAACGGTGTTCACGACCCACACGCCGGTCGCCGCCGGCATCGACCGGTTCGAGCGCAGCCTGGTGCGGCGCTACTTCGAGACCGACCTGCTTCCGGGCGTCGCCGTCGACGACCTCCTCGCCCTCGGCGCGGAGAACTTCCAGGATGGCAACCCGGACGTCTTCAACATGGCGCTGATGGGCCTGCGACTGGGGCAGCGCGCCAACGGCGTCTCGAAGCTGCACGGCGAGGTCAGCCGGGTGATGTTCAAGGGTCTATGGCCAGGTTTCGACGCCGACGACGTGCCGATCGCCTCGATCACGAACGGTGTGCACGCCCCCACCTGGACCGACCCGGCCCTTCTCGCGCTCGCGCAGAGCCGTCTGGGCACCAGCGACACGTCCGACGCCGATTGGGCGTCGCCCGCCGTGTCCGACACGGACCTGTGGCAGGTGCGCGGCCAGATGCGCCTGCAGTTCGTCGAGGACGCCCGCCGACGGATCGCCGCGGCCTGGGAGGGCCAGAACCCGGGCGGCATCGTGCCGTCCTGGATCGGGCGGGTCTTCGACCCGAACGTTCTCACGATCGGGTTCGCCCGCCGCGTGCCGACCTACAAACGTCTGACCCTGATGCTGCACGACCCCGAGCGGTTGCGCGCGCTGCTGCTGCACTCCGAACACCCGATCCAAATCGTAATCGCAGGCAAATCGCATCCGGCCGACGAGGAGGGCAAGCGCCTGATCCAGAGGATCGTGCAGTTCGCGGCCGACCCGGCGCTGCGCACCAAGATCGCGTTCCTGCCCGACTACAACATCGGTATGGCCCAGCTGATGTACCCAGGCACGGATGTCTGGCTCAATAATCCGCTGCGCCCGCTCGAGGCGTGCGGCACGTCCGGCATGAAGGCGGCCCTCAACGGCGCCCTCAACCTGTCGATCCTCGACGGCTGGTGGCCGGAATACTACGACGGCAACAACGGTTGGGCGATCCCCACCGCAGACGCCGCCGGTGACGCGGCCGAACGTGACCGGCTCGAGGCGGACGCGCTGTACGAGCTGATCGAGCACCAGGTCGCACCGAAGTTCTACGACCGCAACGCCGACGGAGTGCCCGAACGCTGGGTCTCCTCGATTCGGCAGACGCTCGCGAAGCTCTCACCGGAACTCAACGCCGGTCGGATGGTGCGCCAGTACGTGCAGGAGCTGTACCGGCCTGCCGGCACGGCCGCGGCCCGCCTGTCCGAGAACAACTACCGGGCCGCCCGGGAATTGGCCGCCTGGAAGGGGCGGATCGTCTCGGCCTGGCCCGGCGTCGCCGTGACCCACGTCGAATCCGGCGGCGTCGCCCCGGTGCCGCAGGTCGGCGACGAACTGCACCTCCGCGCACACGTGCAGCTGAACGGTCTTGCGCCCGAGGACGTCACCGTCGAGGTCGTCTACGGCAAGAGCCTCACCAATGACGACCTGAGTGACGTCAACACCCTGCCGCTCAATACGGAACCGTTGGGGACCGGTGCGACGGATGCCAGTACGCCGACGCTCTTCACTGGCACGATAGAACTCGACCGTGGTGGCGCATTCGGCTACACGGTGCGGGTCGTGCCGCACAACGCGCTTCTGGTGAGCCCCGCCGAGATGGGTCTGATCGCCGTCGCCGGCTAGCGCTGACCGGCCTCACGAAAAAGCACCTTCGTTCCGACGGAGGTGTTTTTTCGTGCGGTTACGGGCGCGCGATCGCCGCGAAGACCGCGGAGGCGGCCCGGGCCAGATCGGCCGGCGTCAGCTCGATGTCGAAACCGCGGCGCCCGCCGGAGACGAAGACGGTGTCGAACGTCAGGGCGCTCTCGTCGACCACGGTCGTGAGCCGGCTCTTCTGGCCGATCGGGCTGATACCGCCCACCACGTAGCCGGTCTTGCGCTCGGCGAGCGACGGGTCTGCCATCACGGCCCTCTTTGCACCCACGGCGGTGGCCAAAGCCTTGAGGTCGAGCTGGCCGGTGACCGGCACGACGCCGACGACCAGCCGGCCGTCGACATCCGTCAGCAGAGTCTTGAACACCCGGCCGGCGGCGACGTCGAGTTTCTCCGCCGCTTCCAGGCCGAAACTCGTCGACGACGCCTCGTGCGGGTAGGCGTGCGGGGTGAACGGGATGCCGGCGCGCACCAGCGCCACCGTCGCCGGAGTACCGGCGCTTCCCTCCACCCGTTTGGCCACGGTCAGCGGCCCCCGGTCCAATTGCCCATGGTCCGGTTGCCCATGGTCCGGTTGCCCACGCTCAGTGCGCCCGGAGCAGCTGCATTGAGGCGGCCGGTACGAGGAGCCGGTCGCCGGGGGCGTGCTCGATGACGGCGTCGCTCAGGTCGTCGTGGCTGGAATCCCAGAGCAGCGAGTACGAGGTGACGCCCGTGTGCAGGGGCAGCGTCACCGTCACCTCCTCCTCACGGCCCTGCACGATCAGCAGGATACGGTTGAAATCCTCGTGCTCCGGGGTGCTCGCCGCCAGGTACTGCAGAGTGCGCTCACCGGACGAGTGCCAGTCGTCCTCGGACATGGACCGGCCCTCCGCGTTGTACCAGTTCATTTCGCTGGCGCTGAGGGTCGTCTCACCGGGGCGTCCGAACCGTACCGGGCGCAGCGCCGGGTTCTCGCGGCGCAGCTGGAGCAGGCGCCGAGTCACCCGGTGCAGGTCCTCCTGCCAGTCGTCGAGGTCCCAATTCAACCAGGTGAGCTCACTGTCGTGGCAGTAGGCGTTGTTGTTGCCGCGCTGGCTGCGACCGAATTCGTCGCCCGCGGTGATCATCGGCACGCCGGCCGACAGCAGCAGGGTCGCGAGCAGGTTGCGCATGGCCTTGCGCCGGGCGGTCAGGATGTCCCGGTCCCGGGTCGGACCCTCCGCGCCGTGATTGAACGAGTTGTTGGAGTCGGTGCCGTCGCGGTTCGACTCCCCGTTGCCGACGTTGTGCTTGACGTTGTACGAGGTCAAATCGGCCATCGTGAAACCGTCGTGGGCCGTGATGAAGTTGAGCGAGGCGAGCGGGCCGCGCTCCCGGGAGAAGGTGTTCGCGGAACCTGCGAGGCGGGTCGCAAAGCGCCCGATCCCGCTCCCGGCGTGCCCGTCGCGGGCGGCCGCCAGGTCGGTCAGCCAGAACGACCGCATGCGGTCGCGGTAGCGGTCGTTCCACTCGGTCCAGCCGTCCGGGAAATTGCCGGTCTGCCAGCCGCCCATCCCGATGTCCCAGGGCTCGGCGATCAGCTTGACCGTCGAGAGTTCCGGGTCGGCCGTGATCGAGGCGAGCAGCGGGCTGTCCGCCTGGAAGTCGACGTTCTCGTCCCGGGCGAGCGTGGCGGACAGGTCGAAGCGGAAACCGTCGATCTGCACCTCGTTCGCCCAGTAGCGCAGCGAGTCGAGCACGAGTCGGCGGGGAACGTCGTGGGAGACGTTCAGGGTGTTGCCGCAACCCGTGACGTCGATGTATCCGCCGGCGCTGTTCTGCCGGTAGTAGGCGGCGTTGTCGATGCCGCGGAGGCTGCTGACGGGGCCGTTCGGGCCCTCCTCGGCGGTGTGGTTGTAGACCACGTCGAGGATGACCTCGAGGCCGGCCTCGTGCAGGAGCTTGACCATGCCCTTGAATTCCCGGAGCACCGCTTCGGGACCGGCGGCCTGGGACTTCTGGGTGGCGTAGTCGGCGTGCGGTGAAAAGAAGTTGAAGGTGTTGTAACCCCAATAATTGCTCAGACCCTGCTTTATCAGGCGCTGCTCGGACACGAACGCCTGCACCGGCAACAGTTCGACGCTGGTCACGCCGAGGTTCTTCAGGTAGCCGATGGTCGACTCGTGGGCAAGGCCCGCATAGGTGCCGCGGAGGTTCGCCGGCACCGAGGGGCTGAGGTTGGTGAGGCCGCGAACGTGGGCCTCGTAGACCACGGTGTGGTCCAGGGCGATCCTCGGTTTGACCGAACCGGCCCAGTCGAAATCACCGTCGACTACGGAAGACTGCCACTGGTCGGGGCCGACCCGCACGAGTCCCCGGGAATAGGGTTCGATCAGTGTCTTCTCGGGGTGGAAGGAGTTGCGGGGGGCGGTGGGACCAGAGACGCGGATGCCGTAGCGGCGTCCGGGGGAGAGGGTTCGGGAGTGTCCGGACCAGACGCCGTGCTCATCCTTGACCATGGGCACGGTCTTGATGATCCAGTGGGGGTCGGTGGCGTCGAAGATGCACAGGTCGATGGCGTCGGCGGTCTCCGACCACACGCGGAGTTCGCCGCCGTGGGTCGTGACTCGCACGCCGAGGCTGCGCAGGGGATCAGGCGGGGTCATGCGTTCTAGAGTAATGAGTACAGAAGCCGTGATTTACCACCAGGAGACCCGCCGGTGGGACCTGGCGAAACTCGAGCGAGCGCGAAAGGAGCGAGATGGCGATCTATCTGGACCATGCGGCAACCACCCCCATGCTGCCCGCAGCCATTGACGCCTACGTTCGGGCGATGGGGGTGGTGGGCAATCCCGCATCCGTTCACAGCCAGGGTCAGAACGCAAAACGGATGCTCGAGGAGGCCCGCGAGCAGGTCGCTGCCAGCCTCGGCTGCGACCCGATCGAGGTAGTCTTCACCGGCGGCGGCACCGAGGCGATCAACCTCGGCATCAAAGGGCTGTTCTGGGCCAGGCAGCCGCGCACCCGCATCCTCGTTCCCGGAGGCGAGCACCACGCCACCATGGACACGGTCGAGTGGCTCGATCGGCACGAGGGAGCCGTAGTCGAGTGGCTGCCGCTGGACGCCGTCGGCCGGATCGACCTGGCAGCGGTTGCCCAATCCATCGCCGCAAACCCCGACGACATCGCCCTGATCACCTGTCTCAGCGCCAACAACGAGGTCGGAACCCTGCAGCCGGTCGCCGAGGTGGCCGCGCTCGCCGCGGCGCACGGCATCCCGGTGCACGTCGACGCGGTGGCGGCGTACGGCCACGTTCCGATCGATTTCCACGCCCTCAGCCAGGCCGGCGTGGCCGCGCTCAGCGTCTCGGCACACAAGATCGGCGGCCCGGTGGGGATCGGGGCGCTCGCCCTCTCGCGCCGGGCCACGGTCGAGCCGCTGCTGCACGGCGGCGGGCAGCAGCGTCAGGTACGCAGCGGCACCCAGGACGTCGCGGCGGCCGTGGCGTTCGCGGTCGCGGCAAACGCCCTGCACGACCTTCCGGCGGAGAACGCGCGGATCTCCGCGCTGCGCGAGCGACTCGTCGTCGGCGTCTCTTCGGCCGTACCCTCCGTTGTGGTGAACGGCGACCCGGACCCGCAAAACCATCTGCCGGGCACCGCGCATTTCAGCTTCCCGGGCTGCGAGGGTGACTCGCTCCTGTTCCTGCTCGACGTGGCGGGCATCTCGGTGTCCACGGGGTCTGCCTGCCAGGCGGGCGTGGCCGAGCCTTCCCACGTGCTGCGCGCCATGGGCCGCAGCGAAGTGGAGGCGCGCGGCGCCCTGCGGATCACCCTCGGCCGCACCAACACTGAGGCCGACGTCGACGCTCTGCTCGCCGCCCTCCCGGCCGCCCACGTCCGGGCGGCCCGGGCCGGCCTGGCCGACCGGATGCCGGGCCGCTGAGCCGCGCCGCGGCATCCGTGCTCTGCTGCACGTCGTCGCTCCTCACCCGCGGCGCAGCTGCCGCGCGGCTGACGTGGCGGTGCCGGACGGCTTGGGCCTACACGTGTAAGGTATTTATTGCAGGTAGATGGATGTCGAGGGGAGCGTGGGCACGATGACGCTCGACGGGGAGATCGCCCGGCTGTCCGCCCTCGCCAACCCGCACCGGTTCCGCATCATCGCCCTGCTGGCGGAGGAGTCCCTCCATGTGAGTGAGCTCGCCCGCCGGCTGGGGATGTCCCGGGCCCTGCTGTACATGCACCTGCAACGACTCGAATCGGCCGGTTACGTGACCGGGCACCTCGAACTCTCCGACGACGGCAAGGCCCTGAAATTTTTCGAGGTCGTTTCGTTCGAGGTCACCACCAACGTCGCACGCATCGTTGCGGCGGTCGCAGCCGACACAGAAAGCACACATTGATGGACAACATTCCCTGGTTCGCCTGGATCGCCATTGTCGGCATTATCGCCGGCGTCACATCGAGCATCGTGGCGGCCGTGCTGCGGTCGCGCGAGAAGCAGGCGGAGTTCGCCGAAGCGGCGGACCTGCGCGGCCTCGTCGAGCAGAGCACCGCGAGCAACCAGGCCGTGCTCGACCGGCTCGCCCTGCTGGAGCTTCGCCTCGCCTCGATTGAGCGAACCCTGACCGATATCCCCTGACACTGGCCCTGGCCCTGGCTGGTGCCGCGGGCGTCTGTCGTCGCTCGTCCCGGCCCATCGTTTCGTTGCGCGGGAGCTGCGCGAGGGCTGCGCGAGGGCTGCGCGGGGGCTGCGCGAGGGCTGCGCGAGGGCTGCGCGGGGGCGCTCACCCGATTACACTCGTCAAGTGAAGGTTTTGGCAGCAATGAGCGGTGGGGTGGACTCCGCCGTCGCCGCAGCCCGCATGGTCGAGGCGGGACACGAGGTGGTCGGGGTGCACCTGGCCCTCAGCCGGATGCCCGGAACCCTGCGCACCGGCAGCCGCGGCTGCTGCACGGTCGAGGACTCGATGGATGCCCAGCGGGCGGCCAACATCATCGGCATCCCGTACTACGTCTGGGACTTCTCCGAGCGGTTCAAGCTCGACGTGGTCGACGACTTCATCGCCGAATACGCCGCTGGCCGCACCCCGAACCCCTGCATGCGCTGCAACGAGCGCATCAAGTTCGCCGCCCTGCTCGAAAAGGCCCTCGACCTGGGCTTCGATGCCGTCGCCACCGGTCACTACGCCACGATCGTGACGGATGCCGACGGCAACCGCGAGCTGCACCGCGCCAGCGCCTGGGCCAAGGACCAGTCCTATGTGCTCGGCGTGCTCACCCAGGACCAACTGGCGCACTCGATGTTCCCGCTCGGCGCGACGCCGTCCAAGGCCGAGGTGCGAGCGGAGGCCGCGGCGCGCGGTTTCTCGGTGGCGAACAAGCCCGACTCCTACGACATCTGCTTCATCCCCGACGGCGACACCCGAGGCTGGCTGGCCGAGCGCGTGCCGCCGGCGACCGGGGACATCCTCGACCGGGACGGCAACACCCTCGGCACGCACGACGGGGCGGCCGCGTTCACCGTCGGGCAGCGCAAGGGGCTGCAGATCGGCACCCCGGCCGCCGACGGCAAGCCCCGGTTCGTGCTCGAAGTGCGCCCGATCTCCAACACCGTCATCGTCGGGCCGAAAGAGGCGCTCGCGATCAAGAAGATCGCCGGCACGAAGTTCACCTGGTGCGGCGTGGCCCCCGCGCACCCGGAGATCGCCTTCGACTGCGACGTGCAGATCCGCGCCCACGCCGACCCGGTTCCCGCCGTGGCCCAGGTCGTTCCGCTCAAGGCCGGCTCGTCCGCCGAGACCAGCGCGAGCCGCGGGAGCGGCGCCACCACCGAGCTCGTGATCATCCCGGCCGAGCCGCTCACCGGCGTCGCGCCCGGGCAGACCGCCGTCGTCTACCTCGGCACCCGCGTGCTCGGGCAGTGCACCATCGATCGCACGGTTAGTGCCGTCAGTGCGGTCGCCGTCGATGCATAGCCCGGCGCCCGACCCGGCGGCAGACGCGCCCCTGCACGTCGCCGCGGCCGAGGTCTCCGACCTGACCCAGCGCATCCTGGAAGCCCGGGACGCGTACTACGACCGCAACGAGGCCGTCATCACCGACGCGGAATACGACGCGTTGGTGCACCGCCTCGCCGAGCTCGAGCGGGAATTCCCCGAGCTGGCCAGTCAGGACAGCCCCACCCAGACCGTGGGCGGCCGCGCCGAGACCAGCCTGTTCGATCCGGTGCAGCATGCCGAACGCATGCTCAGCCTCGACAACGTCTTCTCGCTCGACGAATTCGGCCTCTGGGCCGCGAAGGTCGAACGGGACGCCGGGCGACCCGTGCACTACCTCTGCGAGCTCAAAATCGACGGACTCGCGATCAACCTGCGCTACGAGCAGGGGGTGCTGGTCAGCGCCGCCACCCGCGGCGACGGGGTGGTCGGCGAGGACGTCAGTGAGAACGTCGCCTTGGTGCCCGGCATTCCGAGAAAACTGCGGGGCACCGGGCATCCGACCCTGATGGAAGTGCGCGGTGAGGTGTTCTTCCCGGTCGCCGAATTCCTCGAGCTCAACGCGCAGCAGGTCGCCGCCGGCGAACGCGTCTTCGCGAATCCGCGCAACGCGGCGGCCGGCTCCCTGCGCCAGAAGGCCGAGGGTAAGGCCGCGGAACCGCTGCGCCTGATGCGGGCCAGGCTCGGCCGGCTCCGGATGCTGGTGCACGGCATCGGCGCGTGGTCCACCCCGCCGGTCGCGTCCCAATCCGGGGTCTACGAGCTGTTGCAGGGCTGGGGTCTGCCTACCAGCAGCTACTACCGGGTGGAACCCTCCGCGGCTCTCGCGGCGGACTTCGTCGCGTACTACGGCGAGCACCGCGCCAGCGTCGACCACGAGATCGACGGCATCGTGATCAAGGTCGACGAGCTGGCCCTGCACGCCGAACTCGGTGCCACCAGCCGGGCGCCGCGCTGGGCGATCGCCTACAAGTACCCGCCCGAGCAGGTCAACACCAGGCTGCTCGACATCGTCGTCAGCGTCGGCCGGACCGGCCGGGCCACGCCGTTCGCCGTCATGAAGAAGGTGCGGGTCGCCGGTTCCGAGGTGCGCCAGGCCACCCTGCACAACCAGGACGTGGTCCAAGCCAAGGGCATCCTGATCGGCGACATCGTCGTGCTGCGCAAGGCCGGCGACGTCATCCCCGAGGTGCTCGGCCCGGTGGTCGAGCTGCGCGACGGCACCGAGCGAGCCTTCGTCATGCCGGTGAACTGCCCGGAGTGCGGCACGCCGCTCGCCCCGGCCAAGGAGGGCGACATCGACCTCCGCTGCCCGAACGCGCGCAGCTGCCCGGCTCAGGTGCTCGGCCGGGTCGAGCACATCGGCTCCCGCGGCGCCCTCGACATCGAGGTGCTCGGCGAGGTGGCCGCCGCCGCTCTCACCCAGCCCACCCGTCCGGTGGAGCCGCCCCTGCCCACCGAGGCCGGCCTGTTCGACCTCACCCTCGACGACCTGCTGCCGATCGAGGTCATCGTGCGGGACGCCGAGACCGGGCTGGCCAAGGAAGAGGATGACGGCTCCGTGCGGCTGCGCACACCGTTCCGGCGCAACCCCACGGCCGCCGAGAAGAAGAAGGGCGTCGAGGGACCGCAGCCGTCGTCGAGTGCGCAGAAGCTCCTGCGCGAGATCGAGCTGGCGAAGACCAAGCCGCTGTGGCGGCTTCTGGTGGCCCTCAACATCCGTCACGTCGGGCCGGTGGCGGCGCGCGCCCTGGCCGGCCACTTCGGTTCTCTCGAGCTGATCCGGGCCGCGTCCCGCGAGGAGCTCGCCGAGGTCGACGGGGTGGGCGGCATCATCGCCGACGCCATCATCGCGTGGTTCGAGGTGGACTGGCACCAGGGCATCGTGGAGCAGTGGACGGTGGCCGGCGTTCAGTTCCGCATATCGGAACACCCCGGTCCGGGAGCCGCTGCGGCGGCCGGGGGAGTGCTGGCCGGGCTCACGGTGGTGGCCACCGGCTCGATCGAGGGCTACACCCGGGAAGAGGCGCAGGAGGCGATCATTTCCGCCGGGGGCAAATCCGCCGGGAGCGTGTCGAAGAATACCGACTTCGTGGCCGCCGGTCCGGGCGCGGGGTCGAAGCTGGCCAAGGCGGAGGCGCTCGGCCTGCGGATCCTCGACGCCGCAGAATTCCACCTGCTGGTCACGAGCGGCCCGGAGTCCCTGGCCGAGACGACGGCCGACGCCGACGCCGACGCCGACACTGACCCGGTTTGATTCAACGGCTCTTCTCACCCGGCACCTCTGACGCGTCGACCCAACCGAGCACCATCCGGGTGAACAGGTCCACATCCTCGATGCTCCAGACATGGTGCATGCCGGGTGCGGTCCAGGCGCGAGTCTGCGGCAAATGGGCGAGCAGCGCGGGAAAGCTGTCCCGGACGAGGCGGGACTCCCGTTCGCCCGCCACCGCCAGCAGGGGGCCGCGGTAGTCCTGCAGCCTCTCCGGGACGCCGCCGCGGTTCACCTCGGCGAAGACGCGCCGGGCGTTGTCGGTTCGGAGGCTCAGACCGTGCTCCACAAACAGGTCGACCGCGTCAGCGGGCAAGCCGAAAGCCTTCGCCTGGGCCCGCCAGTACCAGGGGCGGTCCCAGAGCCGCAGTTGCATCGTGCTCAGGAACCGGGCCGTGCCGTGCACCCCGGTGAGCGGCACGCCGGACACCAGGCACGAGTGCAGCAGTCCCGGGTGCCGGGCCATGACGTGCGTGGCCACGAGGCCGCCCAGGGACAGCCCCACCAGATGGGCCCGGCCGCCGCGCGCGTGCGCGGCGATGATGCCGGCCACATCGTCGGCGGTCTGACCGAGGGAAAGCCAGTCCTCTCCGGCCCGGTCGCCGAAACCGGGCAGGTCGGGGGTGAGCAGATGCCGGTCTGGCATTCCCTCCACCTGCGGTCTCCAGGACCACGACGCGACGCTGCCGCCGTGCAGGAACATGATCGTGTCGGTCCCCGTGGTGTCAACGCCGTGCTGCAGGGGATAGCGGAATTTCAGGCGCTGGCGGGGACGGCTCATCCGAGGGCCTCCTTCGTCTCGACCAGCCACGCGAGTTCCGCCTCGGCGTGGAGGATTCCGTTCCGCAGCGTTGCGAAGCGCAGCCTGCGTCCGAGGTCGTCCGGGGCACGATCGTCGGGCTCGCGGTGGGCCTGCTCCTGCTCGGCGACGGAACGCAGTGCGGCCAGCATCGCGGTGGCCTGGCCGCGCCGCGCCCGCAGCAGTGCCCGGGTAGCCGGCACCCCCAGGGTGCCGACGAAGAACAGCCGCATCAGGAACGCGTCGTGCGAGGTTTCGGGTTCCAGCGGCGCCCGCAGCCAGTCGCCCAGGGCCGCCCGGCCGGCCGAGGTGATGTGGTGCTCGCGCCGGTCGGGGCGTCCCCCCTGCGGAATGACCTCGACGTCGGCGAGACCGTCGGCGACCAGTGCCGCCAGCGTGCGGTAGATCTGGGATTGGTCGGCGGACCAGAAATGGGCGACGGATGCCTCGATGCTCTTTTTGAGGTCGTATCCCGTCATCGGTGCGAGGTCCAGGATCCCGAGGAGGGCGATTTTCAACGACATGTTTATATGGGATCACACCTATATAGGTTTATGCAAGTATCAACTTTGGCGCGATTGACCCTCGATCGGGGGTCTCCCAGACCCACTGTGGGGGCATGGCCGCACCATCCGTTTCAGTAGTCTGGAGACGCAATGCTTGTCTGTTAGGGGCCGGGTTGTTTTGCTACTCGGTGTTCGTGAGGGGACGTGCCCAGGTTTGCTGTTAGAAGCGGCGGTTCTAACGCTCTCCCTGGCTCTCAATGGAGTCAGTGAGACCTCTGGCGCGCACGCTCTCAGCACCACAGTCCAGGGCCAGCCGGTGCCGAACCGGGGCGCCGAACCCGCCGCGGCGGAACCGTTGTGGCTGAACCTGTCGGCGCGCACCGGCACCTCGGTCGCGGGGCCCGGCGCCGGC
This sequence comes from Cryobacterium sp. Sr3, assembly GCF_004402835.1. NCBI lineage: Bacteria > Bacillati > Actinomycetota > Actinomycetes > Micrococcales > Microbacteriaceae > Cryobacterium > Cryobacterium sp. Sr3. The sequence goes on along the minus strand of NZ_SOFA01000025.1, from coordinate 125,870 downwards.
GACCCGCGGGTGTCCGCGCAGCCGATCGCATCCGTGCCGAAGTCCGCCACGGTCGCCACCGTCGAATCCGTGCGGGGACTGACCGGAGCCAACCTGCTGGCCGGGCTGTCCACCCTCTCCGTGGCCGACATGGCCGCGTTCGTGGAGCAGTCCCCCGGCCAGGTCGACGCCCTGTTGACGGCGCCGCCCGCAGCCTCCGCGGTGGCCGGCCTCTGGACGGAACTCGGCGCCTCCGAGCGGTCGTCGCTGCTGGCTGCCGCACCCAAGCTCGTGGGCAACCTGGAGGGTGTCCCCTTCCGGGAGCGGGGCAGGGCCAACGCCCGCTACCTCACGCAGAGCCTGGCCGACGTCACCCAGCGGCTGGCCGACGCGACCGACGACAGCGAGCGCACGCTGCTCAACCGAGAACTCGCCGTCCTGACCCAGGTCAAGGCGGCACTGAGCACCCCCGACGGCGCCCCGCGCCGTTCCTTGATCCTCCTCGACCCCGCAGGCGGCGGGCGTGCCGCGATCGCCCTCGGCAACCCGGACACCGCCGCATTCGTCACCTATCTGGTACCCGGCATGAACTACACCGTCGAGCAGCAGATCGTCAACTGGGCCGACACCGCAGACGCCGTGTACACGGAACAGATCGCGGTGCTGCGCGGGGGGGCGCCGTCCGGGCACGCCCTGACCGGCGGCATCCGCGCCGCCGGCGTCGCCACGATCGCCTGGATCGGCTACGAGGCCCCCACGGTGTTCACCGTGGGCGGGACGGGCCTCGCGGAGGTCGGCGCCGACTTCCTGGAGCAGTCGGCTCTGGGCATCGCGGCCGACCGAGGCACGCGTCGGCCCTTCGTTTCGGTGCTCGCGCACTCGTACGGGTCGACCGTGGCGCTCACGGCGCTGGCCCGCGGCACGTTCGGGGTGGACGCCCTGGTGCTGGTGGGGTCCCCGGGCAGCCAGGTGCAGTCCGTCGACAGCCTGAGCGTCGCGCCGGGCAGTGTCTATGTGGGCAGCGCCGACTGGGACCCGACCGTGAACAGCGCTTTCTTCGGCAGCGATCCCGGTGCGGAGTCGTACGGCGCGAACACCCTCGGCGTGTCCGGCGGGACCGATCGGATCACCGGCTCCTGGCTGAACGGATCGGTCGGCCACAACGCCTACTTCGACGTTGGAAGCGAGTCCCTGCACAACATGGCGTTGATCGGAACCGGCAACGCGGATCTTGTCACCGACGGCTCCGAATAGAATTGGGGAATCCACCCTCGACGATCGTACGGAGCAACATGTCTGAAATCACGGCCGAGCAGGTTGCCCATTTGGCCAACCTTGCCCGGATCGACCTCAGCTCGGAGGAGATCGCCCGCCTCACGACTGAACTCGGTCAGATCGTTGACTCGGTCGCGAAGGTAGCCGAAGTGGCCACGCCGGATGTGCCGGCGACGAGCCACCCGATGCCGCTGACCAATGTCTTCCGCGCCGACACGGTGGTCCCCTCGCTCACGGTCGAACAGGCGCTCTCCGGGGCTCCCGACCGGGACGGCGACAAGTTCCGCGTGCCCGCAATCCTGGACGAGGAGTAATCCATGACCAACGTGATCAAGCTGTCCGCCGCCGACCTCTCGGGTCTGCTTGTCGAACGGTCCATCAGCTCCGTCGAGGTGACCCAGGCTCACCTGGACCAGATCGCGGCCGTCGACACCGGTGTGCACGCGTTCCTCCACGTGGCCGGCGAGGCCGCGCTCGCCGCCGCAGCCCGCGTCGACGCCCGGCGTGCCGCCGGCGAGGTGCTCGGGCCGCTCGCCGGGGTTCCGATCGCCATCAAGGACGTGCTCGCCACCATCGACATGCCCTCGACCGCCGGTTCCAAGATCCTCGAGGGCTGGATCCCCCCGTACGACGCCACCGTGGTCAGGCGCGTGCGCGACGCCGGGCTGATTTTGCTCGGCAAGACCAACATGGACGAGTTCGCGATGGGCTCGTCGACCGAATTCTCCGCCTACGGCCCGACGCACAACCCGTGGGACTACGACCGGATCCCCGGCGGCTCCGGCGGTGGCTCCGCGGCCGCGGTCAGCTCCTTCGAGGCGCCGCTGGCGCTCGGCAGCGACACCGGCGGCTCGATCCGCCAGCCGGCCGCCGTCACCGGCTCGGTCGGTGTCAAGCCCACCTACGGCGGTGTGTCCCGCTACGGCTCGATCGCTCTCGCATCCTCGCTCGATCAGGTCGGCCCGGTGACCCGCACGGTGCTCGACGCCGCCCTGCTGCACGACGTGATCGGCGGGCACGACCCGCTCGACTCGACGTCGCTCACGGACACCTGGCCCTCGATGGCGGCCGCCGCACGCGCCGGCCTCGCCGACGGGGCGCTCACGGGGGTGCGGGTCGGCGTGATCAAGGAGCTGAGCGGCGACGGATTTCAGGCCGGAGTTGCGCAGCGCTTCACCGAGACCCTCACGTTGCTTTCCGCGGCGGGCGCCGAGATCGTCGAGATTTCCGCCCCCAGCTTCGAGTATGCGATCGCTGCCTACTATCTGATCCTCCCGGCGGAAGCGTCGAGCAACCTGGCGCGCTTCGACTCGGTGCGCTTCGGCATCCGGGTCAACCCGGAAGACGGCCCGCTGACCAGCGAACGGGTCATGGCGGCCACGCGCGACGCGGGCTTCGGCCCCGAGGTCAAGCGCCGCATCATTCTCGGCACCTACGCCCTCAGTGCCGGCTACTACGACGCCTACTACGGCAGTGCGCAGAAGGTGCGCACGCTGATCCAGCGCGACTTCGACGCGGCCTTCTCGAAGGTCGACGTGCTGGTGTCGCCGAGTGCGCCGACCACCGCGTTCAAGTTCGGCGAGAAGATGGCCGACCCGATGGCCATGTACCTCAACGACGTCACCACGATCCCGGCCAACCTTGCCGGGGTCCCCGGCATGAGCCTGCCGATGGGACTCGCGCCCGAGGACGGCCTGCCGGTCGGCCTTCAGATCATGGCGCCCGCGAAAATGGATGCTCGTCTCTACAACTTCGGAGCCGCCGTCGAGGCGCTGCTCGAAGCATCCTGGGGGCACACCCTCCTCAGCCGGGCGCCGGAGCTGGCGCGGAGAGAAATGTTCGCCGGCACAGCCACAAGCACAGCGTTCACGAGCACAGAGGGAGCCGTCTGATGAAGAAGGCCGAACTGATGGACTACGACAAGGCCCTGGAGCTGTTCGAGCCGGTGCTCGGCTTTGAGGTGCACGTCGAGCTCAACACCAAAACAAAGATGTTCTGCGGCTGCGCGAACGAATTCGGCCAGGGTGCCAACACCAACACCTGCCCCACCTGCCTGGGTCTGCCCGGAGGGCTGCCGCAGGTGAACGCGAAGGCCATCGAATCGAGCATCCGTTTAGGGCTCGCCCTCGGCTGTGAGATCGCGGAATACTCGCGGTTCGCCCGCAAGAACTACTTCTATCCGGACACCGCGAAGAACTTCCAGACTTCGCAGTACGACGAGCCGATCGCGTTCAACGGTCAGCTCACGATCGAACTCGAAAGCGGACGCCTGGTCACGGTCGACATCGAGCGCGCCCACATGGAGGACGACGCCGGCAAGCTCACCCACGTGGGTGGGGCGACCGGTCGCATCCAGGGTGCCGACTACTCGCTGGTCGACTACAACCGCGGCGGAGTGCCGCTGGTCGAGATCGTCACCCAGATGATCGAGGGCGGTGAGGCGGACTCACCCGAGATCGGCCGCACCTACGTTGCCGCCATCCGCGAGATCGTGAAAGCGCTCGGCGTCTCCAACGCCCGGATGGAAGAGGGCAACGTGCGTTGCGACGCGAACGTGTCCCTGCGCCCGCGCGGCTCGAATGTGCTCGGTACGCGCACCGAGACCAAGAACGTGAACTCGCTGCGTTCGGTCGAGCGGGCCGTGCGGTACGAGATCCAGCGTCAGGCGGCCCTGCTGCACGCCGGTGGAACCATCACTCAGGAGACCCGGCACTGGCATGAGGACACCGGCATCACTTCGGCCGGCCGGCCCAAGTCCGACGCCGACGACTACCGGTACTTCCCGGAGCCCGACCTCGTTCCCGTGGCCCCGTCGCGGGAATGGGTGGAAGAACTCCGCGCCACCCTGCCGGAGCCTCCGGCCGCCCGCCGCAAGCGGCTTCAGGCCGAATGGGGCTTCGCCAACCTCGAATTTCAGGATGTCGTCAACTCCGACCTCCTCGACGTCGTCGAGGCAACCATCGCAGCCGGCGCCGCAGCCCAGGCCGCCCGCAAGTGGTGGACCGGCGAGGTTGCCCGCCTTGCGAACGCCTCCGGTGTGTCCGCCGACTCGCTTGTGCAGCCGGCGCAGGTCGCCGCACTGATCGAACTCGTCGTGGCCGGAACGCTCACCGACCGCCTGGCCCGGCAGGTGCTCGAGGGCGTCATCGGCGGCGAGGGCACTCCGCTCGAGGTCGTCGAGTCCCGCGGTCTCGCGGTCGTCTCGGACGATGGCGCGCTGATCGCGGCGATCGATGAGGCTCTGGCCGCCCAGCCCGATGTTCTGGCCAAGATCCGCGACGGCAAGGTTCAGGCGGCCGGAGCCGTGATCGGCGCCGTTATGAAGGCCATGCGCGGACAAGCGGATGCCGCGCGCGTGCGCGAGCTCGTGCTCGAGCGTGCCGGAGCGGCCGAGTAATGGGCCTCGGGAACACGCGCCAACCTGCCGCCGACGGGTACCCCGGTTCCCAGCCGGGTGCCCTCGGTGTGGGAGCGCAGGTCGTGGTGCGCTTGGACCGTGGTCGGTATCCGGACGCCGACGCCGAAGACCCGAGCGGCGTGATTGTGGCGGCCGGAGAACTCCAGGGCGCGGCCCTGTACGCCCCCGTTTCCGGACGGGAAACCGTATGGATCGTGGAATTCGACGAACCCTTCTACGGTCTCGACGGTTCTGGCCCGCACGCGTCGGCTCGGGTGGCGCAGAGCTCGCTCGAAGCCGCCCCCGAGGCGTAACCGTCGTGGAGCAGAAGCGCCCGGCCACCGCGCGGGACATCCGTCGCTGGCGCCGCTACCTGGCAGACGAACGGGCCGAAGCGACGGTGTACCGCGACCTCGCCGGACGCCGTAGCGGCGAGGAGCGCGAGATCCTGCTGGCTCTGGCCGACGCCGAGGGGCGCCACGAACAGCACTGGCGGCACCTTCTCGGTGACCAGGTCGGAGCCCCACACCGGGGCGCGATCCGCACCCGTTTCCTGGGGTTCCTGGCCCGCAGGTTCGGATCGGTTTTCGTGCTTGCCCTCGCCCAGCGTGCCGAGGCCCGCTCCCCGTATGACGCCGATGCCGACGCCACAGACACCATGGCCGCCGACGAGCGCATCCACGAGGAGGTCGTGCGTGGGCTGGCCGCTCGCGGCCGGCAGCGGCTGGCTGGCACGTTCAGAGCCGCGGTCTTCGGGATCAACGACGGCCTCGTCAGCAACCTGGCCCTGGTGCTGGGCATCGGCGCCACCGGAGTGCCCGCCGCCACGATCCTCTTCACCGGTATCGCCGGTCTTCTCGCCGGGGCACTCTCGATGGGTGCCGGCGAATATGTCTCGGTACGGTCCCAGCGTGAGCTGCTCGAAGCCTCAACGCCGAATCCGGCCTCCCGGAACGTGCTGGCCCATCTCGATTTGGCTGCGAACGAACTGACCCTGGTCTATCGCGCGCAGGGGATGCCCCCGGAGAAAGCGGAGATCCATGCACGCGAGGTTCTGCGCACGGTGGCCATCGCGACCGGCCCGGTCGACGTCAAGAAGACCGGCGGCCTGGCTCCGGCGGTCGACGAGCACGAAGCCATCGGCACGGGAATCGGAGCGGCCACGTCGAGCTTCTGCTTCTTCGCCTCCGGGGCGATCCTGCCGGTGCTGCCGTATCTGTTCGGCCTCGACGGGATCACCGCGGTCATCGCGGCAGCCGTGCTCGTGGGGCTCGCCCTGCTGGCCACTGGCGCCATCGTCGGGCTGCTCTCGGGCGGGCCGCCCTGGCGGCGCGCCATCCGTCAGCTCATCATCGGTTTCGGTGCTGCCGGCGTCACCTATCTGCTGGGTCTTCTCTTCGGAACCTCGATCGCCTAACGCTGCTCCCGAGCCGCCGTGCTTGAGGTGGCCGCAATTCCGCTCAGAACGGCGCCGGTTGCTTCGTGTGCGCCTGCCGCACGGCCGGCTCCGATTCGGCCCTTTTTCCGGTGCACGGATGTTCGTGGCCGGTTCGCTGAGGAGGGTGCGCCCGGTCGGTGAGGTCCACTACAGGGTTCTGCCGGGCAGGGGCACGGAGCTCCACCGGGTCTCGGACTGCTCGCTATAAATAGGCTTCATGAGGGAGACGTTACGGGTACCCACTGACATTCGATGCCCCAGGTCGGCGACCGTCAGCGCCCAGTGGATAACCCGATCAAACTCATATTGCGGAGGAGGAGTGGTGCTCGCTGCGGGGCCTGCTTCGGGCATCCGTGATGGGGCGCGCCACCCGCATCCGTCCTCACGGTATTACGGAGATTTTTGGGGAAACGCCGGTTTGGGAGCCGGTCTGGGCGGCGTGTTGCGACAATCTCCGAAGTAAGTGACTACGGCCGCGACGGGTGCTCCGGGCTGGGCGGCAACGAGAGCGCCTGCGACTTCACGGTGAACCCCGACCAGTGCGAGATCTCCCACGCCGGCGACGAGGAGTACGCGGCGCAGATCTGGTACTGGTCCACTCCCATTGAGGACTGCCTCGACGGCCGCACCGATGTGAAGTGCACCGACTACTCCGACTGGACGACCGCCTGGCAGGAGATCAAGGGTTAGCGCGGCATCCCCATCCGGCCGAGCCGAATCGGAGGAATCATGACGGGTGACACGGCGTCGCCGGGGCAACGGATGCCGGTGCCGCCGCACCGGGACACGCTCGCCCGGCGGGGTTCGATCACGCTGAGCCGGCATCCGCGGCTTCGCCTGACGCTGATGCTGTCCACCCCTCTGCTCTGGCTCGGCCTGATCTAAATCGTTGCCCTCGTTGCCCTCGCCGCCCCGCTGATCACCTCTCTGTGGACGGTCGACAGCTTCACGGGCACCACCACACGGTCCTGGACGCTCGATAACATCATCACCGTGCTCCGGTTCGCTCTACCAGACGGTGACGACCTTCACCGCGGGGGCGGGCATCAAGACCCTGCCGATCTGGATTCTGGACAACCTGTTTCGCCCCAGCCAGGCACCGATCGTCAACGTCATCGCCGTGGTGCTGGTGCTGGTGCTGGTGTCGATCGTTTCGATCTACATCGCCCAACGCATTACCGGCTCGGAAAAGGAGAGCCGTTAGCCCCACGCCTGGCAGGTGCAGCCCGCGGGCTACGGCCGGCGCGGATCCCGGCCGGTCAGGGCGAGCAGCCGCGTCTGCAGCGGCGCGTTCTCGTCGGATGGTATCGGGGAGGCGAAGAGGCCGCTGGCCTCGAGGGTGTCCCGCTGGGGCTCGAACACCGTCCAGACCGCCTCGATCAGGGCCGGGTCGAGGGACTCGTCGGCGGCCGTTGCCCGCGCCAAGTCCCAGGAATGGATCGTGACGTCGGAGACCTGCTCGCGCAGGTAGTCGGATGCCGCTACCGTGTCATACGACAGGGTCACCGGTGCGTCGGCCGGGGTCGTTGCCCAGGCTGCGGCCGCCAGCGCCGAATAGATGGCCCATTCCTTCGCGAGGTCCGGGCCCAGCGGGGTGAGTGAGCGCCGGGCGTCGAGCACCGAGAGGCCGCGCAGCAGCGCGGGGACCCACTGCTGTTCCAGCACCACGTGGCGCACCAACTCGGTCACGGTCCACTCGGTGTCCGGTGTGGCGGCGGCCCAGTCGGTGATCATGTCGACGCGGGCCCCGAACTCTTCGGCGGCCTGTTTCTGCAGCGCAAGCCAGTCATGCGTCATGGGACTCCCTCGGTAGAACGGGTGGAACGGATGCCCCTGCAACGCTACAACCGGCATCAGTCACCGTGCATTCCGTCACCGTGCATTCCGCCCCGGCGCTGTTTACGTTCTCCCGTCGCGGAATCGGTCGCGGCCTGTCGCCGGTCCGGGTTAGGGTCTCTCCATGAGCAGGCAGGACGCATGAGCAGGCAGGACGCATGAGCAGGCAGGACGGCAGCGATCGCACGGTCTCGACAGGCGCGGTCGACGACAGCACCGCGACCCTGCTCCACATCGACCTGGACGCGTTCTTCGCGTCAGTCGAACTTCTCGATCACCCCGAACTGGTGCACCGCCCGGTGATCGTGGGGCACCGGTCCGGGCGCTCGGTGGTCACGGCGGCGAACTACGTGGCCCGGCGCTACGGCGTCAATTCGGCCATGCCCATGGCGCTCGCCCTGCGGCGCTGCCCGGAGGCGGTGGTGCTCGAACCGCACATGGGGCGGTACAAGGAATACTCCGACCGGGTGATGCGCATCTTCGAAGAGTTCACGCCGCTGGTCGAGCAGCTGGGCATCGACGAGGCCTTCCTCGACGTGGCGGGTGCCCGGCGCCTGCATGGCACCCCGGCCGAGATCGGCGCGAAGATCCGGGCCCGGGTCAAGGCCGAAACCGGGCTCACCTGCTCGGTCGGCGCGGCGAGCACGAAGTTCGTCGCCAAGATGGCGTCGGGCCGGGCGAAACCCGACGGCCTGCTCGTGATCCCCGCCGACGAGACCCTCGCATTCCTGCATCCGTTGCCCGTCGGCACCCTGTGGGGGGTCGGCGCCACGACCGAGCAGGCGCTTCTCGGGCAGGGCCTGCGTCAGATCGGTGACCTCGCCCGCACCCCGCTCGCGGTGCTGCAGAAGTGCGTGGGCGACGCGTCGGGCCGCAAGCTGCACGAGCTTGCCTGGGGGAGGGACCCTCGGGTGGTCACGGTGGAGCACGAGGAGAAAAGTGTCGGCCACGAGGTCACCTTCGAATACGACGTGACGGATGTCGCCCGGCTCCGTAGCGAACTGCTGCGGCAGTCCGTTGCGGTGGCTGCCCGGCTGCGCCGCGCAGGCCTCGTCGGCCGCTGCGTGGTGCTCAAGGTGCGCTACACCGACTTCAGCACCGTCACCCGCTCCCGCACCCTGTCGGAACCGACCAGCGTCGGACGCCGGATCTACGAGGAGGTGGCTGCCAGCTTCGAGGCTCTGGCGGCCTCCGGCATCCGGGTGCGCCTCATCGGCGTGCGCGTTGAGCAGCTCAGCGGTGGCGACGGCACTGGCACCGGTCTCTGGGACCCCGACGACGACTGGCGGGGAGCCGAACGGGCCGTGGACTCGGTCACCGCAAGGTTCGGGCGCGGCACGGTGCGCCCGGCGTCGCTGCTGGATCCGGACACACCCTGATCAGGCCCCCTCTGATCAGGCAACCGCAAACCAGACAGGGGGTAGCCTGAATCCATGACTAGCCTTCCAGAGAAGCTCGCAGATATCTCTCGTACCGCCGGCGTCAGGTCGGCCTACGGTGATCCGGTCCAGGTGGACGGCGTCACCCTGATTCCCGTTGCTCTCGTCTACTACGGCTTCGGCGGTGGCGAGGGTGACTCCGCCGCCACCGGCAGCGGGTCCGGCGGCGGGGGCGGCGGGGCATCCCTACCGATCGGCGCCTACGTCAAATCGGGCACGACGGTGCGCTTCGAGCCCAACGTCATCTCGTTGCTCGCGGTCGGCATCCCGTTCCTCTGGGTGGCCGGCAAGGCGATCTCCCGCGTAGTCCGCGCGCTCAAACGCTAGCAGCGAAGGCTCCCAGCCGCCCGGTCGCCCAGCCACTCCGACTGAGGATGTCGGGCTGCTGACTGCGCTCCGGCGCTATCAGTGCCCGCCGGCCAGCTCGATGAGTGAGTCTCCATAACCGAGGTTGAGGGGGGTTCGCGGATCGCGGGCTCCGTTGCGCTTGTTCCCGATTCCGACGCGCGTTTTCCCGCGGACAGCGACGCGGTGGATGAACGTAGGCTCTAACCGCCGCGTCTTTCGAGTCCGCGGACCTGCGGCACATCCGTCCCGAACGAATTCGACGGAGATTGTGCCCTGAACAGCGCGTTTGGGCTCAAAAACGGGTGTTGATCGATGAATCTCCGTCGAATTGGTTCGGTGCCGGGCACGGCGTTCCGCCCGTGACGACCAGCAGACACTCCGGCTGAGGGAGTTGGGCGGCTGGGTGCGCTCCGGCCCTGTCAGTGCCCGCCGAACCGCTCGTCGCGAGCCGGATCGGCCCCGAACACGTCTGGGACGCCGTCGTTGTCGGCGTCGAGTGCCTCTTTGGCGGCGATGCGCCCGTAGTGCCGGTTGCGGCTCCGCAGCACCACGGTCGCGAGTAGTGCCGCCAGCAGCGAACCGGTCAGGATAGCCACCTTGGCGTGTTCGTCGTGCGGACTACCCTGCCCGAAAGCCAGCTCGCTGATCAGCAGCGACACCGTGAAGCCGACACCGGCGAGCATGGCGACGCCGATCACATCCACCCAGGCCAGGTCCGGGTCAAGGGCGCCCCGGGTGGTCTTGGTGACCAGCCAGGTGGCGAGCATGATGCCAACCGGCTTGCCCACCACCAGGGCTACGACGATTCCGATCGCGACCGGGTCGGTGAGGGCCGTTGTCAGGCCTGACACGCCGCCGATCGTGACCCCGGCGGAGAAGAACGCGAACACCGGCACGGCGAAACCGGCCGAGAGCGGGCGGATGCGGTGCTCGAGGTTCTGCGCCAGGCCCGGGCCGGCGTCGGGTCCGCCGCCACGTCGGCTGCGCAGCACGGGCACGGCGAAGCCGAGCAGCACTCCGGCCACCGTGGCGTGGATGCCGGAGCCGTGCACGAGAACCCAGGTGGCGAGGCCGAGCGGCAGCAGAACGGCGCCCGCGGCCCACCTGGTGGTGCCGAACAGATAGGAGTGCGTATGCGCCAGAAAGGCGAAGAGGCTCAGCGGCACGATGGCGAGCAGCAGCAGAACAGGCTGGAGGTCGCCGGAATAGAAGAAGGCGATGATGGCGATGGCGAGCAGGTCGTCGACCACGGCCAGGGTCAGCAGGAAGATGCGCAGAGCGCTGGGCAGTTTGGAGCCGATCACGGCGAGCACGGCCACGGCGAAGGCGATGTCGGTGGCGGTGGGGATGGCCCAGCCTCGTAACATTTCCGGCCCCGAGCTGAACACGATCGCGGTGAAGATCACAGCCGGAACGATGACGCCGCCGACGGCCGCGGCGACCGGGACGACCGCGCGGCTGAAGGTGCGCAGATCGCCGGCGACGAACTCACGCTTGAGTTCGAGCCCGGCAATGAAGAAGAAGATCGCCAGGAGTCCGTCGGCGGCCCACGCGCCGAGGCTCAGATTGAGGTGCCACGGCTCGTAGCCGATCTGAAAGTCCCGCACCGCATAGTAGAAATCGGAGGCCCCGGTGTTGGCCAGGGTCAGCGCGAGAACCGTCGCCACCAGCAGGAGAGCGCCGCCCACGGTCTCTTTGCGCAGGATCGTCGAGACGTGCAGGTACTCGGGATAGCTGCTGCGGCGAAAGACGTTAAGTTTCGGGGTGGGAGGAAGAGGTGGTGGTTTCGGCATGGACGAGCCTCAGTCAATCAGGATTTTGTGGCACACGGACATTGCTGTCGACCAGACTTCCCGACACACCACGTCGAGCGTACCGCGTTCGGGCGGTCAACGCCGCCCGCGCCAGTTACACCGCCAGCGTCCCAGCCGCTGGCGGGAGCCCGGCCCTTCCCGCCAGCTGCGGGGGATGTGCCAGGGTCCGCGCACGGGTAGCCCGCGTCGCATCCGTCGTCGCCGCAAAATGAAGTGGCGCAGCAACAGAAGCAACAGCCCGGCGAGGATCAGGGGAACGGTGAACGTCATTCGCGCCCGACAGTGATGCGGGGGCGAGGCGAGGACTCCATCCCGCGAGTCTAGGCCGAGGTCTATACTTGAATCGAACACGGGAGTCCGGTCAACCGGGCTGAGAGGAAGCTTCTGAAGCTTCGACCGTCGAACCTGATCTGGATCATGCCAGCGCAGGGAGGCAAATTTTCTCGTTCCCGTGCCCTGGAACCATCTACGGAAAGGGCACGACCAGTGCACGCTACAACAACTCTTCTCACCTCCACCACGTCCCGCCAGCCGCGTAACTTCCGGTGGCGGGTCGTCGACATCGTCATCGCCAGTGTCATCGGCGTGGCCAGCGGGCTCATCTTCGTCGTCTGGAACCAGGCGTACAACCCGCTCAGCGGCCTGCTCACCCCGCTGCTGCCGGGCCTGCAGGCTCTCCTGGGCGGCGGATGGCTGTTCGCCGGCGTGCTCGGCGGCCTCATCATCCGCAAACCCGGCGCCGCGCTCTACACCGAGCTGCTGGCGGCGGTCGTGTCGACTCTGGTCGGCGGCACCGCCTGGGGAGCCACCATCCTGGTCTCCGGCCTGGTGCAGGGTCTCGGCGCGGAGCTGGTCTTCGCGCTGTTCTTCTACGCCAACTACCGCCTCGTCGTGGCCCTGCTCGCCGGCGCGGGTGCCGGCCTTGCCCTCGCCGTCAACGACCTGTTGCTCTGGTACCCCGGATCGGCCGTTCCCTTCATCACCATCTACACCGCCTCCTCGATCGTCTCCGGCATTGTCGTGGCCGGACTGCTGTCCTGGCTGGCCATGCGTGGCCTCGCCCGCACCGGGGCACTGTCGCGGTTCGCCGCCGGGCGATCGAACCGCACCCAGGTCTAGGGGGACGGCGATGACACCGGCAGCAGCGGCATCCGTCTCGGGAGCGTCCGTCGTGGCCCGCGGCTGGGGATGGCGGCATGCCGGGCGGCGGGGCTGGGCCGTCAACGGCCTCGACCTGAGAATCGAGCCGGGCGAGCGCGTGCTGCTGCTCGGCGCCTCCGGGGCCGGCAAATCCACTCTGCTGCACGCCCTCGCCGGGGTTCTCGGCGGCGACGAGGAGGGCGAGCAGCGCGGTCAGCTGCTTGTAAACGGCGCCGAGCCGACCGCAGCGCGCGGCCAGGCCGGGCTGCTGCTGCAGGACCCTGACTCCCAAGTGATCCTGGCGCGGGTGGGCGACGACGTCGCCTTCGGCTGCGAGAACCTGGGGGTGCCCCGCGAAGAGATCTGGCGCCGGGTGAGCGACGCCCTGGACATGGTCGGCCTGAACCTGCCGCTCAGCCATCCGACGTCGTCGCTGTCGGGTGGACAGAAGCAGCGCCTCGCCCTCGCTGGGGTGCTGGCGATGCGGCCGGGGCTGCTGCTGCTCGACGAACCCACAGCGAATCTCGACCCTGGAGGCGTGCTGGATGTGCGCGATTCCGTTGCCCGCGTGCTCGAGAACTCCGCGGCGACGTTCATCGTGATCGAACATCGGGTCGCCGTCTGGCAGAACCTTGTGAACCGGGTGATCGTGCTCGACGCGGCCGGGGGAGTGCTGGCCGACGGCCATCCCGACGACGTGCTGACCAGTCAGGGGGAACGGCTCGCGGCCGAGGGTGTCTGGGTGCCCGGGCGGGGCAACGGCCTGACTGCATCGCGGCGCGAGACCAGCTCGGCGTCGGCGCCCGGCTCGGTCCCTCTGCTCCGCACGCCCGGCCTCGCGGTCGCGCGCACGCGCGCCGACGTGCTCGCCCGGGACATCGACCTCACGGTGCACGCCGGCACCGCTCTGGCAGTCACCGGACCGAACGGCGCCGGCAAATCGACCCTGATGCTCACCCTCGCCGGCCTGCTGAAACCGGCCGGGGGAGCGGTTCTCGCGAGCCCGGAGTTCGCCGGCGGGGCCGACGAGGAACCGATCCGCTGGAAGTCCCGCCAGCTGCTCACCCGCATCGGCACCGTGTTCCAGAGCCCGGAGCACCAGTTCGTGGCCGCCACCGTGCGGGCCGAACTCGCCGTAGGGCCGCGCGCCCTCAAACGGCCGGAGGCGAACATCAATGCCCGGGTCGACGAGGTGCTGCAGCGCCTGCGCCTGGACCACCTGGCCGAGGCGAACCCGTTCACCCTCTCCGGCGGAGAGAAACGTCGGCTGTCGGTGGGCACCGTGCTGGCCACCCAGCCACGACTGCTCATGCTCGACGAGCCCACCTTCGGCCAGGACCTGCGCACCTGGCGGGAGATCGTGGCCCTGCTCGACGAACTCCTGCGGGAGGGCACCGCGGTGGTCGCCGTCTCGCACGACACCGACTTCGTGGTCGCCCTGGCTGACCGGGAGTACCATCTGACCGGGCGGGCCGGCCGCAGCGTCACGCCGCGGGCGGCGGTGTCCCGGTGAGCGTGCTGACGCCTGCCCGGGGAACCCAGGCCATCTTCCGGATCAACCCGGTCGCGAAGCTGGCCGCCGCGCTGCTGCTGGCGGGCGTGCTCATCCTCACCATCGACTGGGTCTCCGCAGTCGTCGCCCTCGCCTGCGAGTTCGTGCTCTTCTTCTGGGCCGGGCTGTCCCTGAAGGCCTTCGCGGTGCGCACCCTGCCGGTCTGGATCGCCGCACCCACCGCCGGCGTCACCACCCTGCTCTACGGGCAGGCGGCCGGGGCGGTCTATTGGTCTTTCGGGCTGGTGAACGTGACCGAGGGATCACTCGAGCTGGCCATCGCCACGACCCTGCGCATCCTCGCCATCGGACTGCCGTCGGTCGTGCTCTTCGTGACCGTCGACCCCACCGACCTGGCCGACGGCCTCGGCCAAGTCGTGAAACTGCCGGCCCGCTTCGTGCTTGGCGGTCTGGCCGGGCTGCGCCTGGTCGGCCTGTTCCTCGAGGACTGGCGCGCCCTCGAACTGGCCCGGCGGGCCCGCGGCATCGCGGACCGCGGCGTCCTGCGCCGGCTGCTCAGCCAGGCCTTCGCCCTGCTGGTGCTGTCGATCCGGCGCGGCAGCAAACTCGCGACGGCGATGGAGGCCCGCGGGTTCGGCGCCCCGGTGCGGCGCACCTGGGCCCGCCCCTCCAGCTTCCGGGGGCGCGAGGTGGCCCTGGTCGGCATCGGTCTGGCCGTGGCCCTGCTCTCGGTGAGCGTCTCCGTGGCGACGGGAAGCTGGAACTTTGTCCTCACCTGATCTGCCCACGGCCGCCCTCGAACCGGCCGCCCCCGATCCGGTCGGTGACCGACGGATGCTGCTGGCCCCCGTGCTCCGCGACCTTGCCGCCGCCGGGGTGGCGCCCGTCGTTCTCATCGACGGGCCGAGCGGCGCCGGCAAGAGCACCCTCGCCGACGCGCTCGTCGTCGCCTGGCCGGGACCGCTCCGGCCCACCCTGGTGCGGCTGGACGACATCTACCCCGGCTGGCAGGGGCTGGACGCCGCCGTCACGCACCTGCGCGAACAGGTGCTCGCCCCGAGAAGACTGGGCCGGCCCGCCGCCTGGCGGCGCTATGACTGGGAGCGGCGCGAGTTGGCAGAATGGCACCCGGTCGACCCGGCCCGCCCGCTGATCGTGGAGGGGTGCGGAACCCTGGCGGCCGCCCACGCGCCACTCAGCGACATCCGGGTCTGGCTGGCCGCCGACGACCGCATCCGCAAGCAGCGGGCCCTCGCCCGGGACGGCGAACTGTTCCGGTCGCACTGGGACCAGTGGGAAGCGGGCTGGGACGCTTACCGAGAGCGGGAGGCGCCCGAGCGGCAGGCGACGATCCGGCTGGCCGGGACCCCGGACATCCGTCGCCCGTAAGTCGGTGCCCGGGACTAGGTTGGAGGTATGGCTGATCAAGGTGCTGAAAATGTCGTTTACACCGCGGAATTCATTGACGGTCCCCTCGCGGGCCAGGTCGACACCCGGGTGCTGATCCAGGGCAAACATGACGCCCGGGTCAGCATGATGGCCGCCGTCGAGGGGGTCGAAACGCTGTTCTGGTACGACGAGGAGGACGTGCGCGATGTGCAGGGCCGCGTGCACGTGCGCTACCGGTTCGACGCGGGCGAGAGCGACCCGTTCCTGCCGACCGGCGAGCGCGAGTAGCCGCAGACCAGTAGCCGGCGGGCGGTCGCGGCAGCCTTTCGCCGCTAGCGGTCCGCGGCGATCAGCGCCGAGATCATCGGCACGGGGTGCAGGAGCCGCCAACCGAGGCCCGGCGCGCTGATCGTGCGGTCGAGCACCAGCGTCGACGTCACCTCGGTGCCCCCGGTCTCCACCGTGACCCGGCCGACGGTCTTGCCCGCCCGGCCGGTCGACACCGTCTCCAGGATCACCTCCGCGTCGCCCGGCGCCTGGGCCAGCCAGCCGTACGTCGTCGTGGCCGTGCGCACGGTTCCGGAGGCCTCGGCCCCCCACGGTGTGCTGAACTCCACGTAGGCGTCACCCTGGGCGAGGGTTGGCAGCTCGCGTACCCCGGCGCGGGCGCTCTCCATCAGGACGGTGACGTCACTGGTCAGGGTGTCGTAATCGGGTTCGCCGAGCAGGGCACCGGCAAAGGTGTAGGTCGAGTCCGGGCCCTGCACCTGACCGGTGAAGAGAAAACAGACGCCCGCCCCGTCCGTGTAGCTGCGGGTGATGCCGGTGACGCCCTCCTCGGCCAGGAACGCCGTGGTGTTGTCCACGCCGCGCTGGCCCACCAGGGCGGAGGCCGGCTGGGAGAGGATGGCACCGATCACCGGGTCGGCGGCGGCCAGGCCGGCCAGCCGGGCAAGGTCGGTGGCCGTTCCGACGCTTTCGTCGTTGAGCCCGGTGGCGTCGGCGACACGAGTGCCGTCGAGGCCCTGCTTGCCCAGCCAGGCGTTGGCGGCGGCGCTGTAGGCGTCGAGGGAGCCGAAGGCCCAACGCGCCAGCGTGTCGGCGTGATTGTTGCTGGAGCCGAGGATCATCGCCTGGAGCAGCTCGGTCTCGGTCCACAGTTCGCCCGGGAAGACCACGACGGTGCGGGCACCGGAATTGCCGTAGTCGATGTAGTCCTGGTAATCCGCGGCCGTGATCGGGATCTGAGGCCCCGTCTCACCAAGGGTCAGCGGTTTCGCGTCGAGCACGACCAGGGCGGTCACGATCTTCGTCGCCGCGGCCATCGGCAGCGGTTCGGCCGTGCCGGCCACGGCGAGAGGCAGGGTGGTGGCGAGAGCGTCGGCGTCCAGCGCCGTCGTCTCCGGGAAGGCCGGATCGGGTGTGACCGTGGCCAGGCCGATGACGGCGCTGCCGCCGGTGGCCGGCAGCGCGGGCGGGAACGGAACCGACTCGCCGGCCGCCGGCGTGACCAGCGTGGCGGTGGCCTCAGGCAACGGCCCCAGTAGGGTGGCCGGCCCGTAGACGCCGACGGACAGGATGACGAGGGCGCCGACCGTGGCGCCGATGACGCGGGCAGGCCGGGATCTACTCATGACGCAAGGCTAACGGTGGTTGGTCATCCCCAGCCGAGGTCGTGCAGCCTGTCGTCGTCGATGCCGTAGAAATGGGCGATCTCATGCACCAGAGTGATGTGCACCTGGTCGCGCAACTCCTCGAGATCCGCGCAGAGGTCCAGCAGCGGCTCCCGGTAGAGCACGATCCGGTCCGGCATCTCACCGAAGCCGTACTGCCCGCGCTCCGTCAGGGCAACCCCGTCATAGAGCCCGAGGGTGTCCATCGTGCCGTCTTCGGGTCGGTCCTCGACCACGAAGATCACGTTGTCCAGGCCGTCGACCATGTCGTCGGGCAGGAGGTCGAGCTCGTCGACGACGAGACGCTCGAACTCCTCGTGAGTCAGCTGCGGCATCCGTTCAGCATCTCACATTCGTTCAGCCTCTCAGGGAGCCGGTCAGCCGTTGATCGTGATGGTGCTCAGGCCGCCGTCGGTGACGCCCCAGGTCTTGAGGATCTCGCCGTAGGAGCCGTCGTCGACCATGGACTGCAGGGCAGCCTGCACGGCCGCTGCCATCCCGGAGTCCTTCGCCACGGCCATGCCGTACGGTGCCTCGTCGAAGGAGGTGCCGGCCTTCTGCAGCTTGCCCGCGGTCTGCTGGATCGCGTAGAGGGTGACCGGGGAGTCTGCGCTGAAGGCGTCGGCCTGGCCGAGCACAGTGGCGTTCGTGGCCAGGTCCTGGGTGTCGAACTTGAGCTTGTCGATCGGGGGCTTTCCGGCGGCGACGCAGGCGGCGCTCTTGGCCGGGATTTCGTCGGTGTCCTCGTAGGTGGTGGACTGCACGGCGATCTTCAGGCCGCAGGCGTCGTCGGGGTCGACGGTGGTGCCGGTGGCGGAGGCCCACTGGATGCCGGCCGTGTAGTAGTTGACGAAGTCGACCTGCTCCTGGCGCTTCAGGTTGACGGTGAAGGACGAGTTTCCCAGGTCCATCTCGCCGCCGATGATGCTCGGGATGATGGTGTCGAAATTCGCGACCTTGTAGTCGGCGGTCAGACCCAACTTCGCGGCAACCGCGGCGCCGAGTTCGACTCCCCAGCCGATCGGGTTGCCGGAATCGTCCTTGAACTCGTTGGGGGAGTAATTCGGGCTCGTTCCGATCACGAGCGTGTCGGAGGCGCGGACCTTCTCCGGGAGCAGCGCCGAGGCGGCGGCATCTTCGGTCACGGTCTTGGCGGGCGCGGTGGCGTCGGCTCCGGGAACCGGCACAGTGTTGTCGACGCAGCCGGTGAGCAGGAGGGCGGCCACCGCAGCGACGGCGGGGAGGGCGAAACGAGCACGCATGGAGAGATCCCTTTCAGCTGTCCCGGACGCCGTTGGACCGCGGGGAGGCCGAGGCGAGGACACCATTTCGGTGCGGCGTTTCGATGCCGGAAATGCGAACGCGCGGCCGAATCCGAGGGCCCGGTCGCGCGTTCGATGGACTGTTTCTGCGTGTTTCAATTGGGGTGAGTAACGGGGCTTGAACCCGCGGCCTTCCGGACCACAACCGGATGCTCTACCAGCTGAGCTATACCCACCATGCGCTGCTTTCTCACAGAGAAGGCAACTTGACAAGTGTATTACATGTTCGCAGCGAAAATGTTCACGGCTTCGGCCGCGCTGTTCTTCGCCTGTTGGCTGGACGGCCCGGGGTCGGCCACGAACACGGTTTGGCGGTAGTACGCCAGTTCGCGGATGGATTCGAGGATGTCAGCCAGGGCGCGGTGTCCGCCGTCTTTCGCGGGGGCGTTAAAGTAAACCCGCGGGTACCAGCGGCGTGCGAGTTCCTTGATCGAGGACACGTCGACGTTGCGGTAGTGCAGCTGGGCGTCGAGGCGAGGCATGAATTTCATCAGGAAGGCCCGGTCGGTGCCGATGGAATTTCCCGCCAGCGGAGCCCTCTGCTCGGCCGGGATGAACTGCAGTACGTATTCCAGCACCAGGGTCTCGGCCTCGGCGGCGCTGATTCCGTTCGGGATCTCGTTGATCAGCCCGCTGGTCTCGTGCATGTTGCGCACGAAGTCGTTCATGTTCTCCAGCGACGCCTGATTCGGCTTGATGATGAGGTCGAGTCCCGGGTCGATGATGTTCAGGTCGTAATCGGTGATCACTACAGCGATCTCCACCAACTCGTCGGAATCAATGTCCAAACCGGTCATCTCGCAGTCAATCCACACCAACCGGTCACTACTTTTTTTCATGTGCCGAGTCTAACGGCGGACGCCGACCGGCCCTGTTGCGCTGATCCCGGCAGCGGTGCGACTGAGACGTTCGCTCCGTAGACTACCTCGCATGGAATTGACGTACTTCTCCTCCGCCTTCTGTGAGCCCTGCATGCAGACCCGGGCAGTCCTGGCCGAGGTCGAACGCCTCGTGCCCCAGGCGACCGTGCGTGAGCTCGACGTGGTGCGGGACGTCGCGGAAGCCGAGGCCGACGGCATCCGGATCACCCCCACGGTGATCATCCGGGACGCGGCCGGGATCGAGGTCTTCCGGGCCACGGGTGTGCCGACACTCGCCCAGGTGCTCGTGGCGGCCGCGAAGGCCGTTTGAGCGCCGGCGGGCCGGGTCTGCGGTATTGTTGATCGTTCTTCGCCCCCGTAGCTCAGTGGATAGAGCAGCGGCCTTCTAATCCGCTTGTCGTAGGTTCGATTCCTACCGGGGGCACCGCACAACACCCGTGAATCCTGTTGCTCTACCCTAGGTTTGGTAGATTCGGGAAATGCGAGAACTACAGGCGCGAATCATCGCGGAGCTGAACGTGTCCCCCCATATCGATGCATCCTCCGAGGTTCGCCGCAGAGTGCAGTTCCTCGCGGACTACCTGCTCCGAACGGGGGCACAGGGCCTCGTGCTCGGCATCAGCGGGGGTCAGGATTCCAGCCTGGCCGGCCGTCTGTGCCAGCTGGCCGTGGAGCAGCTCGCCGAGGCGGGACATTCGGCCATCTTCCAGGCCGTGCGCCTGCCGTACCGGGTGCAGCGGGACGAGGAGGACGCGCAGCTCGCCCTGGAATTCATTCGTCCTGCGTCGACCGTCACCTTCGACATCAAGCGCGCCGTCGACGGCATCGAAGCGGAATTCGCCGATGCGACGGGCCGCCCGCTGCCGGACTTCGACAAGGGAAACGTCAAGGCCCGGGTGCGCATGGTCGCCCAGTATGCCCTCGCCGGCTCGGCCGGCCTGCTGGTCGTGGGCACCGACCACGCCGCCGAGGCGGTCACGGGATTCTTCACCAAGTACGGCGACGGCGGCACGGACATCCTGCCGCTGACCGGACTGACCAAGCGTCAGGGGCGAGCGCTTCTGGTCGAGCTGGGGGCGCCGGACCGGTTATACCTCAAGGCGCCGACTGCCGACCTTCTCGACGACAACCCCGGCCAGACCGACGAGGCCAACCTGGGGTTGCGGTACGAGCAGATCGACGACTTCCTGGAAGGGCTGCCCGTCGACGATCTCGTCGCCGAGACGATCGAGAACCGCTACCTCGGCACCGAGCACAAGCGCCAGGTCCCGGCATCGATGTTCGACGAGTGGTGGCGCTGACTCGTGAGAGCTGTGAGCCGCCGCCGCCGCCTCGCTCGGGAGCGCGGCGGCGGCTCACGGACGTCTAGCTCTGGAGCGGGGTGGGGCGCACTTCCAGTGCCTGCACGTCGTCGAGGAGGCGCTGGGTCTCCGTCGACGCCGAGGCCGTTCCAGACGCATATTGTAGCGGGGCAGGCACGGGCGCGGCCGGCGCGGCGGTGAACTGGTCGTGGTGCTGCTGGGCGGTCCAGGCATCCTGCTCGGCGAGGAGGTTCTTCTCGGTGCTGTTCTTGGAGACCTTCCACCGGTCGAGGTCGCTCTGGAAGATCTTGCGGGTGCGGCCCGGCTTGTCCTGCCATTCGACCAGGCGGTCGCGGAACTCGAGCAGCGCGGGCTCGAGCTGGTACCCGAACGTGGCCGAGGTGCGCTTGAGCTCAGCGAGTTGATGCGCGGCCCAGTTCGCGGCGACGCCCGAACCCTTGATCGGCAGGAGGCGCAGCTGCACGTCGGCCTGGCCCACCGCGCGGTCCGCCATGACCTGCTCCTGCGGCGTGAGCGAGTTCCAGACGGATGCCTCGGTCGCGGCATCCACGAGGGTGCCGATCACGGCCGCCTTGAGAGCCCGGTCGTTCTGCGCCAAGAGGCGTTTGATCGCCCCGCGGGAGATCACCGCCGCCAGAAGGCTGGCGACGACGATCGAGACGATGAGCACCACGGCGCTGAAAACCATGGACTGATTGCTGGCTGCCGTGAGCCAGGATACGAAACTATTCCACCACTGCATGAGCGCACTTTACCGGCGTCTCGTCCCGATCTCCGGGAGCGGCGCGGCGTGCCCTGCGGGGAGGTGCGCGCAGTCAGCGGAAGCAGTCGGCCGCGTCGTCAATGCGCCAGAACGAACCGACGTTCATTGTGCGGGTGGCGGCGAGCAGGCGCCGCGCGGCGAAGTGGTCGCCGTCGACCTCGGTGCGCCGCTCGATGTGCCCGAGCACCATGCCGGACCGGTTCGAGACCCGCCAGAGGCCGTCTTTCACGGGAACAAACTGCAGACCGCGGATGACCGGCAGTCGGGGAAGTGGGGACGCTGGTGTGGACATGGAATTCTCCGAGATCGACCGTACGCGGGTGAGGGTCCCCTCAGGCTACGGAGAGCCACCGACAGTGGTTTCGGCGCTACCGCAGAGGTCCGTTCAGCAAAACCATGTCCTGGCTGGCCAGGTCGAGGTCCACAACCCGGTTCGGACGTGCGGTCTGGGTGACGACGATGCCCGCGAGCACAAGGACCACCCCCGCCATCTGCAGCCCGTCGAGGGACTCGCCGAGCCAGAGGAACGCGAACGCGAAGGCGAAGATCACCTCCGAGGCAGACACGATGCCGGCCGCCGTGGCAGTCAGTCGGCCGAGCGCCATGTACGAGAACAGATACGGGGCGAAGGAGCCGAACACGCCGTTCCACAGCGTCAGCAGCCACAGCGGGAGAGACACCGCCCCGAGGTTGCCGTTCAACGCGACATCCTGAACCAGGGTCTGCGGCTCGACCTGCCACCAGGCGCTGAACACGAGCCAGAACGCGCTGGCGAAAAGCATGGACCAGAACGACACGGCCAGTGGCGAGGTCGCGGCGACCTGCCGCTCCCCGACCAGGAAATACACTGCCAGGCAGATTGCGGCGAGGATTCCCGCCAGCACACCCAGTTCAGAGAGGGTGCTGGCCCAGATCTGGGCGACGATGGCCATGCCGATCAGAACGCAGCCGATGGCCAGCCAGATGCGGGATTTGACCCGCTCCTTGAAGACGAACCGGGCGACCAGGGCGACGATCAGCACCCCGGTGTACTCGAGCATGAGCGCGATGCCCACCGGCAGCAGACTGATCGCCACTGCGTAGAACCACTGGATCAGGGCGACCCCGGCCACCCCCAGGACGGCCATTACCGCGAGCTGGCGCAGGCTGATGCGGAACGCCCGCCGGTTGGTCACGAGCAACAGACCGCCGGCCAGGAGGGCGACGACCGTGACCCGGAAGAAGGTCAGCTGGGCCGGGGACAGGCCCGCATCCACGATCACCTTGGTGGTGCTGCCGTTGAGGCCGAAGAGCAGCGACGCGAGGAGAGCGTAGAGGTAGCCCACTTCGCTCAGCCCAGACCGGTGCCGTGCACGGCGTACGGTTCGATCTCGTCGATTTCGATCTGGGTGAGAGGCGGGGCATCCAAGGCCGCCACGGTCTGCTCGAGCTGGTTCAGGCTGCTCGCGCCGACCAGCACACTGGTCACCGATGGCTGGCGCAGGATCCAGGTGACCGCCAGCTGGGCCAGCGTCTGGCCGCGCGCGGCGGCAATCTCGTTCAGGGCGCGGGCACGGCCCTGGTAGGTGTCGGTGAGAACGTCCTCCGACAGGAAATCGCTCGTCGCGACCCGCGAGCCTGCCGGAACGGTGCCGTCCAGGTAGCGGTCGGTGAGAAGTCCCTGTGCGAGCGGCGAGAAGACGATGCTGCCCATGCCGAGCTCGTCGAGCACGGGGAAGAGCCCGTCTTCGATGTGGCGGTCGAACATCGAGTAACGCGGCTGGTGGATCAGGAGGGGGATCTTGTGCTCGGCCAGCGCCGCCGCCGCGGCCCGCGTCTGCTCGGGGGTGTAGCTGGAGATGCCGACATAGAGGGCCTTTCCCTGCTGCACCGCCGACGCCAGCGCGCCCATGGTCTCCTCGATGGGAGTCTCCGGGTCCGGCCGGTGGGAGTAGAAGATGTCGACGTAGTCGACGCCGAGCCGGCCCAGGCTCGCGTCGAGGGAGGAGAGCAGGTACTTGCGAGAACCGAAATCGCCGTAGGGGCCCGGCCACATGTCGTAGCCGGCCTTGCTGGAAATGATCATCTCGTCGCGGTAGGCCCGGAAATCTTCGGCGAGGATGCGGCCGAAGTTGGTCTCGGCGGCTCCGGGAGGAGGACCGTAGTTGTTGGCCAGGTCGAAGTGGGTGACCCCCAGGTCGAAGGCACGGCGCAGGATGGCGCGTTGGGTCTCGATCGGGCGCTCGTGGCCGAAGTTGTGCCAGAGGCCGAGAGACAGCGCCGGCAGTTTGAGGCCGCTCCGTCCGACGCGTCGGTAGGTCATGTCGGCATAGCGGTTCGGAGCTGGCACGAAGGTCATGCCGTTACTCTAGGGGTGTGCAAACTTTTGTGGTCGCAGGTGGATGTTTCTGGTGTCTCGATGCCGTGTATCGGGTGTTGCGTGGCGTGAGCGAGGTGGTTTCCGGGTATACCGGGGGAGGGGCTCAACGGCCAACGTATGAGTCGGTGTGCACGGGCCGTACCGGCCACGCCGAGGCCATCGCCGTGACGTTCGACCCGGAGGTCATCCCGGCCAGCGTCATCCTCGACGTGTTCTTCTCGCTGCACGACCCGACCCAGCTGAACCGCCAGGGCGCCGACGTGGGCACCCAGTACCGGTCGGCGATGTTCTATGCCGACGACGCGCAGAAGCGGCTCTTCGAAACCGCTCGCACTCGCGCCGCCGAATGGTGGGGCGGCGGCGTCGTCACCACGATCGATCCGCTCGGCGAATACTTCGTGGCCGAGGACCACCACCAAGACTTCTTCGCCAAAAACCCAGGTCAGGGCTACTGCATGGCCGTCGCGCTGCCCAAGGTGAACAAGATCCGCAAGTCCTACGCCGAATACCTCCTCTAGCAGCGCGAGTTCGTGTATTCGTAGGCGGCGAGTATCGCCCAGCGCGGCGAAATGAACGGGTTTTCTAGCTGCCGTGCCAGCGCCGCCGAGACCGCCGTGCGGAAACCCGGAGCCAAACGAATTCGACGGAGATTTTGCCCAAAGCGGCACTAGAAGCTGGGAAAGAGCGCTTTCACAGGAGAATCTCCGTCGAATTGGTTCGACACCGACCGCGGCGCGCACCCGTACCCTCTCCGTCAGAAGCGAGCCCAGCCCTCCCCAGCTGCGGGGGGCGGTCATTGGGCACAGGTTCGGGATGCCGCGGCCGCGCGTCGTCCTGCCGCCGCACACTCGGAGTACGCGATCTGGGGCGGCGGAGACGGGCACGAGCCGTCGCTCCAGGTCGCGTGTTCCGGGCATTCGTCCGGGGCTCACAGGATGAGGGAGACCGTAATGAGCGACAGCATCACCGTGACCGGAATCGTGGCCACCACGCCCCGTCACCTTGTGACCAGTGCGGGGCTGGCCATCACGTCGTTTCGGCTGGCATCAAGCCAGCGTCGCTTCGACCGTGTGAAACAGACCTGGGTTGACGCCGAGACCAACTGGTACACGGTGTCCTCCTTCCGGCAGCTCGCCCACAACGTGGAGCGCTCGGTGCAGAAGGGTGAGCACGTAGTCGTGGCGGGGCGGTTGCGCATCCGGCCGTGGGAAAATGCCGACCGCAACGGTACCTCGGTCGAGGTCGAGGCAGAGACCGTCGGGCACGACCTGGCCTGGTGCAGCACCGTCTACATGCGCTCGCCGCCGCCCGGCGCAGCGTCGGCGCCACATCCGACCGAGCCCACGGACGGCTTCCTACCTGCCGATACTGACGACGCACCCCCGATTCGCGACGAGGCAGAGTCCGCGGCGCTAGTCGGGGTCGATTCCTGATGGCGGCAACTCGGCACAGTGTCCGGCACAGTCACCGGGACAGTGACCGGAATAGACTCTCGGGGACACGGGGCATCTGGCAGACTCAGAGGTCTGACCGCACCGCGGTCGCGGAAGGACCACGTGCCGGCACCATCAGATCGGGAAACCCGGAGACGTCGAACCGGCATCCGTTCCCCACGCACCGGTAGCGCGTTGCTGCTCGGGCTGGCCGTCACGGTCAGCCTCGCGGCCTGCTCGGCGGCACCGGCCGCGACTTCCTCGAGCACGGCCACGGCGTCGGCGTCGGCGTCGGCTCGTCCGACCGCGAGCGCGGCGCCCATACCCGCGCCGCAGCTACAGCCGGAGAAGGATGCCGCGGCGAACCTGGCCTACTTCGACAGCGTCGCCACGGCGGTCGTCACCGCTGACGAGAATGCCGGCGGGCGGGCATTCGTGGACGCGCTGGGGGCCTCCGGCTTCGACCGGGCCCAAATGGAGGTTACCTTCGACGAGACCAACATCGACCTCCCAGCGGACTCTATCCAGTTCTCCGTTCGGTTCAACGGCGAATGCCTGATCGGGCAGAACGGACCGGCCACGGGCGGGTACCACAGCGCGGTCACGGCGATCCTCGCATCCGGAACGTGTCTGGTCGGGGCCACGCGGCAAATAGACTGGTAAGCACTATGGCTGAATTTATCTACACGATGGTCCGCGCTCGCAAGGCGGTCGGCGACAAACTGATCCTCGACGACGTCACCATGTCGTTCTTCCCCGGCGCCAAAATCGGTATCGTGGGGCCGAACGGCGCCGGAAAATCCACGATCCTGAAGATCATGGCCGGGCTGGACACCCCCAGCAACGGCGAGGCGAAGCTCTCGCCCGGCTACTCGGTCGGCATCCTGATGCAGGAGCCCGAACTCGACGAGACCAAGACGGTCCTCGAGAATGTGCAGGAGGGCGTCGGCCCGATCAAGGCCAAGGTCGACCGGTTCAACGAGATCAGCCTCGCGCTCGGCGAACCCGACGCGGACTTCGACGCACTGCTGGCCGAAATGGGCACGCTGCAGGAGGCCATCGACGCCGCCGACGCCTGGGACCTCGATTCCCAGCTGGAGCAGGCCATGGACGCCCTCCGCACCCCGCCGGGCGATTACTCCGTCGCCGACCTCTCCGGCGGTGAGAAGCGCCGCGTGGCGCTGACCAAGCTGCTGCTGCAGAAGCCCGACCTGCTCCTCCTTGACGAGCCCACCAACCATCTCGACGCCGAAAGCGTGCTCTGGCTCGAGCAGCACCTGGCCCAGTACCCCGGCGCCGTTCTCGCCGTCACCCACGACCGGTACTTCCTCGACCACGTGGCCGAGTGGATCGCCGAAGTCGACCGCGGCCACCTGTACCCCTACGAGGGCAACTACTCGACCTACCTCGAGAAGAAGCAGGAACGGTTGCTCATCGCGGGCAAGAAGGACGCGAAGATGGCCAAGCGCCTCGCGGACGAGCTCGAATGGGTGCGCTCGAATGCGAAGGGCCGCCAGGCAAAGTCGAAGGCGCGTCTCGCCCGCTACGAAGAGATGGCGGCAGCGGCCGAGAGCACCCGCAAGCTTGACTTCGAAGAGATCCAGATTCCCGTCGGCCCGCGCCTCGGTGCCCAGGTCATCGACGCCAAGAAGGTCAAGAAGGGCTTCGGCGACCGGGTCCTCATCGAGGATCTCTCCTTCACCCTCCCGCGCAACGGCATCGTCGGCATCATCGGCCCCAACGGCGTGGGCAAGACCACGCTGTTCAAGACGATTGTCGGACTCGAGCCACTGGACCTGGGTGAACTGAAGATCGGCGAGACGGTCGACATCTCCTACGTCGACCAGAGCCGCGCGGGCATCGACCCGAACAAGTCGCTTTGGGAGGTCGTCTCCGACGGCCAGGACTATATCCAGGTCGGCAAGACCGAGATCCCGTCGCGGGCCTACGTGTCCACATTCGGCTTCAAGGGTCCCGACCAGCAGAAGAAGGCCGGCGTGCTCTCCGGTGGTGAGCGCAACCGCCTCAACCTGGCGCTCACCCTCAAGCAGGGCGGCAACCTGCTGCTGCTCGACGAGCCCACCAACGACCTGGACGTCGAAACCCTCGGCTCGCTCGAGAACGCGCTCCTTGAATTCCCCGGCTGCGCCGTGGTCATCACCCACGACCGGTGGTTCCTTGACCGAATCGCCACGCACATCCTCTCCTATGAGGGCACCGACGAAGACCCGGCGAACTGGTACTGGTTCGAGGGCAACTTCGAGTCGTACGAGCAGAACAAGATCGAACGCCTTGGCCCGGATGCCGCGAAACCGCACCGGTCCGCGTACCGCAAGCTGACCCGCGACTAGGACCCGCGGTGAAGCTGCGCGTGCCGGTGAAGTTGCGCTGGTCGGATCTGGACGCCTACGGCCACGTCAACAACGCCGAGTTGTTGCGTGTGCTCGAGGATGCGCGCATCCAGGCGTTCTGGCCGGATGAAGACGGCGACGGCCCCGGGGCGTTCGCCGGCACCGCCGTGCTGGACGGGCGCCCGGGCGCGGCGACGCTGACCCTGATCGCGCGGATGGAGGCCGAGTATCTGGCTCCGATTCCGTATCTGAGGCAGCCTCTGGACATCCGTCTCTGGCTCGGCAAGCTCGGCGGCGCCAGCCTCGAGGTCTGCTACGAGGTCTGGACTCCGATCGGCCTGGAGCCAGCGGTTCTCTTCGCGCAGGCGAGCACCACAATCGTGTTGGTGGATGCCGCGACCGAGCGGCCGCGCAAGATCAACGAGGTCGAGCGCGCCGCTTGGGCTCCATACGTAGACGAACCCATCCGATTCACCCGGCGCGCGTCCCTGCCGGCTGAGTAGGCCGGCCCGGACGCAGTCCGCCTCAGCCGGCGGTGACGGCGTCGCCGGTGACGGTGACCTTCACCGACGCCAGCGGTTCGGTCGCCGGTCCGGCGAGGGCCTCGCCGGTGGCACGGTCGAACTTCGAGCCGTGGCAGGGGCAGTCGAACTCGTCCTTTACCGCTTTGACCACGCAGCCCTGGTGGGTGCAGATCGCGCTGAACGCCACCACGGTGCCGGCCGTGGGCTGGCTGATCAGGATGGGCTTGCCATCGAGGGAGGCCTCGATCGAACCGCCCACGGGGATGTCGGCGAGCTTGGCTAACTCCACCGGGCCAATGTTGCCGGTGCCGGTGCCGGAGTCTGCGGCGCCGTCGGTGCTGCAGCCGACCAGCGCGACGGCGGTGCCGGCGGTGCCGAGCAGGAGCGCGGTGCGGCGGGAGATGTCGGTGGCGTTCGTCATGGTTCTCCTCGATCGGGCGGGCGTTCAGAGATGCTCAGAGACGCTCAGAGCATGTGAGAGAGGCTACTCTGCGTTCGTGGGCACGCGCAGCATGCCCTCCTGCGCGACCGTGGCGAGAAGCAGGCCCGCCCGGCTGTAGATGCTGCCGGTGGAGAGCCCGCGTCCACCCTGGGCGGTCGGGGAATCCTGTACGTAGAGCATCCACTCGTCGACCCGGCCGAAGCGGTGGAACCACATGGCGTGGTCCAGGCTCGCAACCTTGAGCCCGGGTGTGGCCCAGGCCACGCCGTGGCGACGCATGACAGGCTCCATGATCGAGTAGTCGCTGGCGTATGCCAGCGCGGCGCGGTGCAGGTCAGGGTCGTCGGGCAACGGGCCCATGGTCTTCATCCACACGGCCTGGCGAGAGGTGTGCTCGCCGTCCACCTTGAGGTAGATCGGCGACGGCAGGTGCCGCATGTCGAACGGACGCTCGTTCGCCCAGTAGCGGGCGATGGAGTGGTCGACCTGGGCCAAAGCATCCGCCGCCGTCGGCAAGGACTCCGGGTCGGGCATATCGGTTGGCATCTCGATCTGGTGCTCGAGGCCTTCATCACCGTCCTGGAACGAGGCGATCATCGACAGGATCGGATGCCCGTCCTGATAGGCCTGCGTGCGGCGGGTGGAGAAGGAGCGGCCGTCGTGGATGCGATCGACGGAGAAGGTGATCGGCTGGCCCACGTCGCCGGGGCGCAGGAAATAGCCGTGCATCGAGTGCACATGGCGGTCGTCGGGAACCGTGCGCATCGCGGCGACCAGTGACTGGGCGAGCACCTGCCCGCCGAAAACGCGGCCGAGCGGCATCCACTGCGACGGCCCGGTGAAGATGTCCTCGCTGGTGCGGGCGCCCGTGTCGGTGAGGTCCAGGGCGGTTAGAAGGCCCTCCATCGGCAAGTCCATGTGGCCTCCTCAGGCGCGTGGCGGAGCAGACGCGCGCACCGGTGTGACGCGCGCCGTACCTTGGTAGTTTAGGAGCAGATGAGTAAGTCATTTTCTCTCCCAGAGTCCCTGTCCCTTCGCGACCTCCAGGTCTACCTCTCCCGCGCTAGCCGGGTGGAGGACGGTTCCGTGCGCCTCATTCAGGCCGCGGGGGTGCTCGCTGTCTACACCGCGATCCTCTACCCGCGCGGTCTCCTCGACTCCAGCCCGACCGTGCTGGGCCTGCGCACCTTCGCGCTCACCGCACCGGTCGAGCTCGACGCGGTCGTTCCCGTGCGCTCCCTGCTGGACCGCCTCGCCCGCCTCACCGCGGCCGTGCTGGAGGACGAGGCGACAGTGACCGTAACCGTGCCGCTGGAAGTGACCACCGTGACCTGGGCCGGTATCTCGCCGCCCCAAGGCGGCTGGACCCTGCTCGGTGAAACGGATGCCGCCCTGCTCGACGGTGCGGCGCAGGCCGGCATTGAGGAAGTCGCCGCCGTCATCCCGGCGGGAACCGGCGGGCAGATCGTGCAGCGGGTGCGCTCCGAAGTCTGGAGCCGCCCGATCCCCGGCCTGGAAATCGTGCCGGCCGGCGCCGCCTTCGCGGCCGTCAGCCTCGGTTTCCTGCCGAAAAACGAGCCCGTGCGCCTGTTCGAGACGGGCCTGTGGACCCGGCTGAGCACGAGCCGCGGCCACATCCTCGTGCGTCGCAAGCCCTGGTCGCTGAGCCGCTGACTATTCGCTGGGTGTTCGCACCGTGCCCCGAACGAATTCGACGGAGATTTTGCCCGGATCGGCCTTAAACTGGCCGAGAATCGGCTCAAACATCAAAATCTCCGTCGAATTGGTTCGACACCGGTCGCTGACTCGGCGACACGCGGGCGTCCTGCCACAGCCGGGTGAGCACGTCGGCCGCCGGTTCTGCGCGGGCAGAGCGGAAGCCGGTGCCCGCCCAGAGGGCGAGTCCGTCGGCGTCGCCGCGTCGACCCGCATCCGCCCTGAGGCCACTGGTGAGATGGTTCACCTGAGGATAAGCCCGGGGCGCGGTGGCGTCGTGCTCGATGATGAACGCGTTGCGCAGCCCCCGTGCCGGACGCCCGGAGAACGCGCGCGTGACCACGGTGCGATCAAAGTTCGGGTCGACGAGCGCGTCCTTGTGCGCCTGCTGGGCGCCGGACTCCGCGGTGCGGAGGAACGCCGTGCCCAGTTGCACGGCGTCCGCGCCGGCCGCCAGGAGCGTCGCGATCCCGGCACCGGAGTGGATGCCCCCGGCCGCGATGAGCGGCAGAACCGCCAGGTCCGAAATGGCGCGGACCAGTTCGATCAGGGGAGTGGTCTCCGGTTCTTCGGCCGTCGTGAAGGTCGCCCGGTGTCCGCCTGCTTCCGGGCCCTGCACGCAGAGCACATCGACTCCGCGTTCCTCCGCGAGAACCGCCTCCCGAACCGAGGTGACCGTGGCGATCACGCACGCGTCGACGGCGTGCAAACCGTCCACGGCCTCGGCCGGCGGTAACCCGAAGGTGAACGACACCACGGGGACTCGGTGCCCGATGAGAAGGGACACCTTGGCGGAGAACCAGTCATCGTCCGCGGCCAGTGTCGGGGGCAATTCCACGCCGTGTTCCAGCGCGGTCGCTGTCAGGCTCCGGCGGTAGGCATCGACTCCGGCCTGGTCGGTCAGTGGTGGCCCGGGAACGAATACGTTCACGCCGTACGGCGGCCGCGAGCTCTGGTGCACGTCGGCGATCTGCCGGGCCAGCGCATCCGGGGTCTTGTACCCGGCGGCCAGGAACCCGAGGCCGCCCCCCGCGCTGAGGCTGCGCACCAGGGCTGGGGTGGACGCGCCACCGGCCATGGGTGCCGCGATGATCGGAATGCGAAGGTCCTTCAGACTGAACATTGTCTCTTTCCGGTGTGTGGGTGCTTGCGTCACAGTGTGCGAGCCGCCTCGTGCGTGCGGTGTTTCCGGCCTATCCCGCCGACGCCAGCAGCGCCGCCCAGAGGTCGGCGCGGGCGTGGAAGGCGCCGAGGTCCCGCCCGAGCAACTGCTCGGCGTGGCTGATCCGGCCGCGCACGGTGTGTCGGTGCACGCCGAGCTCCGTCGCGGCCGGGCCGAACTGGCCGTTGCGCTCGAGCCACACCCGCAGGGTGGGGAGCAGCGCCGTGCCGTGGGCGGCATCGTGGTCGGAGAGCGGCCGGAGGGTGGCGCGGCCGACCTCCGAGGCATCCGTTCGGGCCAGGAACGCGAGCACGCCCTGCCGTGAGATCACCTCGAATTCGACGATGCCCGCCGCGCCTTCGTGGGCGCGCTCGAGCGCCTGTCGGGCCTGGGCCGCCGCGTGCGGCAGGGCACGATAGGCGCTCCGGTCGGAGACGCCCACGTGCAGCCCGAGGCCCACCAGCTCGGCGAGCACCGGATCGGCGGCGACATCGAGGATGAGCAGCACCTGGCCACCGTCGCGGGCGAAGAACAGGTGCCCGGGGCGTTCCTCGACCCGCAGTTCGAGCAGCTCGGCCAGAGCGTCCAAGCGTTCGGGCGGCGGGGAGACGACGGCGACCCGTACCGGCTCGGCCGGGAGGGCACCCCAGAGCTCCCGGGAGATGCTCTGCACCAGCGGGAGGTCGCCGCCGAGTAGCGCCTGCAGCAGCCCGGACCGCAGGTGGCCGCGGGCGCGACCCTGGGCGCTGTTCTGCTCGAGCGCGAGCCCGGCGAGGGCGATGACGCTGGTCACCACCTGCTGGCTGGCCTGGTCGAGCAGGGTGCCGCCCCCGAGGGCCAGCACCCCGCGCAGCTGGCCCTGCCTCCCCAGGGTCTGCAGGGTCAAAGTCTCGCCGCCCTCGTCGAGGGTGGTGCCGGCCCGCTGCCCGCGACGGAGCAGCCGGCCGGCCTCCGCCTGCACCTGCGGCAGGGCGGTGGAGGAGGCGGAACCGGAGAACGCGTCGCGGGGGAAGACCCGGTCGAGCGTGCCGCTCGCGTCAAAGAGCGCGACCCAGTGGCCCAGCTGCCGGGACAGCTCGCTAAGAATGTTGCTCAGGCCGTCGGGTCGGAGGGCCGCGTGCGAGATGGCCCGCTGGGCGTCCAGCGCCCAAGTGTTGCGGGCATAGCGCAACTCGGCGACCAGGTCGCCGGCCGCGCGGGCCACCGCGATGAACGGAGTGTCATAGGGCACCTCGATCAGGGGCAGCCCCTCGGCAAGGCAGGCCGCAACGAGGGCCTCCGGCGTGCCGGCGCGCACGACCTCCGTGCCGAAGCCGAGACAGGCGATGCCGCGGGCCGTGAGCCGGCGCACGTAGTCGCGGTAGTAGGCATCCGTCATCGGGTCGGCGAACTGGGTGCCGGTGGTGAGGAGCACCTGGCTGGCGGAGAGAAACGGCGTCGGGTCGGCCAGGTCGGAGCCGTGCACCCACTCCACGGGCTGGTCGAGCGCGTGTGCCGGCAGCTGCGGCTCGGCCGTGAGCAGGCGCAGCTGGAGGCCGGGCTGGGCCAGCAGGCGGCGCACGGTGGGCAGGAGCGGCGGGGCCAGGTTCGGAGCCATGCGACGAGTGTACAACGTGGCGAAAGTTCACCCGCGCGTTGTACACGGTGCCGGATGTTGCGGGTGGCCGCCCTGCGTAGCCTTCTGGAATCGGTATCGTCGCCGGCCCCGCGCCGATGCAACAGCCAGCGAACTGGAGCAGCAATGACCCTCGTAGACGCCCTTTCTGTGATCCCGGTCGGCGGACCGTCCCTTCCCCAGGAACGCCGCCTCATCACCGCTATCCCCGGCCCGAAGTCCCAGGAGCTCGGACGTCGCAAGATCGAGGCCGTCTCCGCCGGGGTGGGAGTGACCCTGCCTGCCTATATCGTCGCGGCCGGCGGCGGTGTGCTTGTCGACGTCGACGGCAACTTCCTGATCGACCTCGGCAGCGGCATCGCCGTGACCGGCATCGGAAACAGCGCCCCCGAGGTCGTGGCCGCCGTGGCCGCCCAGCTGGCCCAGTTCACGCACACGTGCTTCACCGTGACGCCCTACGACTCGTACATCGAGGTAGCCGAGATGCTCAACCGGCTCACCCCGGGCGACCACGCCAAGCGCAGCGCCCTGTTCAACTCCGGCGCCGAGGCCGTGGAGAACGCCGTCAAGATCGCCCGGCACTACACCGGCAAGCAGGCCGTCGTCGCCTTCGACCACGCTTACCACGGCCGCACCACCCTGACCATGGGCCTCACCGCGAAGAACCAGCCGTACAAGAACGGCTTCGGCCCCTTCGCCGCGGAGATCTACCGGGCACCCATGTCGTACCCCTACCGCGACGCCGGACTCGACGGGGTAGGGGCCGCCCGGCGCGCCATTTCCCAGATCGAGAAGCAGGTCGGCGCCGACAACCTGGCCGCCCTGATCATCGAGCCGATCCAGGGTGAGGGCGGCTTCATCGTGCCCGCACCCGGCTTCCTTCCCACCCTGGTGGACTGGTGCCGCGCGAACGAGGTCGTCTTCATTGCCGACGAGGTGCAGACCGGATTCGCCCGCACCGGCGACCTCTTCGCCAGCAACCACGAGGGCATCGTGCCCGACCTGATGGTGATGGCCAAGGGCATCGCCGGCGGCCTGCCGCTCTCCGCCGTCACCGGCCGCGCCGAGATCATGGACGCACCGCAGGTCGGTGGCATCGGCGGCACCTACGGCGGCAACCCGCTCGCCTGCGCCGCGGCCCTGGCCACCATGCGCAGCTATGAGACCGAGAACCTGGCCCAGCGCGCCCGTGAAATCGGCGCCATCCTGACCGAGCGGCTGAACGCCATCCGTGCCGTCGACAAGCGTGTGGGCGATGTGCGCGGCCGCGGCGCCATGATCGCCATCGAACTGGTCGACCCGGTCACCGGAGACCCGGATGCCGCCCTCACCGGCCGCGTCGTGGCTGCCGCCCACGCCATGGGCGTCGTGCTGCTCACCTGCGGCACCTACGGCAACGTGATCCGCTTCCTGCCGCCTCTGAGCATCTCCGACGACCTCCTCGTCGAGGGCCTGCAGGTGCTGGCGAGCGTGCTCGCCGCCGCATGAGCCCTGGCTCCGCGGTCTCCTGCCCGAACCCGACGGGGGCACAGGGCGATCAGTCATACTGGGGGAACGCCGCGGGGAGGGTGGCGGAAACGCCCTTTCTGCACGGCCTCCACCCCTGATCAAAACTTCATTCGCATTTCCCGTATCGCATCGGAAAGAGTCTCATCGTGTCCACTCGTGAAACCGAACTGCTCGCCCGCGTCCCGGACGGCCTCTACATCAACGGCACCTGGCAGCAGGGTGGCGGTAAGGCCATCGAGGTCACCGACCCGGCGACCGGTGCTGTGCTCAAACGGATCGCGAACGCGGATGCCGCCGACGGCATCCGTGCCCTCGATGCGGCCGTCGAGGCGGCCGAGTCGTGGGCGGCTACCGCGCCGCGTACGCGGGCCGAGATCCTGCGCCGGGCCTTCGACCTGCTGCAGGAGCGCCGCGATGACTTTGCGCTACTGATGACCATGGAGATGGGCAAACCTCTCGCCGAGGCCAATGGAGAGGTCACCTACGGCGGCGAGTTCCTGCGCTGGTTCAGCGAGGAGGCCGTGCGCATCAGCGGTCGCTTCGGGCTGAACCCGGAGGGAACCGGCACGATGGTTGTCTCTCAGTATCCGGTCGGACCGTGCCTGCTGATCACTCCGTGGAACTTCCCGCTGGCCATGGCCACCCGCAAGATCGCCCCCGCGCTCGCCGCCGGCTGCACGGTCGTCGTGAAGCCCGCCGAGCTGACCCCGCTGACCACCCTCTTCTTCGTGCAGCTGCTCGAAGACGCCGGGGTACCGGCCGGCGTCGTCAACGTGATCACCACGTCGACCTCTTCCGCCGTTGCCGGGCCGATCATCGCCGACCCCAGGTTGCGGAAACTCAGCTTCACCGGGTCGACCCCCGTGGGCCGCAAGCTCATTCAGCAGGCGGCCCAGGGTGTGCTGCGCACCTCGATGGAGCTCGGCGGCAACGCCCCGTTCGTCGTCTTCGAAGACGCCGACCTGGACAAGGCCGTCGAGGGCGCGATGCTCGCCAAGTTCCGCAACATCGGGCAGGCCTGCACCGCGGCCAACCGTTTCATCGTGCACGAGTCCGTCGCCGCCGAGTTCGCCCGCCGCCTGACCGAGCGTGTCGGCGCGCTGAAGATCGGCCGGGGCACCGAAGCCGGCGTCACCATCGGCCCGCTCGTCAGCGAGGCTGCCGTCGCCGGCACCGACGCCCTCGTGCAGGACGCGCTGGCCCACGGTGCCACCCTGCTCGCCGGCGGCAAGCGCCCCGAAGGCGCCGGCTCCTTCTACGAGCCCACCGTGCTGACGGACGTGGCCCCGGCCAGCGCCCTCCTGACCGAGGAGATCTTCGGCCCGGTCGTCGGCATCGTCACCTTCGCCGACGAGGCCGAGGGCGTGCGCCTGGCCAACTCCACCGAGTACGGCTTGATCAGCTACGTGTACACCCAGGACCTCGCCCGCGGGCAGCGGATGATCGCCAAGCTTGAAACCGGAATGATGGGTCTGAACACGGGCCTGGTCTCCAACGCGGCGGCACCGTTCGGCGGTGTCAAGCAATCCGGTCTGGGCCGCGAAGGCGGGCTCGAGGGCATCCAGGAGTACCTGTCCACCAAGTACACCCTCATCCCGGTCTCCTGACCGGCGACGTACCTGTTTTTCACCTGCTTCCCCACCACCAGAACGCAATGGAGCAATCCTTGAGCATCATCGAACGTGACATCGTCATTATCGGCGCCGGGGCATCCGGCCTGACCGCCGCGACCGAGCTGCGGAAGGCCGGCCTCACCGTGGCCGTGCTCGAAGCGCGAGACCGCGTCGGCGGCCGCCTCCACACCGACGACATCAACGGTGCCATGCTCGAGATCGGCGGCCAGTGGGTTTCGCCCGATCAGGACGCACTCAAGGAGACCATCGCCGAGCTGGGCCTCGAGACCTTCGCGCGGTACCGCGAGGGCGAAAGCGTCTACATCAACGCCGCGGGGGAGCGAACCCGGTTCGAGGGCGAGATCTTCCCGGTCTCGGCCGACACCGAGCGCGAGATGGTGGCCCTGATCGCCACTCTCGACGAGCTCGTGGACCAGATGGACCCCGACCGTCCCTGGGCACACCCGCGTGCGGTGGAGCTCGACCAGATCTCCTTCCGGCGCTGGCTGGAGCAGGAGACCGACGACCAGGAGGCCCGCGACAACATTAGCCTCTTCATCGCCGGGGCCATGCTGACCAAGCCGGCGCACGCTTTTTCCACGCTGCAGGCCCTCCTGATGGCGGCCAGCGCCGGCAGTTTCAGCAACCTCGTCGACGCCGACTTCATCCTCGACGAACGGGTCGTGGGCGGGCTGCAGCGGGTGCCGATCCTGCTGGCCGAGAACCTCGGTGACGACGTCTTCCTCGGGCAGGCCGCCCGCACCGTGCGCTGGGGCGACGCCGGCGTGAGTGTGCTCACCGACGACCTCGAGGTGCGTGCGCGTCGCGTGATCGTTGCCGTTCCTCCCGTGCTCTACACCCGGATCTCCTTCGATCCGCCGCTGCCACGCCGCCAGCAGATGATGCACCAGCACCTCTCGATGGGCTTCGTGATCAAGGTGCACGCGGTCTACGAGACCCCGTTCTGGCGGGAGGACGGCCTCTCCGGCACGGCCTTCAGCCCCTACGAGCTCTCCCACGAGGCCTACGACAACACCAATTTCAACGACCCGCGCGGCACTCTGGTCGGCTTCGTCTCCGACGAGGCCGCCGATGGCGTGTTCACCGTCTCGGCGGAGGAGCGCAAGCAGCGCATCCTCACCTCGCTCTCGCACTACTTCGGCCAGAAGGCACTGACGCCCGTCGTCTACTACGAGAGCGACTGGGGCACGGAAGAGTGGACCCGCGGCGCCTACGCGGCGAGCTTCGACCTGGGCGGGCTGGCTCGCTTCGGCGCGGACCTGCGCACACCGGTTGGCCCGATCCTGTTCTCCTGCAGCGACCTCGCCGGAAAGGGCTACCAACACGTCGACGGCGCAATTCGGATGGGACGCGCAACGGCCGCGGAGATCGTCGCCGAGCTCGACTTGTAAAGCAGGCGCGGCGGCATCCGTCGGCCGGCCTGGTTCGGTCGGCCTGTGTCTCGCGGCGCAGATTGCAGAAGCGGGCGCACGGTAGAACGTGCGCCTGCGTCCCAAGGGTGCGCCGAGAGCGGGTGCGCTGCTACTCGTCGAAGGTATTGAGCATTGCGAAGGCCGCGCGCTCGAGGTAGTCCCAGAGCTGGTCGCGCTGCAGCGGTGCAAGAGCGGCCTTGTCGACGGCGGCGCGCATGTGGTTCAGCCAGCGGTCGCGGGAATCCGGGTTCACCTTGAAGGGCTGGTGCCGTTGGCGCAGCCGCGGGTGGCCGCGCTGCTCGCTGTAGGTGGTCGGGCCACCCCAGAACTGCTCGAGGAACATGGTCAGACGCTCGGCGGCCGGGCCCAGGTCGTCTTCGGGGTACATCGGCTTCAGTACCGGGTCGGTAGCGACGCCGCGATAGAACTCGTTCACCAGATTCTCGAAGAACGGCCTACCGCCGACCTGCTCGTAGAACGTGGCGCCGATCGCGGTGCCGTTCTCGCCCTCGCGCAGGTGGACCGCACCGGGCGTGGCAGGAGTGGGGGCGCCGGCATCATTCGTCATCGTGAGTCTCCGGATCTGGTGCCGTGTGCGTGGGTGCCTCGGTCTTGGGTGTCGGGGCCTTGGGTGCCGCGGTTTTGGGTGTCGGGGCCGTGGGCACAGCCGGGTCTGTACCGGAAACATCCGCTGACGCTGCGCGTGGGTGGGCCTCCTGGGGCAGCGCGGTCGCGGCGTTCTTGGGTCGGCGGGGTGCGCGGGGAGCCTTTTTCTTCCGCACCGGGATCGGGGCGGTGAACGGGCCGGTGGTGAGGTCCGGCATGGCCGCGGCTGCTTCCGCGGCCGCGTCGGGCGTTCCCTCGGAGCCGGGGTCGGAGCCGGCGGCGACCGCGCCATCCGTGCCGGCCATGACCACGCTGTTGAGCGGAGTCAGACCGATGCCGAGCCCGTCCAGCGCCTTCTTCAGGTGCAGGCGCAGGTCGCGGGCGAAGTCCCACTTCGCCGCCACCCGGGTCTTGACGACGAGGCGCACGACGAGGGCCTCGGCGGAGATCGACTCGAGTCCCCAGATCTCCGGCTTCTCCAATATCACCGACCGCCACTTGCGGCTGGAGGCGAGCGCCTTCGCGACGCGCAGCAACTCGTTCTGCACCGCCTCGACATCGGACGAGTAGGGGATGGCGAGGTCGATGATCACGCGCGCCCAGCCCTGGGACATGTTGCCGACGCGCAGGATCTCACCGTTGCGCACGAACCACAGTGTGCCGTCGATGTCACGCACCTGGGTGACACGGATGCCGACGGTCTCCACGACCCCGGAAGCGAAGCCCACGTCGACGATGTCGCCCACGCCGATCTGGTCCTCCACGACCATGAACAGCCCGTTCAGGATGTCCTTGACGATGTTCTGCGCGCCGAAACCGAGACCGGCGCCGAGCGCGGCCGTCAGCAGGGCGAAAGAGCCCAGGATTTCATTGTTGATGATGTTGACGATCAGCAGGATAGTCACGATCAACAGGGTCACGTTGATGATATTCGAGAGCACCGAACCGAGGGTGCGGGTGCGCTGCACGACGCGCACGGCGGCTAGCGGCGAAACGCTCAGCGCCTGCGTGTCCTCCACGTTCTGTGTCTTCTTGACCCCCGTGACGATCTGTTGCACGACGCGGTCGATCACGAAGCGCAACACCCACCGGATGACCAGCGCGGCCACAATGATGACGACGATATTGATGACCCTGAGCCACAGGTCGATTTTGAAAAATTGAATCAGTTCAAGCCAGATTGCGTCAAAGTCCATAACGATCCGAGTCTACAGAGCCGCGTCCTGTCCAAGTCCTGAGTCCGCGGCTCCGCACCCAGCCGCACCCTGTTGACCCCTGCCACCCGCCCGAACGAATTCGACGGAGATTTCTACCCAGGTGACGAGCTGAACCGGTTTTGTGCGGCTCGGGGAGCAGAATCTTTGTCGAATTTATTAGGGGCGAGGGCGAGGGCGAGGGCGAGGGTGGGAGCGAGAGCGAGAGCGGGGGTGGGGACGGGGGCGAGGGCGAGGGCGGATGCGGCGTGGGGCACGAACGGCGCGGGCGGGCGGATGCCTCGGCGCGGCTACTCCGCGTCGCGCGCCTGGGCGGCGAGGGCGCGTTCGACCCCGGCCAGGTTCTCGATCACCAGGCGACGCAGTGCGAGCGGCTCCGGGTTGGCGTCGAGCCACTTTCGCGTCGCGGTGACGAGCGCCCGGTCAGCCAACGGCGCCGGGTATAGGCCGAGCACCAGCTTTTCCGCGATGGAGAAGCTGCGGGCGGCCCAAACCGGCTGCAACATGGCGAAGTACTGCTCGACGAACGGCTCCAGCAACGTGGTGTCGT
This sequence comes from Cryobacterium sp. Sr3, assembly GCF_004402835.1. Classification (NCBI taxonomy): domain Bacteria; kingdom Bacillati; phylum Actinomycetota; class Actinomycetes; order Micrococcales; family Microbacteriaceae; genus Cryobacterium; species Cryobacterium sp. Sr3. The sequence continues at coordinate 85,814 of NZ_SOFA01000025.1, read as the reverse complement.
TGGCCCGCAGGAAACCGGCTGCCGTGACCCGCACGATGGTGTTCGGCGCGGTGTCCACGTCGATCAGAGACGACCAGGCGGACTGCTTGCCCTCCAGGGTGGGGATGGCGGCGCGGGCCTGCGCGGCCGACTGGGCGCCGGTCGCGGTGTTGTCCGCGGCCAGTGCTGCGTCGATCTCGACCGCGTCGGCCTTGCCGCCGGCTACGAGGGCGATGAGCAGCTCCCAGGAGAGGTCGGTGTCGATCTCGAGGCCGTCGAGCGGCGCCGTGCCACCACGCAGCGCGGCAACGGATGCCAGCTGGCTGTCGGTGGTCGCGATGGCGGCGAAGAACTTCACGAACTGGAACTGCTCGTCGCTGCCGGCGTCGGCGTGGCGGGCGAGGGACCAGAGCGCATCACCGACCTCCTTGACTGTACTCGTACGGAATTCCTCGGCGACGTAGTACGAGGCGGCGAGCACAACCTGGCCGAGCACGGTGCGCAGCGTGGTGGACTCGGATTCCGTCGCGACGTTGCCGAGCACAAGCGTGATGAAGTCGCGCGCCGAGGTCTCGGCGTCGCGGGTGGCGTCCCAGACCGCGCCCCAGATGATGGCGCGGGCGAGGGGGCTCTCGATCGCGGAGAGGTTCTCGAGGGCCACCTCCTGCGATTCCGGGTCGAGGCGGATCTTGGCGTAGGCCAGGTCATCGTCATTGAGCAGAACGAGGTCGGGTTGTTGGCGGCCGAGCAGTGACGGGACATCCGTCTGCTCGCCGTCGACGTCGATCTCGATCCGGTGAGTGCGCACCAGGGCGCCGTCCACCCGGTCGTAAAAGCCGATGGCGAGGCGGTGCGGGCGGATGGTGGGGTAGTCGGCCGCGGCGGTCTGCAGCACCGTGAAGCCGGTGATGGCGCCGGACTTGTCCACGACGATCTCGGGACGCAGCGTGTTCACGCCCGCGGTCTCGAGCCACAGCTTCGTCCACTCGGTGAGATCGCGGCCGCTGGAGGCTTCGAGCAGGGCCATCAGGTCGGTCAGCTCGGTGTTGCCCCACTGGTGCTTCTGGAAGTACGCGGCGACGCCGGCGAAGAATTCATCGCGGCCGACCCAGGCCACGAGCTGCTTGAGCACGGAGCCGCCCTTGGCGTAGGTGATGCCATCGAAGTTGACCTGCACGTCTTCGAGGTCGTTGATCGTGGCGGTGATCGGGTGGGTGGAGGGCAGCTGGTCCTGCTTGTAGGCCCAGCTCTTCTCCATCACGGCGAAGGTGGTCCACGCTTCGGTCCACTCGGTGGCCTCGGCGGTTGCCATGGTCGACGCCCACTCGGCGAACGACTCGTTCAGCCACAGGTCGTTCCACCACTTCATGGTGACGAGGTCGCCGAACCACATGTGCGCCAGTTCGTGCAGCACGGTGACGACGCGGCGTTCCTTGATGGCGTCGGTGACCTTGGACCGGAACACGTACGTCTCCGTGAAGGTGACCGCGCCGGCGTTCTCCATGGCGCCCGCGTTGAATTCCGGCACGAACATCTGGTCGTACTTGTCGAACGGGTACGGGTAGTTGAACTTGCCCTCGAAGTATGCGAAGCCCTGGCGGGTCTTCTCGAACAGGTAATCCGCGTCGAGGAACTCGAACAGGCTTTTACGGCAGAAGAGCCCGAGCGGGATGACGCGGGCGTCGTTGGAGGTCAGCTCGCTGCGCACGACTGCGTAAGGGCCGGCGACGAGGGCAGTGATGTAGCTGGAGATGGTGTGGGTGGGGGCGAACGCCCAGGTCTTGTGGCCGCTGCCGGCATCCGTCGGCTCGGGCGTGACGGAGTTGGAGATGACTTCCCAGGCGCCGGGGGCGGTGACGGTGAAGGCGAACGTGGCCTTGAGGTCGGGCTGCTCGAACACGGCGAAGACGCGGCGGGAGTCGGGCACCTCGAACTGGCTGTACAGGTAGACCTCGTTGTCGACCGGGTCGACGAAGCGGTGCAGGCCCTCGCCGGTGTTCGTGTACTCGGCGTCGGCGACGACGGTGAGCGTATTCTCGGCGGCTAGGCCGTCGAGCTGAATCCGGATGCCGTCACTGACGAGTGAGGGGTCGAGCGCGGCGCCGTTCAGCGTCACCGAGTGCACGGTGCGGGTGATCGCGTCGATGAAGGTGGACGCGCCGGGCGTCGCGGTGAAGTGCACCGTGGTCTCGCTGCCGAACGTTTCCGGTCCGGTCGTGAGGTCGAGGGTGACCTCGTAGCTCTGAACGGTGATGAGCGCGGCGCGCTCCTGGGCTTCGATCCTGGTGAGGTTCTCTCCGGGCAACGGTTTCTCCATCTCGGTTTCGCGGTCTGCACGCGCGCCGACGCTTGTGGCGCCGCGCACCGACAATCAGCCTAGCCAAGGAATATGGTGTCTGCACGAGGGTAAGCACCGACCCGTGGGCCGCGACGGACGACCGGTACCGTGAGTTTGCTGACGTGGGAGCGCGCGGCATGAGCGCCTGCTAAGAGGCGTGGGCGCACAAAGTGTCGGATGACCCGGCGACCTCCGCTCCGATCGCCGGTTCTCGGCTCTGAAACGGCTTCGTGCTCGCGCCCGATGCCGAACTCCTCGCAGTCCCCCGGCCGCACAGGCGGGCGCTGCACTGGCGGTGAGCAGGGACCGTCGCCCCGGCAGGTGAGCGGAGGCGTCGCCCGGTCGTGCGCGTGCGCTCACCCGTCATCCGGTGTCTGGTGTCCCGCGTCCGGTGTCGGGCGTGGAGTCAATTCGACGGAGATTCTGCGGAAAAGGGCGGATTAAGGCCTCCGTGGAGCCGTTTCGCGCAAAATCTCCGTCGAATTCGTTCGGGGCGGCTCTAGGGTTATCCACAATGACAACCCGAGACGCGCTCCGTGATGCCTACGACGCACAGCTTCGGCTCTGGGTTCCGACCGACCGGCCCACGGGCATCCGTTACGAACTGTCGGGCCCGGTTCTGCGGATCTTGGGACGGCACCAGGGGCTCGTCGAGACCGCTCGCGACGTGGGTGCGACCGGCGCGGCGCTCGACGCCCTGATCGCGGAGCACCGCGATTTCTTCGCTGCCCGCGGCGAGGCCTTCGAGTGGAAGACCCGCGGCCACGACCTGCCAGCCGATCTGCCGGACCGCCTGCTTGCGGCCGGCTTCGTGGCCGAGGAGCTGGAGACGGTCGTCGTCGCCGAGACCGAACGCCTGAACGCCGTGCCGGTGCTGCCGGTCGGCGTCACGATCAGGCAGGTCGACACCCGGGCCGACTTCGAGCGCATCGCCGCGCTGCAGTCGCAGGTCTGGGACGAGGACTACGCCTGGCTGGCCGACCAGCTGGAGGCCGGTGTGCGTGATGCCCCGGGCGACGTGCTCGTGTTCGTCGCCGAGGCCGGCGGCGAGCTCGTCTCCTCGTGCCGGCTCGAGTTCACCCGCGGCACTGATTTCGCGGGACTCTGGGGTGGATCGACCCTGGCCGCCTGGCGGGGCCGCGGCATCTACCGGGCGCTGGTGGCATACCGCGCGCGGCTCGCGCACCAACGCGGTGTGCGCTACCTGCAAGTGGATGCCTCCGACGATAGCAAACCGATCCTGCTGCGGCTGGGCTTTCAGGCCATCACGACGACGACCCCCTGGGTCTGGACCCCGCCGGCTCCTGACTGAGGTGCGGTTCGGCGGGGCGCGATCCCGGTGCCGGCACCCAGCGGCATCCGCTCGCCGCACCAAAATGGCCCGCACCATGTCGCCCGCCCGAACCAATTCGACGGAGATTCTGCCGAAACCAGGCCGCAACCGGCCGCCCGGGTGCGCAAACCTCAAAATCTCCGTCGAATTGGTGAGGGGCCTGCCGGCTGTCCTGCTGCCTGTCCAGCGCGCCGACGTGACTCGCCGACTCGACCCGCCGACTCGACCCGCCGACTCGCAGGCCGACCCCGCCGACGACCTGCCCCGCCGACTCGCAAGCCGACCCCGCCGACGACCTGCCCCGGCTACCAGGCGCCGGGCTTGTAGTCCTTGAGGAAGACGCCGCAGAGGTCCTCGCCGCCCTCGCCGCGCACAATCGGGTCGTAGACCCTCGCCGCGCCGTCGACCAGGTCGAGTGGGGCGTGGAAGCCCTCCTCGGCGAGGCGGATCTTGGTGGGGTGCGGCCGCTCGTCGGTGATCCAGCCGGTGTCGACGCTGGTCATCAGGATGCCGTCGGACAGCATTTCCTTCGCGCTCGTGCGGGTGAGCATGTTCAGCGCGGCTTTGGCCATGTTCGTGTGCGGGTGGCCGGGCCCCTTGTAGCCGCGGCCGAACACGCCCTCCATCGCCGACACGTTCACAATGTAGGTGCGGCGGGCGTCGGATGCCGCGAGCGAGCCACGCAGACGGCTCACCAGCAGGAACGGGGCCGTGGTGTTGCACAGCTGCACCTCCAGCATCTCCAGCGGGTCGACGTCTTCCACGTTCGCGGTCCAGCTGTTTTGGGAGTGCAGGTCGGGCACGAGCCCGCCGGCGTCGATCGCGGTGCCGGCGGCGAGACGCGCTAGAGACGAGGAGCCCGGTGCGAGCGCCAGGGCGGTCAGGTCGTCGGCCGTGAGTGCGCCACTCGCTCCGGCTGCTGCGGCCAGGATCGGGTGGCTGGTGACGGATGCCGCGAGCGCGGTCGGGTGCGCGTCACTGGTGTGCCCGAACGTGACGATCTCCGGGATGACGCCCTCCGGCAGCGGCGACTGCTCGGCCTCGACCAGCATCGAGTAGGAGCCGGGGGAGCGGCGCACGGTCTGGGCGGCGTTGTTGATCAGGATGTCCAGCGGCCCGGCCGCGGCGACGGAGTCGGCCAGGCCGATCACCTGGGCCGGGTCGCGCAGGTCGATCCCGACGATGCGGAGACGGTGCAACCAGTCGGCCGAGTCCGGCATGGCGCTGAAGCGGCGCACCGCGTCGCGCGGGAACCGGGTGGTGATGGTGGTGTGGGCGCCGTCGCGCAGCAGGCGCAGGGCGATGTACATGCCGATCTTGGCGCGGCCGCCCGTGAGTAGGGCGCGCCTGCCGGTCAGGTCGGTGCGGGCATCCCGCTTCTCATGGCTCATCGCCGCGCAGGCAGGGCAGAGCTGGTGGTAGAAGGCGTCGACGAGGGTGTACTTCTGTTTGCAGATGTAGCAGGCCCGCGGCACGAGCAACTCGCCGGCCGACGCCCGGTCGGTGCCCAGGCGCAGCTGGGCGCCAATGGTCTCGTCGTCGATGCGGGTGGCGGCGCCGGTCGCGGTCGCGGCGATGACCTCCCGGTCGGCATCCGCAATCGCCTGCCGCTTCTCGCCGCGTCGCACCATCTTGACGGACTTGAACATCTTGGCGGTGGCCTGCCGCACGGTGACGAAATCGGGGTCTTCGGGGTCGATCTCGCTGAGCGAGGCGAGCACGCGCAGGGCGATCGCCATCTCGGCAGGGTCGATGCTGAGGGTTGACACGGCCCCGGGAGCGGGCTCGGTTGGAGGCGTCGTGGTCATCGAACAATTCTACGATGGCCCCCGCGATGGCCCGGCCCGGTGCACACAGCACACAGACCGGTGGCCCGGCGCGCCGAGACCAGGGTCTCCGCACGCCGGGCCACCGGTCGATGCAGCAGGGTGTCGCTAGACCTTCAGCGGCTCCGGCTCGGTTTCCGGCTCCGTCGCGAGCGATGAGAGATCCATTGACGAGGTCGGCGGCTCATAGGTCTCGTCGAACGGCATCTCGTCGGTGTCCAGGGCAGGGTTGTCATCCTGCGTGGCTACCAGTTCGCGGGCCTCGAAGACCGAGTCCACGCTGGGCATCGAGCCGATCAGCGGACGCCCGGCAGACTCGCGCAGGAAGAAGATCGCGATTCCACCGATGACGGATGTCCCCATCAGGTAGTAAGCCGGCATCATGTCGTTCTCGGTCGTGGCGATCAGCGCCGCGATGATGAAAGGCGTCGTGCCACCGAAGATGGCCACCGAGAAGTTGTACGCGATGCCCATGGCACCGTAACGGCTTTCGGTCGGGAACAGCGCCGGCAGGGCCGAGGCGAGGTTGGAGACGTAGAACGTGACGGGCAGGGCGATCAGAGCCAGGCCGAGCAGCGTCGTCCAGATCTCGCCGACGCCGATCAGCATGAAGGCGGGGATGGAGAGCACTACGGCGCTGAGCGAACCCATCCAGAGCACGGGACGACGACCGATCTTGTCGGACAGGCGGCCGGCCAGAGGGATGCAGAGCGCCATGATAACGAGGATCGGGATGGTGAGCAGTGTCCCGTGCAGCTCGTCGTAGCCCTTGGTGGCGGTGAGGTAGGTCGGCATGTATGAGGTGAGCGCGTAGCCGAGCGTGTTGGCCGCGGCGACGAGGATCATGGCGACGATGATGCCGCGCCAGTGGTTCTTGAAAATGCTGACCGGGCTGTTGGACGGGGCGGACTCGTCGGAGAACGACGGGTCGGTCGCGGCCAGTTCCTTCGCGTCCAGGGTGGCCTGGAAGGTGGGGGATTCCTCGATCTTCAGACGGAACCAGATGGCGATCAGGCCGAGCGGTCCGGCGATCAGGAATGGGATGCGCCAACCCCAGTCTTCCATGACGGGCTGCCCGAGGGTGACCTGCAGGATGGACACGAGCGCGGCGCCGATGGCGAAGCCGAGGTAGCTGCCCATATCGAGCAGGCTGGCGAAGAAGCCGCGGTGCTTGTCGGGCGAGTGCTCGCTCACGAAGGTGGTCGCACCGGCGTACTCACCGCCGGTGGAGAAGCCCTGCACGAGTTTGGTGAAGACCAGCAGCGCGGCGGCGAGCATGCCCACCTGGGCGTAGCCGGGCAGCAGGCCCACGGCGAAAGTGGATGCCGCCATCAGGATCAGGGTCATCGACAGCACCTTCTGGCGGCCGATCTTGTCCCCGAGCCAGCCGAAGAACACACCACCCAGCGGACGGGCGATGAACGTCGCGGCGAAGGTGCCGAGCAGGAACAGGGTCTGCACGGTCGGGTCGGACTCGGGCAGGAACACCGGACCCATGGTCGTGATGAGGTAGCCGAACACGCCGACGTCGTACCACTCCATCGTGTTTCCCACGATGGTTCCGCCGAGGGCTTTCTTCAGCCTTGACTGATCGACCACGTTCACGTGCGACACCTTCAAGCGGCGCTGCAGGAGCGGATTCTTGGTCTTCACCGCCGTGCCGTCGGCACCGGAAAGTGAGCTGGTTCTGGGCATGGGAACTTCTCTCGTAGAGATCATGTTGCTGCGAAAAAAAGGGGCCCGCTTTCGGGCATAACGAATAATTTTAGTCGGAAATGGGCAACAACCAGACATTTTGCCGAGGATACCCTCTCTGGACAGGGGTTTACGTTCGGTCTCCGTCGGCGCTTTCCCAGCCGGGAGACACCTAGGCTGGGCCCCATGGCTGACTCTGTGAAGTTCTGGTTCGACCCCTCCTGCCCCTGGGCCTGGATGACCTCCCGCTGGGTGGAGGAGGTCTCCGCCCTGCGCGGTTTCGACGTCGAGTGGAAGGTGATGAGCCTCGCCGTCCTGAACGAGGACCAGGACGTGTCCGAGGAGTACCGCGCGTTCTTCCCCCGGGCTCTCAAGTACACCCGCCTGGTTGCTGCCGCACAGGAACTGCACGGCCAGAAAACGGTCAAGGCGCTCTACGATGCCCTGGGCGCCCGCATCCACCTCGGTGGCAGCACAAACCCCGACGAGGTCATTCCTGCCGCGCTCGCCGAGGTGGGCCTGCCGGCATCGTTCGCGGAGTGGGCCGACAGCGACCACTACGACGTGCAGATGCGCGCCAGCCACTTCGACGCCATGGAGCGGGTGGGCCAGGATGTCGGCACCCCCGTCATCGCCGTGAACGACGTGGCCTTCTTCGGCCCGGTCATCTCGCCCGCGCCGAGCGGAGATGTGGCGCTCAAGCTTTGGGACGGTGTGGTGGCCGTTGCCGGGTACGACGGTTTCTTCGAGCTGAAGCGCTCCCGCACCCGCGAGCCGATCTTCGCCGCGGCTGCGACGGTACCAGCCGAGTAAGCCGAGTAAATATAATCGGTTGCATGCGCATCCACATCGCCACTGACCACGCCGGCCTCGACTTCAGCCACCAGCTGGTCACGCACCTCGCCCTTGCCGGTCACGAAGTCGTGGACCACGGGCCGGAGGTCTACGACGCCCTCGACGACTACCCCGGTTTCTGCATCCGGGCGGCCGAGGCCGTCGTCGCCGACCTGTCCGTCGGCGTCGACGCGCTCGGCGTCGTCTTCGGCGGCTCGGGCAACGGCGAGCAGATGGCCGCTAACAAAGTGAAGGGCGTGCGCGCCGCGCTGGTCTGGAGCCTCAGTACCGCCAGGCTCGCCCGCGAGCACAACGACGCGAACGTCATCTCCATCGGTGCCAGGCAGCACAGCATCGAGGACGCCATCGACTTCATCGACGCCTTTATCTCGGAGCCGTTCCCCGGCGACGAACGCCACTGCCGCCGCATCCTGCAGCTGGCGGAGTACGAGGCGCACTGCACCATCAACGGCACGCGTCTCGCCGACTAGCCGTGCCTGAGGGTCATTCCGTCCACCGCATTGCGCGCCAGTTCGCCCGCAACTTCGTGGGTAAAAGCATCCGACTGTCGTCGCCGCAGGGCCGCTTCGTGGACGGCGCGGCGATGCTCGACGGCCACATCATGACGGATGCCCGTGCCGTCGGCAAGCAGATGTTCCTCGAATTCGACAACGGGCTCTGGCTGCGCGTGCACCTGGGGCTCTACGGCGCCTGGGACTTTGCCGGGGACATCCAAGCGCACGGTACGGACGCCGCCATCAAGGGTCGCAGGCGCCGGACCGTCAGGCGCGACGCGGGTGACGTCATGCAGGGCCTGGCGGGGGAGGACTCGCTGCAGAGCATCGGCGCGCCCCGGCTGACCCGGCTGCGGATGGCGGAAGACGAGAAGGTCAGCGTCGAGCCCGACGGCTTCCCGCCCGCACCCATCGGCCAGGTGCGGGTGCGTCTGCTGGCCGACGACGTCGTTGCGGACCTGCGCGGGCCCACGGCTTGCGTGGTGCTCGACTCTCAGGAGGTGCACGTGGCGATGGACCGTCTCGGGCCGGACCCGATGCTCGACGACAGCCGCGCCGCCGAGGACCGCTTCGTCACGGTGGTGCGGAAGAAGCCCACCCCGATCGGGCGCCTTTTGATGGACCAGTTGGTGGTCAGCGGCATCGGCAACGTCTACCGGGCCGAGTTGCTCTTCCGTGCGCGCCTGAACCCGTATGCGCCGGGCAAGTCGCTCAGCGACGAGCAGTCCCGTGCGCTCTGGCGAGACTGGGCGCACCTGCTGAAGATCGGCGTGTCGACCGGGCAGATGATGACCATGGACGGCCTCGGCGACGCGGCTTATGGGCGAGCCCTGAGGCGACGGGCCGACCGGCACTGGGTGTACAAGCGCGAGGGGCTGCCCTGCCGGGTCTGCGGCACCCACATCACCGTTGAGGAGATGGCCGCACGCAAGCTCTACTGGTGCCCGAAATGCCAGGCCTGACCTGCTCGCCCTGATCTGCTTCACCTGATCTGAACCCACGACCAGAACGGGACACCGATGAGACACAACCCCATTTTTGAGCAGGGCGACCCGGCCGAGATCCGCCGTCTCATCCGGGAGAACCCATGGGCCACGCTGATCAGCCACACCGAGTCCGGTCTGGTGGCCTCGCACTACCCGGTACTGCTCGACGAGGAGGCCGACGAGACCGACAAAATCGTGCTGGTCAGCCACGTCGGACGCCCCGACGAGGCCCTGCACGAACTCGGCCGGCACGAGCTGCTGGTGATCATCCAGGGACCCCACGGCTACATCTCGCCCGGCTGGTACGACGCGGCGCCCGCCGTTCCCACCTGGAACTTCGTCGCCGCGCACCTGAACGGCACACCCGAACTACTCAGCGACGAGGAGAACCTGCGGGTGCTGGACCGCCTGGTCGACCACTTCGAGGAGCGGATGCCTGAACCGCGTCGCCTGTCCGGCACCGAGGCCAACGCCGCCTACGCCGCCCGTATTGCGGCCGGTACGGTCGGCTTCCGGCTCAGGGTGAACCGCCTCACCGCCAAGAGCAAGCTCAGCCAGAACAAGCCGGCCGAGACCGTGGCGCGCATTCTGGGTGAACTCGAGGGAGACGGTCCCTATGCGAGCCCGGGCCTGGCAGCCGAAATGCGCCGGGTGCACGGGGTCGACCGGTGAGCGTGTCCACGCCCGCTCCGGCAACAGCGTCGGCCCCTCCGCTCGTCTTGCGGAACGGCCGGCTGCCGGGAAGCGACGAGATCGTCGACACGCTGATCGTCGACGGCCGGGTGCGCCGGCTCGGGTATCTGAGTCAGTCGGCTGCGGGCATCCGTTCGGTCGATTTGGAAGAACGCTGGCTGATTCCGGGCCTCTGGGACAACCACGTGCACTTCAGCCAGTGGGCGCAGACGAATCAGCGGCTGGATCTGTCCGGCACCGACAGTGCCGCCGCCGCGGCCGACCTGGTGGCCGAACGGGTGCCCGGCGTTTCGAGGGGGGAGACCCTGGTCGGGTTCGGGTTTCGCGACGCTCTGTGGCCGGATGCCCCGAGCCGGCCCCTGCTGGACGCCGCCGCCGGCACCGTTCCGACCGTGTTGATCAGCGGTGACCTACACTCATGCTGGCTGAACTCGGCCGCGCTCGCCCGCCACGGCCACACGGAGCACCCGACCGGGCTGCTCCGTGAGGAGGACTGCTTCGCCGTGGTGCGCACGCTCGCCGAGGTGCCCGATGTCGTGATGGACGGCTGGGCCGACAGCGCGGCCCGGGCCGCGGCGGCTCGCGGGGTCGTGGGCATCGTCGACATGGAGATGGACTGGAACCTCGCCACCTGGCTGCGGCGCATCCAGGGCGGCACCGACTCGCTGCGGGTGGAGTTCGGTATCTACACCCAGCATTTGGAGCGCGCCATCGCACTCGGTCTGCGGAGTGGGGCCGGCATCGACGGCACCGGCGGGCTGCTCACGGTGGGATCCTGCAAGGTGATCACCGACGGCTCGCTGAACACCCGCACCGCGTACTGCGTCGACGAGTACCCCGGCCTGGAGGGCCAGCCCGGGTCACGCGGGATGCTCACCGTGCCGCCGGAGGAGCTGCTCGCGCACCTGGGCCGGGCCGTGGCCGCGGGCATCCGCCCCGCCGTGCACGCCATCGGCGACCGGGCCAACGCGCTGGCCCTCGACGCCTTCGAGCAGCTCGGCTGCGCCGGCAGCATCGAGCACGCGCAGCTGCTCACGAGGGAGGACGTCGCCCGTTTCGCCCGGCTCGGCGTGGTAGCGAGCGTGCAGCCCGAGCACGCCCTCGACGACCGGGACGTCGCCGACCGCTACTGGGTGGGACGCACCGACCGGGCCTTCGTGCTGAAGAGCCTGCTGAACGCCGGGGTCACGCTCGCGCTCGGGTCCGACGCCCCGGTCGCTCCGCTGGACCCGTGGGTGAGCATCGCCGCCGCCGTCGGGCGCACTCGCGGCAGCCGCGAACCCTGGCACGCCGAGCAAGCCATCTCCCGGCAGGCCGCGCTCGCCGCGTCCGCGCGCGGCCGGCACCGCGTTCTGGCGGGAGACGTCGCCGACCTCGCGGTGTGCGAGATCGACCCGTTCGTCGCCTCAGTGCCCGACCTGCGACGGATGCCCGTGGCCGCCACCCTGCTCGCCGGCTGCTTCACCCACACCACCCTCTGACCTGGGGGGTTACCCCCGGCGAGATCCGGTTGGCAGCGGGATGTCGTCTACTCGACCCGGCGATCAGGCTGAGTACCGACAGACTTACTGGAGGACACCATGACCGCACCGACCGAAACCCCCGCACGCGCCGGATATCGCGCGCTCTGGCGGCGCGTGCCGCAGGAGCTGCTCTTTCTTCTGCTGACCCTGCCGGTGGTCGTGATCGCCCTCACCGTTCTGAGCACCGTATTCTTCACCGGCATCGGCCTGCTCGCCGCCGTCGTTGGGATCGTCGCCGTCGTGGCGTCCCTCTACCTCGCCCGCGGCATCGGTCTGGTCGAACTCGCCCGCCTGCGCTGGGCCGGCCAGCCTGCCATCACCCCGCCGCGGTGGGCGACGCCGGGGGAGCCAGCCACCACCCTCCGCGCCCTGCTCGGCCCGCTCGTCAACGGGCACTACTGGCTCTACCTGCTGCACGGCATGGTCGTGAACTTCGTGGTCGGGCTTGTCAGCTGGATCGTCACCGTAGTCTGGCTGTCGGTGGGCTTCGGCGGCGTCAGCTACTGGATCTGGGGCCGCTTCCTCCCCGAGGACCGGAACGACGACCTGCACGCGATCATCCTGAACTGGATTCTGCCGGGCACCACGCTCCCGATCGACCCGCTCCTGGCCGAAAGCCTCCTCCAGCTCGTCCTGGGCATCCTCTTTCTGCTGACCCTGCCGTACATCACCCACGCGTTCACCCGGCTGCACCAGTTCGCGGCCCGCGGCATGCTGGGCGCCTGGCGGTCCGAGGCCCTGCAGCGTGAGGTCGCCGACCTCAGCGCGTCGCGCGGGGCGGCCGTCGCCGCGGAAGACCAGTCCCTGCGACGCCTGGAACGGGACATCCACGATGGTCCGCAGCAGCGCCTGGTGCGCCTGCAGATGGACCTCGCCAGCGCCGAGCGCAAGCTCGATACCGACCCGGATGCCGCGCGCACCCTGATCGTGGAGGCCCGGGAGCAGGCTCACGACACCCTCGAGGAGCTGCGGGCGCTGTCCCGCGGTCTGGTGCCGCCCCTCCTGCAGGACCGCGGTCTCCTCGCCGGCCTCGAGTCCCTGGCCGCCCGTAGCACCATCCCTGTGCGGCTCGAGCTGCAGGTCGACCCGGCGCTGCGGCTGCCCAGCGAAATCGAGCGGAGCGCGTATTTCGTCGGCGCGGAGTTGCTCACCAACGCCGCCAAGCACTCGCGGGCCACGGACATCCGTCTGCACCTGGCCCTGCGCGCCGTCCCCGACGATGGGAGCACCGGCAGCCCTGCCAGCACGGGGGCCGCCGGCGTCATCTGGCTCGACCTCTGGGTGATCGACGACGGCATCGGCGGGGCCCGGCTGACCGATGCCCACGGCCTGCAAGGACTCGACGAACGCCTGCACGGCCTTCGCGGGGTGTTGTCGGTGCGGAGCCCCGAGGGTGGCCCGACCGCGATCGGGGCACACATCCCACTGCCCGCGGCCCGGCCGGCGCGAGCGGTCGCCGTATCCTGAACGGATGACCGACCTCGCTTCAGCCATTCTCGCCGCTCCCTCCGCCCCACCCCTGCGGCTCGTGCTGGCCGAGGACTCGGTGCTGCTCAGAGAAGGTCTGATCCGCCTGTTCGACGAGGCCGGGTTTGTGACCGTCGCGTCCTACGGCGACGCGGATTCCCTCCTGGCCGAGGTAGACGCGCTGCGGCCCGACATCGCCGTGCTGGATGTGCGGATGCCGCCCACCTTCCGGGACGAGGGCGTGCGCGCCGCGCTGGAACTGCGCCGCAGGTTGCCGTCGGTGGGCATCCTGCTGCTCAGCCAGTATGTGGAGGGCACCTACGCGCATGAACTTCTCGCCGCCGGCAACGGGGGACTGGGCTACCTGCTCAAGGACCGGGTGGCGTCGCTCGACGAGCTGCGGGACGCCGTGACCCGGATCAGCGCGGGCGGCACCGTGCTCGACCCGCAGGTCGTGCGCGAGTTGCTGGCCCGCCGCACCGACCCGGTCGCGGCCCTCACCCCGCGTGAGCGTGACGTGCTCGGGCTGATGGCGGAGGGGCGCACCAACGCCGGCATCGCCGCGAAGCTCGTGATCGGCGTCGGCGCGGTCGAGAAGAACGTCACCTCGATCTTCCAGAAGCTTGGCCTCGACGACTCGGGCTCCGACCACCGCCGGGTGCTGGCCGTGCTCACCTACCTGCGGCACTGACCGTGCGGCACTGACTCAGCCACGGATATCCGGATACTCGGATCCGGCCCGGTCAGGGGTGCAGAATGAGCTTATGAGCGAGATCGCGAATTCCAAGCTGGCCATCATCGGAGCCGGGGCCGTCGGGTCGTCCCTGGCCTACGCCGCACTGATCCGGCAGTCCGCGCGGGAAGTCGTGCTCTACGACATCAACGGGCCCAAGGTGGAGGCCGAGGTTCTCGACCTGGCCCACGGCACCCAGTTCACGGGTGCTTCCTGCGTGGCCGGCGGCAGCGACCTCGACGCCATCGCGGGGGCGAACATGGTCGTGATCACGGCCGGGGCCAGACAGCACCCCGGTCAGTCCCGGCTCGAGATGGCCGGCGTCAATGTCGGGATCCTGCGGGAGCTGATGCCCCAGCTGGTCGAGCGAGCCCCGGACGCCGTCTATATGCTCGTCACCAACCCCTGCGACGTGCTTGCCTATGCTGCCCGCCAGTTCAGCGGGCTGCCGGCCACGCGCGTCTTCGGGTCGGGCACGGTGCTCGACTCCTCCCGGCTGCGCTGGATGCTCGCGCACCGGGTCGGCGTCGCGATCGCCAATGTGCACGCCGTGATCGTCGGAGAGCACGGCGACTCGGAGTTCCCGCTCTGGTCCCAGGCCCGGATCGGCCCGATCTCCCTGGCCGAGTGGGTGCAGGACGACATCTCGCCTAAGGGTCTGGTGCCGTTCTCGGAGGCGGAATTCGACGCGATCACCGAGAGCGTGAAGACCGCGGCGTATACGGTCATCGCCGGCAAGGGCGCCACGAACTACGCGATCGGGCTTTCGGGCGCCCGGATCGTCGAGGCCGTGCTGCGCGACGAGGGCGCCGTGCTTCCGGTCAGCTCGGTGCTCACCGACTACCGGGGCGTCAGCGACGTGGCGCTGTCGGTGCCGAGCGTGATCAACGCCGAGGGCGTCTCGCGCGTGATCGAGGTTCCCTTCAGCGAGAAGGAGCAGGAGCTGTTCGAGCACTCGGCGGCGACGTTGCGCACGACGCTGAACGGGCTCGGACTCGACTGAGCCGTGTGAGACGATCCGTCCAGGATGTTGTGTGGAGGGGATGACGGGAATCGAACCCGCGCCATCAGTTTGGAAAACTGAGGCTCTACCATTGAGCTACATCCCCGGGCGCAGTCCCCCGCGCACTCACTCAGCGTAGTACACGTCGACGGTCGCCAGCTGCACGCCTCGACCCGCGGCATCCGGACCGTGCAGTAGACTTATCGAGGTCATTCCGCGAATTGCGCGAACTCTGCGCGCCAAGCGGATGCCATCACCGGGTTGAGAAATTGTCCGGGGCGTAGCTCAGCTTGGTAGAGCGCTCGGTTTGGGGCCGAGAGGTCGCAGGTTCGAATCCTGTCGCCCCGACCAACACCCCCTAAATACATCGGTCGAACACAGGAGATTGCCACGTGAAGTCCACGGTAGAACAACTGAGCCCCACTCGCGCGAAGGTCACCATCTCGGTGGCTCCCGAGGAGCTGAAGCCCAGCATCACCCACGCCTACGGCCACATCGCCGAGGACATCAACATCCCCGGCTTCCGCAAGGGCAAGGTCCCGCCGGCCATCATCGACCAGCGTGTCGGCAAGTCCGCCGTGCTCGAGCATGCGGTCAACGAGAGCCTCGACGGTTTCTACCGCTCGGCCGTGACCGAGCACAAGCTGCGCCCCCTGGGCCGCCCCGAGGCAGACATCGTCGCCTGGCCCAGCGACAAGGACTTCTCCGGAGACCTGGAACTGGCCATCGAGGTCGACGTGCGCCCCGAGATCGACCTGCCGAACTACTCCGGGCTGAAGCTCACCGTCGACGCCGTCGAGGTGTCCGATGAAGAGGTCACCGAGGAACTCGACAACCTGCGCAGCCGCTTCGGCACTCTCGTCACCGTCGATCGTCCCGCCACCACGGGCGACTTCGTGCAGATCGACCTGATCGCCGCCATCAACAGCGTCGAGGTCGACAACGCCACCGGCATCTCCTACGAGGTCGGATCCGGCGACCTCATCGACGGCATCGACGAGGCGCTCGACTCTCTCAGCGCCGGTGAGACCACCACCTTCAATTCCAACCTCATGGGTGGGGACCACGAGGGCGAGACCGCCGAGATCACCGTCACCGTCGGCGCCGTCAAGGAGCGCGAGCTTCCCACCGCCGACGACGACTTCGCGCAGATCGCCAGCGAGTTCGACACCATCGCCGAACTGACCGAGAGCCTCAAGGGCCAGGTCGAGCGCTCCAAGGTCTTCGGCCAAGGCACCCAGGCCCGCGAGAAGCTCGTCGAGCAGCTGCTCGAGTCGGTCGAGGTTCCGATTCCGACCGCGATCATCGAGGACGAGGTGCGTCGCCACCTCGAGGGCGAGAACCGCCTCGAAGACGCCGAGCACCGCGCCGAGGTCACCGAGGCCAGCGAGAAGACCTTCCGTCAGCAGATCCTGCTCGACACCATCGCCGAGGCCGAGAAGGTCCAGGTCAGCCAGGACGAGCTCACTCAGTACCTGATCCAGGGCGCAGCCCAGTACGGCATGGACCCGAGCGAATTCGTCCAGGCGCTGAGCGGCAACGGTCAGATCCCGTCGATGGTGGCCGAGGTTGCCCGCAACAAGGCCCTCGCCATCGCGCTGGGCAAGGCCGAGGTCGTTGACTCCAACGGTAACGCCGTCGACCTGTCCGAGTTCGTCGCGGTCGCCGACGAGGCGTCCGGCGAGGACGAGGAAGAGGAGATCGAGGAGGACGACTCCGACGCCGCCGAGGTCGAGGCCGAGGTCGACGCCGAGGTCGAGGCCATCAAGGCCGCCAAGGCCACGGCAGCGAAGGCAGCCAAGGCCAAGGCCACCGCGGCGAAGAAGAAGGCCGCCGCCAAGAAGTAGCACGACGACCGCTCACGCGGGCGTTCGGGTCGGATGTCACAGACATCCGGCCCGTTCCGCGTTTCTGCCCTGCCGCCCCCGCTCCCGTCCCTTGCCCTCAGCTCTCCCGCACTGGACCAATTCGACGGAGATTTTCGGGTCAAGGGCCGTTATGCACGATTTTCGGGGCCAGGAGAGCAGAATCTCCGTCGAATTGGTTCGGAGCGACTGATGCGTGGGCGGCGCGTTATCTGCCGAGGGCGAACACAGCCGTTCCGGAGCGTTGGCTCCTATAGATTCAATCTGAAGCGACAAGTGAAACGGAGCGCGACATGGCCGATATGACACCTACACCGGGCGTTTTTGACCGACTGCTGAAAGACCGCATCATCTGGCTGGGTTCAGAGGTCCGGGATGAGAACGCCAACGAGATTTGTGCCAAAATCCTGCTGCTGGCCGCAGAGGACTCGGAGCGGGATATCTTCCTGTACATCAACTCGCCCGGCGGCTCAATCACGGCGGGCATGGCCATTTACGACACGATGAGGTTCGTTCCGAACGACATCGTCACCGTCGGCATCGGACTCGCTGCGTCGATGGGGCAGTTCCTGTTGTCCTCTGGAACCAAGGGCAAGCGCTACATCACACCCAACGCCCGGGTCCTGTTGCACCAGCCGTCCGGCGGATTCGGTGGCACGGCCGCCGACATCCAGACGCAGGCGAAGGTCATCCTGGATATGAAGAAGCGGATGGCCGAACTCACGGCAGAGCAGACCGGCAAGTCGGTCGAGCAGATCCTCATTGACAACGACCGCGACAACTGGTTCACCGCTCACGAGGCCGTGGCCTATGGTTTTGTCGACCACCTGCGCGGCTCCGCGTCGGAAGTGGTCGGCGGCGGCGGCACCGACGACTCAGTGAACAAGAAGTAGGACGGGCGAGACGACATGGAATTCACGAATTTTGGTCACCAGGCCGGGGGCCGCGCTTCGCAGGCTCCCGAGGCCCGATACATCCTTCCCACGTTTGAAGAGCGCACGGCCTACGGCTACAAGCGCCAGGACCCCTACGCGAAGCTCTTCGAGGACCGCATCATCTTTCTCGGCGTGCAGGTGGACGACGCGTCCGCCGATGACGTCATGGCCCAGCTCCTGGTGCTCGAGAGCCAGGACCCGGACCGGGACATCGTGATGTACATCAACTCACCGGGTGGCTCCTTCACCGCGATGACGGCGATCTACGACACGATGCAGTACATTCGTCCGCACATCCAGACGGTCTGCCTCGGCCAGGCGGCATCCGCTGCGGCCGTGCTGCTTGCCGGCGGCACACCCGGGAAGCGCCTCGCCCTTCCCAACGCCCGCATCCTCATCCACCAGCCCTCGGCCGGCGGACAGGGCGGAGGTCAGGCCTCCGACATCGAGATCCAGGCAGCTGAGATTCAGCGGATGCGGGAGTGGCTCGAATTCACCATCGCTCACCACTCCAACCGCAGCGCGGAGCAGGTTCACAAGGATATCGACCGCGACAAGATCCTCGGCTCGGCCGAGGCCCTCGAGTACGGCCTGATCGACCAGATCCTGACCAGCCGCAAAAACGTGCCCACGCTCGTCAAGTAGAAGAGCGAAACCGTGAACGCGACGGATGTCCGGCTCAACGGAGCCGGGCATCCGTCGCGTTTCGCATATCGGAGAGTTCGGGCAGAACGGTGCCTGAACGTTATTCGACAGATGCGGTCAGCCTGCACCCGTGCCGCACAGGCACAGGCTAGGCTCGATGCAGTTGTCAATGGAGGAGGCTGACGGATGGCCCGAATAGGCGAAAGCGCTGACCTGTTGAAATGCTCTTTCTGCGGAAAGAGCCAGAAGCAGGTGCAGCAGCTCATTGCGGGCCCCGGTGTCTACATCTGCGATGAGTGCGTCGAGTTGTGCAACGAGATCATCGAGGAGCGTTTGGCCGAAGCCACCGCTGAAGACGGTGCCGGCGAATTCGAATTGCCCAAGCCGAAGGAGATCTTCGGCTTCCTCGAGGAATACGTCATCGGGCAGGAAGCCGCAAAGCGCGCCCTCGCCGTTGCCGTCTACAACCATTACAAGCGCGTACGCTCCCGCGCCACCCTCACCGCCGCCGACGCCATCCACGACGACGTGGAAATCGCCAAGTCCAATATTCTGTTGATCGGCCCTACCGGCTGCGGCAAGACCTACCTCGCCCAGACACTGGCAAAACGCCTCAACGTTCCCTTCGCCGTGGCGGATGCGACGGCCCTCACCGAGGCCGGCTATGTCGGTGAAGACGTGGAGAACATCCTCCTCAAGTTGATCCAGGCCGCCGACTACGACGTCAAGCGCGCCGAGACCGGCATCATCTACATCGACGAGATCGACAAGATCGCGCGCAAGGCCGAGAATCCCTCGATCACCCGCGACGTGTCCGGCGAGGGTGTGCAGCAGGCCCTGTTGAAGATTCTCGAGGGCACTGTGGCCTCGGTTCCGCCGCAGGGTGGGCGCAAGCATCCGCACCAGGAATTCATTCAGATCGACACCACGAATGTGCTGTTCATCGTGGCCGGCGCGTTCGCGGGCCTGGATGACATCATTTCGACCCGGGCCGGCAAGAAGGGCATCGGGTTCGGCGCTCCGCTTCACAGCAAGGGTGACGACGTCAACCTGTTCAGTGAGGTGCTCCCCGAAGACCTGCACAAATTCGGCCTGATCCCCGAGTTCATCGGCCGTCTGCCCGTGGTCACCACCGTCACCCAGCTCGACCAGGTGGCCCTGATGCAGATTTTGACCGTCCCGAAGAACGCCCTCGTGCGGCAGTACCAGCGCATGTTCCAGCTCGACGGCGTCGAGCTCGAGTTCGAACAGCCGGCGTTGGAGGCCATCGCCGACCTCGCGGTCCTGCGCAAGACCGGTGCGCGTGGCCTGCGGGCGATCATGGAAGAAGTGCTCGGACCGATCATGTTCGAGGTGCCGTCGAGCTCCGAGGTGTCGCGCGTCGTGGTCACCCGGGCCGCCGTGCTCGATAACGCCGAGCCCACGATCGTGCTGCACAAGGCCCGCCGCGTCGACAAGTCCGCCTAGGTTCAGCGTCCGGCCTCACCCCGCTTCGGCACCCGACCGAACTGGGCCCGGGGGCCGCCGTGTACCAGCCCGCTTTCGTCGGCGTCGTTGCGGCGGTCACCGGATTCGCGGGTTCATTCGTGCTCGTCATCGCCGGGCTGCAGGTCGTGGGCGCGACCGATTCGCAGACGGCATCCGTGCTGTTGGCGCCCTGCCTGCTGGTCGGCATCGACGGCGTGCTGTATCCCGAAGCCGATCGCCAGTGCGATGCTTGCCGGCATCCTGTTCCCGATCTGCCCGGCCCCGGTGACGGCAGCCGTGCAGCAGCCGCTGCTCGCGGTGCCGGTTGTTCTGGTCTGGCTCGCCGCGGGCAAGCCGGCGCGCGCGTGGATGGTGCCGGCGACCATGGTCGTGGCCGCGATCATCGACGTTCGGCTACCAGCCTCCGCCCTGCGCGATCTGGTCGGCTCCGGTCTGGCGAGGTCGGATCGGTCGTCGGCGCGCACGGCATCACCCTGACGGCAATCACGACCGCGCCGATGGCCGGCCCCGACGCGCATCCTGACGGCCCGAAGCGGTGGATCGCCACGGCTGCCTCCGGGGCGGCCTGCCTCGTCCTGGTCACCGCGTCGGGCGTTTCGGTGTTGGGCATCTGCTCCGCGTTCGGGGGCTGGTCATCGGCGGCGTGGTCATGCTCTGGCTCGGCTGGATGCCCTCCGGGCGCTCTCACCCAACTGCCGTCGCTGCCCCCTAACGAATTCGACGGAGATTTTGCCGAAATCGGGCCCACACGGGCCGAAAGCGGCCGGTTTCCGTAAAATCTCCGTCGAATTGGTTCAGGGGCGGGGCGTTAGGGCGCCGGGCAGGGCCGGGCAGGGCCGGGCAGGGCCGGACGGTGCTAGTTCAGGCCGCGACGGTCGAGCAGCGGCTGAATGTCGGCGTCACGACCGCGGAAATGGCGGTAGGCGGCGAGCGGGTCTGTGCTGCCGCCCACGCTCAGCAGCCGCGACCGGAAACGGTCTCCGTTGGCCCGGGTGAGCCCGCCGTTCTCTGCGAACCACTCGCCGGTGTCGGCGTCCAGCACCTCGCTCCAGATGTAGGAGTAGTAGCCGGCGTCGTAGCCGCCGGCGAAGGTGTGCGCGAAGTAGGTGCTGGAATAGCGGGTCGGCACGGCAGGATTGTCGAGCCCCACGGCGGCGAGGGCGGATGCCTCGAACGCGGCGACATCCGTCACCCTGTCGTCGGCTTCGATGCGGTGCCAGGCCTGGTCGAGCAGGGCCGCCGCAAGGTACTCGCTGGTGGAGAAGCCCTCGTTGAAGGTGGACGAGGCGTGGATGCGGTCGACGAGGTCCTGGGGCATGGGCTCCCCGGTCTCGTGGTGACGAGCATAGTTCGCGAGCACGTCGGGCCACAGCATCCACATCTCGTTGACCTGGCTGGGGAACTCCACAAAGTCGCGGTACACATTGGTGCCGGCGAATTTCGGGTAGGTGACCCGCGCGAACAGGCCGTGCAGGGCGTGCCCGAACTCGTGGAACAGGGTGACGACCTCGTCGAAACTGAGCAGGGTGGGCTCGCCCGTCGCCGGCCGGGGAACGTTCAGGTTGTTGCAGACGATCGTGGGGGTACCTATAAGCGTCGACTGGGAGCCCAGGGCGTTCATCCAGGCGCCGCCCCGCTTGGAGTCGCGGGTGTAGACGTCGATGATGTACAGGCCCACGGGCGAGCCGTCGGCCTCGGCGACCTCGAACACACGCGCGCCGGGGTGCCAGGCGACGAGGTCGGGTCGCTCGGTGAAGGTGACGCCGTAGAGCCGATTGGCCGCGTAGAACACGCCATCCTGCAGCACCCGTTCGAACTCGAAGTAGGGGCGCATGGCCGCGGTGTCCACGTCGTAGCGGGCTCGCCGCACCCTCTCCGTGTAGAAGGCCCAGTCCCAGGCGGCGAGCTCGAAGTCCCCGCCGTCCGCATCGATCTGCTCCTGCAGGTCGGCCTGCTCGACGCGCGCATTCCGGGCTGCCGCCGGCGCGAGGCGCCCGAGCATGTCGGCGACCGCCTCCGGGGTCTTCGCCGTCTGGTCCGCGGTCACGCCGGCCGCGTGGCTGTCGAATCCGAGCAGCCGGGCTCGCTCGGCACGCAGCCGCGAGATCTCCAGCACGAGGGCGCGGTTGTCGAACTGCCCGCCACGGATGCCCCGGGACCGTGAGGCGGCCAGCAGCCGTTCCCGCACACCCCGGTTCGTCAGCTGTGCCAAGTAGGGGTGCGAGGTAGCCAGCACCAGAGTGACCACGTAACGGCCGGTCAGGCCGCGCTCGTGGGCGGCCTCGGCCGCGGCGGAGATCTGACCGGGGGTGAGGCCATCCAGCTCGCTCACGTCGTCGAGCACGAGTGCCAGATCGATGGTGTCGGCGAGCAGGTTCTTCTCGAACCGGGTGGTGACCGTGGAGAGCCGCTTATTGTAGTTACGCAGCCGGGCCTTGTCGTCGTCGCCGAGGCCCGCGCCCGCGAGCGTGAACTCGGTGAAGTACCGCTCGATCAGGTAGCGCTCCTCCGGCTCCAGGTCCAACCGGTCCCGCTGCTCCTGCAGAGCGGCGATCCGGGTGAACAGGCCAGGGTCCAGACGGATGGCGTCCGCGTGCGCCGCGAGGAGCGGGGCCAGTTCCTCCTCGAGGGCGTTGGTAAAGTCGCTGGAGTCCGACGAACTCCGGTTGAAGAACACCTCGGCCACCCGGGTCAGCAACGGTCCGCTGCGCTCGAGCGGAACCATCGTGTTGTCGAAGGTGGGGGCATCCGTGCTCGCGCAGATCGCCGCAATCTCGGCCAACTGCTCAGACATACCGTCCAGGAACGCCGGCCGGTAGTGCTCCTCCGCAATCAGCGCGAACGGGGGCAGCTCGAACGGAAGCGTGCTGATGCTGGCGAAGGGGTTCATTTCTTCACCCTGTCACATCCACATTTCGTCTGTCGGAGTATTCCCCCGCACGCCTAGGATCGGTTCATGATCGACGAGCCGGCACGCCCCGAGACCGCGCCCCGGGAGCAGTACACGCACGGGCATCACGAGAGCGTGCTGCGCTCGCATACCTGGCGCACGGTGGCCAACTCGGCGGCCTACCTGATCCCACACCTGGATGCCGGGCTGACCCTGCTCGACGTGGGCTGCGGTCCGGGCACGGTCACGGTCGACCTGGCACGCCGGCTGTATCCCGGTCAGGTTACCGGCATCGATGCGTCGGAGCAGATTGTGCTGCGCGCAGCCGGGCTGGCCTTCGATGAGGGGGTGCGGAACGTGTCGTTCCGGGTGGGTGACGCCTACGCGCTCGGCTTCGCCGACGCGAGCTTCGACATCGTGCACGCGCACCAGGTGCTCCAGCACCTCGCCAACCCCGTCGCCGCGCTGCGGGAGTTCCGGCGCGTGCTGAGACCGGGCGGAATCCTCGCCGCCCGCGACGTCGATTCCGGGGGAGTGATGTACTACCCGAAGCTTCAGGGCCTGCAGCTGTGGGAGAGCGCCTTCCGCGACGTGCAGTACTGGAACGGCGGCGACCCCGACGCCGGGCGCGCTCTCAAAGCCTGGGCGCGCAAGGCCGGGTTCACCGACGTGGCGAGTTCGGCATCCCTTTGGTGCTTCGCCTCGGATGTCGAACGCGAGTGGTGGGGGCAATCCTGGGCCGAGCGGGTGATCGAGTCCGACTTCGCGGCACACGCCATCGAGGTGGGCGCGGCCGACCTCGCCGACCTTCGGATGATGCAAGCCGCATGGCTGCAGTGGGCCGGCGACCCCGATGGCTGGTGCGGTATCCCACACGGCGAGATCGTCGCCAGGAAGTAGCCCGTGCCGTTCCTCGACCGACTCCAACACTGGGCCCAGGTTCAGCCCGACGCCACCGCCGTCGCGGTCGGCGCCGACCGAATCAGCTTCGCCGAGCTCCGCGATGCGGCGGCGGCGATCCTGCCCGCGACGCCCCGGATCTCCAGCGTCTGCCTGCCCCACGGCACCGCGTTCGCCGTTGCCTTCGCCGCGGGCGTCGCCGAAGGCCGCTGCTCTGCGATTCTCAACCCTGACTGGCCGGAGGCGCAGCGCAGGGTGGTCGAGAGCCGCCTGGCGAGGACCGCAGGGTTGGACGGACGGGTCGCCGCCGGCGCGCCCCTGCTCGGCACGGAGCTGCGCGACGGTCCACCCGACAGGGACTTCCTCTACGGGTTCACCTCCGGCACGACCTCCGTACCCAAGGCATTCACGCGCAGCCGAGCCTCCTGGCAGCGCTCGTTCGCGCTGGGCACCGAGTTCTTCGGCCTGACTCGGCACGACCGCACACTGGCGCCCGGCCCGCTCTCTGCCAGCCTCAGCCTCTACGCTTTCGCCGAATCGCTGCACACCGGCTCCGCCTTCTTCGCTCTGCACCGCTTCTCCGCCGCCGCCGCTGTCGCCTGTGTCACTGTCGAGCAGATCACCCGGATCGTGGCGGCGCCGACCGTGCTGCGTGTGATCGCCGCGCACGCGCTGTCCGTCGGAACGGACGGCAGGCCCCCCACCGGCAGGGGGCTCACCGGCATCGTGAGTGCGGGGGCCAAACTCGACCCGGGAACCCTGTCGATGCTGCGCCTCTGGGCGCCGGACGCCAGCGTGTTCGAGTACTACGGGGCGGCCGAACTGAGCTTCGTGACGGCATCCGTGCTGCGTCCCGGCGAGGTGTCGCCGATCTCGGCGACCGCCGTCGGGCGGGCTCTGCCCGGCGTGGAGGTGCGCATCCAGGACGACGCGGGACGCGCCCTGCCGACCGGCACCCCGGGCACCATCTTCGTGCGCAGCCTTCTGGTGGGCGGCGGGTACGCCTGGGGCGACGACGGCGAGGCGTTCCGCCGCGAGGTCGACTGGTGCACGGTCGGCGACATCGGCTTCCTCGACCCGGCGGCCGTGCTGCACCACCTCGGCCGCCGCGCCGACCTCATCGTCACGTCCGGGCACAACGTCTACCCGCAGCAGGTCGAAGCGGCTTTGCGCGGCCTTCCCGGCGTGGAGGCGGCCGTCGTCACCGGTCTGCCGGACCCCGTTCGCGGGACCCGCGTGGTGGCCGCCGTGATCGCGGGCTCCGAGACGGATGCCGCGCGCATCCGGTCATACGTCGCGGCTCTGCTCGCCGCGCCCCACCGGCCCCGCGCCTACTACGCCCTGGCGGAACTGCCGCTCACCTCGGCCGGTAAACTCAGCCGGGTGATGCTGCGCCGCTGGATCGAGGAAGGTGACCGTCGTGTGCGCCCGCTCCGCTGACCCAATCCGGCCGGACGCGGTCGGTGCCGACGGCTCCGCTGCTCCCAGCGCCGACACCGTCGATTCGCACGCCGGCCCGCCAACCGACGATGCCCGGGAACCCGTGATCGTTCTTGCCCGCCGCACCGCCTTCGGCCGCCGCAACGGGGTGTTCGCGCACACCCGTGCCGAAGACCTGCTGGCCCCCGTGCTGAACGCCGTGGTGTCCGGCGGCGGGGTGTCCCCGGCTGCCATCGACGACGTCATCATCGGCAACGCGGCGGGCGGCGGCGGCAATGTTGCCCGCCTCGCCGCGCTGACGGCCGGTCTGCCGGATTCCGTTCCTGGCCTCACGATCGACCGGCAGTGCGGCTCCGGCCTTGAGGCCATCGTGCTGGCCTGCCGGTTGGTTGCCGCCGGCGCTGGCGACCTCTACCTTGCCGGGGGAGTCGAGAGTTGCAGCACGGCCCCGCTGCGTGCGCACCGGCTCACCTCGAGCGCCGGGCAGCCGGACTTCTTCGATCGCGTGCGTTTCGCCCCCGATTCGATCGGCGACCCCGACATGGGCGTCGCCGCCGAGAACGTGGCCGACCGCTACGGCATCTCCCGGCAGCGGCAGGATGCCTTCGCCCTCCGCAGTCACCGGCTGGCCGCCACGGCTGCCGCCGTGCCAGCCCCCGAGATCGTGCCGCTGCCGACAGAGACCGGCCCGGTTTTCGTCGACGAGGGTCCCCGCCCGGGTCTGACTGAGGCCCTGCTGGCCCGGTTCGCGCCGGTCTTCCGGCCGGGAGGAACGGTCACCGCCGGCAACTCCTGCGCGGATGCCGATGGCGCCGTCGTGGTCCTGGTCACCAGCCGCCGGCGGGCACGCGAACTCGGACTGACCGGCTGGTTATCCTTCGTCGACGCCGCGGTCACCGGCACGGACCCGAACTTCCTCGGCATCGCCGGCGCCGAGGCCGCGCGCCTCGTGCTGCTCCGGCAGGGCCTGACCGGGGCCGACCTGGCTCGGATCGAGTTCAACGAGGCGTTCGCGGCGCAGGTGCTCGCATCCTTGATCTGCTCGGCGTTGCGGAGGAGCACGCCAACCGCGAGGGCGGAGCGCTGGCCCTCGGGCATCCGTTCGGCGCCAGCGGAGCCCTGCTGGTACTGAGGCTGCTGCAGCAGTGTCGCGCCGCGGCAACGCCGGGGGACGCCGCCCTCGCGGCGGTCAGCATCGCCGGCGGCCTGGGGGTAGCCGCCCTGTTCCGCTGGGAGCAGTCCCTGTCATCGGAGGCAGCAGGCGTCGAACGACTCTCACGCTGACGCACGACCACGGGGTGCGGAGCGGCCCCGCGGAGTACCGGAATGCCGGTCAGCAGAGGTTAGATCCAGTCGTCTTCGTCGTCGAGCACGATCGACGGCTGCGTGATCGTGGCACTGTCCTCGCCCGGGTCATAGCGGATGATCGTGCCGTCGTCGAGCTCGAGCACGGGGTTGCCCTCGAGCCAGGTCAGTGTCCAGCGCCAGGCGCTGGAGTCCTCCGCCAGCGCGGTGAGGTCCTCTTCGACCGCACGGATGGCGATTTCCACCACATGAGGCAGCCCGGCCGGCGCCGGGTGACCCAGAGGCCAGCGGGTTCCCATCTTCACTTACAGCTCGATCTCGTAGGTGACCCAGTCCGTGCGGGTGGCCACATCGTCGTACAGGCGCTGCGCGGTCTCGTTGTCGGCGGCGGTCAGCCACTGCACGGTCGTGAGACGGTCCGCCGCGGCGCACTCCTTGGCGAACTCGATCAGGGCCCGGCCGACGCCCGTGCTGCGGGAGTCCGGCGACACGAACAGGTCGTCCAGGAACAGTCCGCGAGTGGCGGTCAGGGTGCTCGGGACCTCGCGGTAATGGGCGAAGCCGACGAACTCGCCGTCCTCGTCGACAGCCACGGCACCGGCGAGAGACTCGTTCTTGTCGATGATCCAGCTCCAGACCTGGAGCGCTTTCTGATCAGTCAGTTCGCTCTTGTAGAACTCGCTGTAGCCCTCGAAGAGTCCCAGCCATGAGAAGAAGTCCTTGTCGCCGAGCGCGCGTACCTTGATTGACATTCGGTTCTCCTAGTTCTCCAGCACCGTGGCGAGCACGATGTCAGTGACAGCCAATTCGCTGCCCTCAATAAAAACCAACTCCGAGATGCGGCCAACGGCCCTCAGATCGGCTGCAGCCTGCCTGAGCAGGGCAATCTCTGCAGCCGTACCGCTAATTACAGCAGAAACAACGGCGGATTTCTGGGATGCCTTGGCATCCGTTTTCGCGCGGCGGATGCCGGTCAGCGCCCGGCTGCACAGGTCCAGCAGGGCCACGTTGCCGCCCTGCCCTCCGCCGAGCTCGGTCTGAACGGGCCAGGGGGTACGGTGGATGGACCCCTCGTTGGACCAGGACCAGGCTTCCTCGGTCGCGAACGGCACGAACGGGGCGAAGAGGCGCAGCTGGGTGGCCAGGGCGGTGCGCAGGGCGGCGACGGCCGAAGCCTGGCCGGCTCCCGCTTCGCCGTACGCGCGCTCTTTGACCAGTTCGAGGTAGTCGTCGCAGAACGTCCAGAAGAAGCTCTCGGTGAGTTCCAGCGCACGTGCGTGGTCGTAGCCCTCGATCGCGGCGGTGGCGTGGCCGACGACGACGCTGAGCCGAGCGAGCATGCTCTGGTCGAGCGGCTCGGTCACGGGGGCGTCGGCGGCGCCGTCGAAGGCAAGGATGAACTTTGACGCGTTCAGGATCTTGATCGCCAGGCGACGGCCGATTTTGATCTGGGTCGGGTTCTTGGGGTCGAAGGCCGCGTCGGTGCCGAGGCGCGACGACGCGGCCCAGTAGCGCACGGCATCCGAACCGTGCTGCTCGAGCATGTCTGCCGGGGTGACCACATTGCCCTTGGACTTGGACATCTTCTTACGGTCGGGGTCGACGATGAAGCCGGACAGGGCTGCGTGCTGCCACGGCGAGACGCCGTGTTCCAGCTCGGAGCGCAGCAGGGTGGAGAACAGCCAGGTGCGGATGATGTCCTGGCCCTGCGGGCGCAGCGAGTACGGGTAGACGAGATCGAACAGTGCGGGGTCGCGCTCCCAGCCGCCCGCCAGCTGCGGGGTCAGGGAGGAGGTCGCCCAGGTGTCCATCACGTCGACCTCGCCGACGAAGCCGTTCGCCTGGCCGCGCTGCTCGGCGGCAAAGCCCGGGGCGGTGTCGGAGGACGGGTCGACCGGGAGCGTCTCGCGGGTGGCGACGATGGGCTGGTCGAAGAGCGGGTTCGCGTCGGCATCCAGCGGGTACCAGATCGGCAGCGGAACGCCGAAGAAGCGCTGGCGGGAGACGAGCCAGTCGCCGGTGAGGCCGTTGACCCAGTTCTCGTAGCGCACACGCATGAACTCCGGGTGCCACTGCAGGTCGGTACCGTGCGTGAACAGGCGGGCGCGCAGCTCCTCGTCCCGAGCGCCGTTGCGGATATACCACTGACGGGTCGACACGATCTCGAGCGGTTTGTCGCCCTTCTCGAAGAACTTGACCGGGTGCACGATCGCGCGGGGCTCGCCGATCAGGTCGCCGCCGATGCGGAGCAAGTCGACCACGGCTGCCTTGGCGGAGAAGACGGTCTTGCCGGCCAGCTGCGCGTACGCGGCCTGTCCGGCCTCGCTTGTGATCGCCTCGGGCGCCTCGGCGATGATGCGGCCGTCAAAGCCCATGATGGCGCGGTTCGGAAGGTCGAGTTCACGCCACCAGATCACATCGGTGACGTCGCCGAACGTGCAGATCATGGCGATGCCACTGCCCTTGTCCTTCTGCGCGAGGTGGTGGGCCAGGATCGGCACTTCCACGTCGAAGAGGGGGGTGCGCACGGTCGTGCCGAACAGCGCCTGGTAGCGCTCATCGTCCGGATGCGCCACGAGCGCGACACAGGCCGGCAGCAGTTCCGGGCGGGTGGTCTCGATCTCGATGGCGCCGCCATCGGGCTTGGCGAAGGCGACCCGGTGGTAGAACGCCGGCATCTCCTTGTCTTCGAGCTCGGCCTGGGCGACCGCGGTGCGGAAGGTGACGTCCCAGAGGGTGGGGGCCATGGCCTGGTAGGCCTCACCGCGCTCGACGTTACCGATGAAGGCGGACTGGGAGGTGACCAGGGAGTCATTGCCGATCGTGCGGTAGGTCTGGGCCCAGTCGACGCTCAGGCCCAGCATGCGCCAAACGGCCTCGAACTGCTTCTCGTCCTCGATGGTGAGGCGCTCGCACAGCTCGATGAAGTTGCGGCGGCTGATCGGCAGCTGGTCGGCGGCTTTGGTGCTTTTGCCGTCTCCGCCCTCGAACGGGGCGGTGAACTCGGTGGCGTAGGGCAGCGACGGATCGCAGCGCACGCCGTAGTAGTTTTGCACGCGCCGCTCGGTGGGCAGGCCGTTGTCGTCCCAGCCCATCGGGTAGAAGACGCTCTTGCCGCGCATCCGCTGGAAGCGGGCGATGACATCCGTGTGGGTGTAAGAGAAGACGTGGCCGATGTGCAGGGAGCCGGAAGCGGTCGGCGGCGGGGTATCGATGGAGAAGATACGCTCCCGCGTGGCCGAGTCACGGTCGAAACGGTAGGTGCCGGCCTCTTCCCACGAGCCGCCCCACTTGGTTTCGAGGCCTTCAAGGGCCGGTTTTTCCGGAACGTTGGCGGCGGTCATGTTTCTCCGATTCGATCTGTGCGGCACCGTGTCGTTGGTGAAGTGCCTGAGTATTGGGCCTTATCCAACTTACCGGATGCCCCGTCGTCCGCCGACTCCGGCCGTCACCAGGCTGCCGGAGCGCCTGCAGCGCCCGGCCGGGCCTCGCCGTGAGTGGCAGGATTGGAGCGGGAAGGGGTGCCATGGATGACCCGGGAACACTGTCCGAGGCCCGTCGCACGGTGCTGCGCCGCACGGTGCGCTGGATCGTGGGTTTCACGATCGGCTACAACGTGCTCGAGGCCGTCGCCTCGATCGTGGCGGGCGCCGCGGCATCCTCGACCGCCCTGATCGCCTTCGGCCTGGACTCCGTCATCGAGGTGCTCTCCGCCGCGGTCATCGCGTGGCAGTTCTCCCGTCGCGATCCTGAGCGCTGGCAGAAACCGGCCCTCCGCGCCATCGCGATCGCGTTCTTCACCCTCGCCGGGTACGTGATCCTGGCCGCCGGCCTGAGCTTCGCCGGGGTTGTCGAGGCGGCGCCCAGCCCGCTGGGCATCGTCATCGCGTGCCTCAGCCTCGTGATCATGCCCGGGGTGGCAGGCGTGGAGCGCCGGACCGGCGCGGAGCTCGGCAGTGCCAGCGTGATCGCCGACGCCCGGCAGCTGCTGCTCTGCGCGTGGCTGTCCGGGTCGATGCTGCTCGGGCTGGCGGCCAACGCGCTCCTCGGCTGGGCCTGGGCGGACTCGCTCGCCGCCCTCGTGATCGCCGGGTTCGCGATCAAGGAGGGCATCGAGGCATGGCGCGGCGAGGTGGAGCCGCCGGTGGTGCTGCACGTCAACTAAAAGGGTGAGCCCCCGTATCAGGCGGTGGTCTAACCAATTCGACGGAGATTTTGCTCTGGGAGCCGGTTCTCGGGTTTTAAACAAGGCGTTTCGGGCAAAATCTCCGTCGAATTCGTTCGGTACGGAGTTGCTCGAGGGTCAGAACCCGATCCGGGGGACCGCGCCGAGCATGGTCTGCGTGTACGGATGCTCCGGCGCGGCGAAGACCCGGGCCGTTGCGCCGGTTTCGACGATACGGCCGTCCAGCATTACGGCGACCTGGTCGCTGACGTGCTGGATCACCCCGAGGTCGTGGGAGATGAACAGCAGGCTGAGGCCCAGGTTCCGCTGCAGCTCGTCGAGGAGGTCGAGCACCTGGGCCTGCACGGTCACGTCGAGGGACGACACGGGCTCGTCGCAGATCAGGATCTGCGGCCCCGACGCCAGCGCCCGGGCGATGCTCACCCGCTGCCGCTGCCCGCCGGAGAGGGACAGCGGCCGCCGGCCAAGCAGCCCCTGCGGCAGACCCACCGCGTCGAGCAGCGCCAGCACGCGCAGCCGGTCGGCAGCCGAGGCAGTGGCAGCAGTGGCAGCCGAGGCGGATGCCGCGCCGCGCCCGGTGCGCCCGCCGCCGACCGCGTCCCGGAGCACCTGCTCGACGCTCAGCCGCGGGTCGAAGGAGCTGAGCGCATCCTGATAGACCGCACCAAGCCGGGGCCGCAGGAGCCGCCGTTCCTTCTCCGAGGCGGCGCTGAACGGCTGCCCGAGCACCCGCACCTCGCCGGCGTCCGGCCGGGTCAGCGCCAGCGCGAGGCGGGCCGTCGTGGTTTTACCGGAGCCGGACTCGCCGACGATGCCGAGCGTCGTGCCGCGTTCGAGCCGGAACGAGACCCCGTCGACCGCGAGCTGCTCGGTGCCGTCGGGCCGGGTGAAGCGCTTGACCAGGCCGGTGGCCTCCAGCACCGTATTGCGGGGAGCGACAGGGTCGGCACGATCTGAGAGAGCGAGAAAGGGCGCGGCGGCGGGCGACACCGGGGCCGCGGCCCGCGGGCTGAGGCGCAGCCCGCGCGGCTTGTCGACCGGGATCGCGGCGAGCATCTGCCGGGTGACCGGATGCTCCGGCCGGGTCAGAATCGCGTGCGCCGGTCCCTGTTCCACGATCCGTCCCTCGCTCAGCACAGCGATCCGGTCGGCGATGCGGCCGACGACGGCCAGGTCGTGGCTGATCAGCAGGATGCCGGTGCCGGCGAGTTTCAGACCCGTCAGCAGCTCCAGGATTTGTGCCTGCACCGTGACGTCGAGCGCCGTCGTGGGCTCGTCGGCGATCAGCAGTGGCGGGTCCAGGGCGATCGCGGCCGCGATCAGGGCGCGCTGGCGCTGGCCGCCGGAGAGTTCGCCCGCGCGCTTCCGCACAGAGTTGCCGGCGTCGGACAGGCCCACCCGGGCCAGCACCTCGAGCACCCGGGCGTGGCGCGCCGCTGCACCGAGGCGGGTGTGCAGTCGCAGCGAGTCGGCGATCTCCCGGCCCACCGGGCGCAGCGGGTCCAGCGACACCAGGGCATCCTGCAGCACCAGGCCCACGTCGCGGCCGCGCCGCCGGCGCCAGCTCTGCTCGGAGAGTCCGCGCACGTCGGAGCCTGCGAGGCTCAGCTCGTCGGCGCGCACCCAGGCGTTGTCGCCGGCCAGGCCGAGCAGGCTGCGCGCGGTGACGCTCTTGCCCGAGCCTGACTCTCCCACCAGGGCCAGGCATTCCCCGGGGGCCACCTCGAACGAGACGCCGTTCAGCACCGGGTCGGTATCATTTTGCGGTCCAAAGCCCACGACGAGGTTCTGCACCCGCACGGCCGGGGCAACCCCGCCGTCACCCTCGTCTGGCGCGCCCACCGAAGCGCCCACGCCGCTCTCGTCACTCACGCGCGCCTCACCCGTCGCTCGATGCCGCGACCGAGCGCCGTGGCCGATACCGCCGTCAGCACGATGAACAGCCCGGGGAAGAAGCTCATCCACCAGGCCGAGCCGATGTAGGTGCGCCCGGCGGAGAGCATCGCGCCCCACTCCGCGGCGGGCGGCGCCGAGCCCAGGCCGAGGTAGCTCAGCGCCGACGCCCAGACGATGGCCTGACCGATGCCGAGGGTGCCGAGCACGAACAGCGGCGCGAGCGTGTTCGGCAGGATGTGGCGCATCAGGATCTGGACGGGGCTGCGCCCGAGCACGGTCGCCGCCTCGACGAAGGCCGATGACCGCACCGACAAGAGCTGGCCGCGGATGATGCGGGCGTAGCCGGGAGCGGTCGCCAGGCCCACGGCGATGGTCGCCGTGGCAACGCCCGGCCCGAAGATCAGGATGAAGAGCAGGGCCAGCAGCAGGCCGGGGAACGCGAACAGCACCTCGAGGAACCGGTTCACGGTGAAGTCCACGACCGGGCCGAGCATACCGGCCAGGGTGCCGAGCACGAGGCCCAGGCCGAGGCCGATCACGGTGGCGAGGGTGCCGATCAGCAGGGAGCTGCCGGTGCCGTGGCTGACCCGGGTATAGATGTCCCGGCCGGACTCGTCGGTGCCGAACCAGTGCGCGGGTGAGGGGGTCTGAAACGCGGACAGCGGGTCGATCCCGAGCGGGTCGCCGGGCGCTACGAGCGCGGGGAACAATGCCGCCGTGACCAGGAACAGCGCGAACAGGCCCGCCAGGACCTCGGCCACGCCGAACCGGCGAATGCGGGGCGCGCGCGGCGACTGGGGCGCGCCGGTGCGCGGCGACCGGCCCAGCCCGGCCTGGATCTCGAGGTCGCTCATCGTGCCCGCAGCCTCGGGTCGGCGATGCGCTGGGCCAAATCGGTGAACAGGGTCATCAGGATGTACCCGACGGCCACGATCAGCACAGCACCAACCACGACCGGCACGTCGCGCACGGTCACCGCGTTCAGAAGCGTGCGGCCGAGGCCCGGCCGGGCGAAGATGGTCTCGACCACCACTGCCCCGCTGATCAGGGAGCCGAATGCCCAGCCGGAGAGGCTGATCGCCGGCAGTGACGCGTGCCGGATCACGTGCACCCAGCGCACCCCGCGTTCGCTCTCGCCCCGGGCGCGGGCGGAGAGCACGAATGGGGATTCCAGCGCGGTGAGCAGGGACTCCCGCATGATCTGGCCAAGGAACCCGGCCAGCGGCACGGCGAGGGTGAGCACCGGCAGCACCAGCCCGGAAACCCCGGAGGTACTGATCGGCGGCAGCCAGCCCAGCCAGACGCTGAACAACACGATCAGCGCCGTCGCGAGCCAGAAGTGAGGGAGCGCGGCAGCCACGATCTCCAGACCGGAGCCCAGGTACCAGGCGACGCGCCCGCCGCGGGTCGACCAGGTGGCCAGCCCGAGGGCGAGCAGCCAGGCCACAGCGAGGGCGAGCACGGCCAGCAGCAGGGTGCCGCCGAGCTGGCCGACCAGGAGCGGGGCGACGTCCTGGTCCAGTGAGTAGGAGCGGCCAAGATCCCCGGTGGCCAGGCGAGCCAACTGTGCCAGGTACTGCACGAGCACGGGCTGGTCGAGCCCGTATTCCGCCCGCACCGCGGCGAGCGCCTCCGGGGAGGTCTGCGAGCCGGGGCCACCCAGGATGGCCTCGGCCGGGTCTCCGGGAATCAGACGGATGGCGAAAAAGGTGAGCGTGGCCACCATCCAGAGCACCAGCACCGCCCCTCCCAGGCGGGCCAGGACGACCCGGGCTGCCCGCGCTACTTCAGCCACGCATCGTAGAACGTGGGCGTCGACACGGTCGGCAGCGCCCGCGCGCCCACCACATCGGTGCCGAGCAGGTAGTGGTTCTGCTGGTCGAAGAGCGGCAGGATGTAGAAGCCCGCGAGCACCTGGTTCTGCGCGTCGGCGTAGAGGGCGGCGCGTTCATCGGCATCCGTCACCTGGCCGGCCTGGGTGAGTAGGGCGTCGATGGCCGGGTCGTTCACCTGGGCGTGGTTGGCGAAGTAGCCGCTGGGTGCCGGGGTGATCCCGTCGGAGTGGAAGAGGATGCGCAGAACGTCGGGTCCGACCTTCGTGTACGGCGCGCTGACGGCGTCGTAGTCGTTCTCGCCCAGCGCGGTGTACCAACTGGAGAGGTCCATCGGGCTGAGCAGAACCTCGAAGCCGGTCTTCTTCGCGGTGGCCTGGATCTGCTCGAACAGGGACTGCTCCGCCGGAATGGACTGGTTCGTACTCACCGGGAAGTCGACCGTGAGGCGCACGCCGTCTTTCACCCGGTAACCGTTGGAATCACGCTCGGTCCAGCCGGCGGAATCGAGGAGGTCCGAGGCGGCCTCAGGGTCGTACGCGAACAGGTCCGGGCCCGACACGGCGAGGGGTTCGACGCTGGAGAGGGCGGAGTAGGAGCGCTCGGCCGTGCCCCGGAAGAGGCTGGTGACGGCGTCGTCGACATTCGCCGAGCGGATGAACGCCTCCCGCACGAGCGGGTCGTTGAAGGGCGCGCGGCCGGAGTTCAGTTCGATTCGGTTCGAGGCACCCGGGCGAGGGGCGTCGAGGTGCACGATGGTGTCGCTCTTCTCGGCCTGCACGATGGTGTCGGGCTGGGCGTTGTCGATCACGTCGGCGTCGCCGGACTGCAGAGCCGCGTAGCGGGACGCGGAGTCGGGGATGAAGCGCCAGACGATGGAGTCGAGGTAGGCAGGCCCGGTGTGCGCGGCATCCGCGGGCGGGGAGTTGTACTTCTCGTTCCGCACCAGGGTGATCGATTCCTGCTGTACCCACTTCTCGACCTGGAAGGGGCCGGTGCCGACCGGGGAGGCGCAGTTCTCGTCCTGGCTCCGGGCCAGCGCGGTGGGCGATTCGATCGCCAGCCACGGCTGTGACAGGGATTCGAGCAGGGCGCTGTCGGGTTCGCTGAGCGTAAGGCGCACAACGTTGGTGGAGACCGCGTCGGTGCCGGTGACCTTCCCCAGAGCGAGGTAGCCGGTCGACGAGGCCGTTTCCGGGTCTTGGATGTGCGCGATATTCGCCTGCACGGCGGCGGCGTCGAGCGGGGTGCCGTCGGTGAAACTCACGCCGGCGGCGAGCGTGAAGTCCCAGGCCAGCCCGTCGGCGCTCTCGGTCCACGAATCTGCCAGCCAGGGGATGATCTCACCGTCCGCGTTGCGGGACACAAGCGACTCAAGGTACTGCGTGCTGACCAGGGCCTGCGGGTAGTTGCCGCCCACGTGCGGGTCCAGGCAGGTGGGCTCGGCGTCGCCGGATGCGTAGGTCAACGTGCCGCCGGTGAGAGGCCGGGTGGCTTCGGGGGACTCAGCGGTGGCGCAGCCGGTGAGCAGGATGCCGGTGGCGGCGAGGCCGACCAGCCCGGTCAGGGTGCGCGCTGTGCGATGGGTGTACCCCGAAGTGTGCATTATGGGTCTCTTTCCGCGGCGCCCGATGGGCCGAGTGTGCACCTGCTGGACCCGCAAGATTAGGGGCCTCGGGCACGTGTTGGACGGGGTCCACAAATAAAATGATTGAGGACCATCGTAGAACACAGGAGAGCTGTTCGCTGAGCAGACGTGTGCGGGCACCGCGCGCTGTACACCCGGGGTTAGGCGCAGGGTAGACTTTTCAAGTAGGACTGTGATCCGGCTATCACCGGTGAGTCTTCGGAAGAACGGCAACCACCCTCGCGGCGGTTCTCAGTAGAACCGAACGGGTCGGGCCCGTCACAGCCTCAGAACAAGCGGTTTTCCGAAGCCTCGGCTCCGGGAGACAAGCGAGGTGGTACCGCGGCGAATCCCGTTCGGAGTCGGCGTCCTCGTGGAACAGGGGCAGATCTGTGAATGACACAACCTGCCCGACTCGTCCAGGAGAGACATGACGTACCCCAAAGGCCAGCAGTCCGCTTCTCCCGCCCAACCCGGCGGCATCGTGCCCTCACCGAACTTTCCCCAGATCGAAACCGAGGTGCTCGCGTTCTGGAAAGCCGACGGCACCTTCCAGGCGTCGATCGACAACCGTGCGGATGCCCCCGAGTGGGTCTTCTATGACGGCCCGCCGTTCGCCAACGGGCTGCCGCACTACGGCCACCTGCTGACCGGGTACGCGAAGGACCTCTTCCCGCGCTTCCAGACCATGCGCGGCAAGCAGGTGCACCGCCGGTTCGGCTGGGACACGCACGGCTTGCCGGCCGAGCTCGAAGCCGAACGCGAGCTCGGCATCACCGACAAGAGCGAGATCGAGAAGATGGGCATCGGGGCCTTCAACGCCGTCGCCCGCAGCTCCGTGCTCAAGTACACCAAGGTGTGGGAGGAGTACGTCACCCGCCAGGCGCGCTGGGTCGACTTCGAGAACGACTACAAGACGCTCGACATCACCTTCATGGAGTCCGTGATCTGGGCCTTCAAGCGCCTGCACGACAAGGGCCTGGCCTACGAGGGCTACCGGGTGCTGCCGTACTGTTGGCGCGACCAGACACCGCTGTCCAACCACGAACTGCGCATGGACGACGACGTCTACAAGATGCGCCAGGACCAGACCGTCACGGTCACCTTCCCGCTGGTCGGCGCCAAGGCCGAAGCCCTCGGGCTGACCGCCGTGCGCGCCCTGGCCTGGACGACCACCCCCTGGACCCTCCCGACGAACCTGGCGCTCGCCGTGGGCCCGGAGATCGTCTATGCCGTCGTGCCGGCCGGGCCGAACGGCACACCGGACGCCACCGTGCTGCGGGAGGCCGTTTCCGGGGCGGATGCCGCGGCATCCGTCGCAACCACCGAGGTTTTCGGCGCCGAATACCTGATCGCGATCGACCTGGTCGGCAACTACGCCAAGGACCTCGGCTACGACTCGGCGGCAGAGGCGACCGCGGCGATCTCCCGCACGGTTCTCGGCAGCGCCCTGGAGGGCGTCAGCTACGACCGCCTCTTCGACTACTACGCCGACACCGCGGTCTGGGGCACCGAGAACGCCTGGACCGTCGTCGTGGCAGACTACGTCACCACCGCCGACGGAACCGGCATCGTGCACCAGGCGCCCGCCTACGGCGAGGAGGACCAGAAGATCTCCGTGGCCGCCGGCATCCCGGTGATCATCTCCCTCGACGCGGGCGGCAAGTTCCTCTCCGACGTGCCCGAGGTCGCCGGCCAGCTCTGGAGCGACGCGAACAAGCCGCTCACCCAGCTGATCAAGAATGAGGGGCGCCTGCTGCGCCAGGCCAGCTACGAGCACTCCTACCCGCACTGCTGGCGCTGCCGCAACCCGCTGATCTACAAGGCCGTGTCGAGCTGGTTCGTGCGCGTCACGGACTTCCGCGACCGTCTGGTGGACCTGAACCAGGACATCAATTGGGTGCCGGAGAACGTCAAGGACGGCCAGTTCGGCAAGTGGATCGGCAACGCCCGCGACTGGTCGATCAGCCGCAACCGGTACTGGGGTTCGCCCATCCCGGTCTGGAAGAGCGACAACCCCGACTATCCGCGCGTCGACGTCTACGGCTCGCTCGACGAGCTCGAGGCGGACTTCGGCGTGCGCCCCACCGACCTTCACCGCCCCTATATCGACGCGCTCACCCGACCCAACCCCGACGACCCCACCGGGCGGTCCACCATGCGGCGCATCACGGATGTGCTCGACGTCTGGTTCGACTCCGGCTCGATGCCGTTCGCGCAGGTGCACTACCCGTTCGAGAACGCCGACTGGTTCGACAGCCACAACCCGGCCGACTTCATCGTGGAGTACATCGGCCAGACCCGCGGCTGGTTCTACATGCTGCACACGCTCTCCACCGCCCTGTTCGACCGTCCGGCCTTCAAGAACGTGGTCAGCCACGGCATCGTGCTCGGCAACGACGGCCAGAAGATGTCCAAGTCGCTGCGCAACTATCCCGACGTGAACGAGGTGTTCGACCGGGACGGCTCAGATGCCATGCGCTGGTTCCTGATGAGCTCCTCCGTGCTGCGCGGTGGCAACCTGATCGTCACCGAGGAGGGCATCCGCGAGGGTACCCGCCAGGTTATGCTCCCGCTCTGGAGCACCTGGTACTTCTTCTCCCTCTACGCCAACGCGTCCGGGGAGAACGGCTACGACGCCACCTGGCGCACCGACTCGACCGACGTGCTCGACCGCTACCTGCTGGCCAAGACCCGCGATCTGATCGTGGAAGTCACTGCCGACCTCGAGAACCTCGACAGCACCCAGGCGACCGCTCGAATCCGGGACTTCGCCGACGTGCTCACCAACTGGTACGTTCGCCGCTCGCGCGACCGGTTCTGGGCCGGCGCCGGGGCCTCTGTCTCGGTCTCGGTCTCGACGGTCTCATCCACCGCAAACGAGGCTTTCGACACGCTCTACACCGTGCTCGAAACGGTGACGCGGGTGGCCGCCCCGATGCTCCCGCTCGTCACCGAGCGTATCTGGCAGGGCCTCACCGGCGGTCGCAGCGTGCACCTGACCGACTGGCCCGACGCCGAATTGTTCCCGGCCGATGCCGTTCTCGTCACCGCGATGGACCAGGTGCGCACCATCAGCTCCACCGTGCTGTCACTGCGCAAGCAGTCCGGGCTGCGCGTGCGTCTGCCGCTGGCCACTCTGACCGTGGTCACCACCGACACGGCGGCCCTGGCCCCGTTCGAGGGCATCCTGCGCGACGAGCTGAATGTGAAGAGCGTGCGTTTGGTCGAACTGGCCGACGACAGCGCGAGCGCCTACGGCATCACCTCCCGGCTCACCGTGAACGCCCGGGCAGCCGGCCCGCGACTCGGCAAGCAGGTGCAGCAGGTCATCAAGGCCGCCCGCGCCGGCGACTGGAGCGAAACCGAC
The DNA here is from genome assembly GCF_004402835.1 of Cryobacterium sp. Sr3. Lineage (NCBI taxonomy): Bacteria > Bacillati > Actinomycetota > Actinomycetes > Micrococcales > Microbacteriaceae > Cryobacterium > Cryobacterium sp. Sr3. Next base: position 46,510 of record NZ_SOFA01000025.1, on the reverse strand, counting down.
GGCGTAGTCACCGCCGGCGGTACCTCGCTCGCCGCGGGGGAGTACGAACTCGTGCTGCAGACCGGTCCGGCCGACGGTTCCGCCGTCGCTGACGACACGGCGGCGGATGCCCCGGCTCTGGCGCTCCTGGCGGGCGGCGGTTTCGTGCTGCTGGAGACGCAGACCACCCCGGAACTCGAGGCGGAGGGCTTCGCCCGCGACCTGATCCGCGCCGTGCAGGACACCCGCAAGTCGGCCGGATTCGAAGTGAGCGACCGCATCCGTCTCGACCTCGTCTTCTACTCCGCCGAGGACGCCGCGACCTTCGCCCTTGCGGCCGGCGTCGACGTCGCTGCGGAGACCCTGACCCTCCGGTTCGCCACCCATGTGGCCACCGAGGTGTCCGATGACAGCCTGGCGCACGGTCTGCCGTCCGAATGGCTGCAGAGCCTGGTCGGCTTCCCCGTCGAGCACTACGTGCTTTACGAGGCTGGTCACTATGCCAACCGGGGGACCGTCCTGGTCGCCGTCGCCCGAGAGGACGGACTCGTCCATGTCTGAACCCAAGAAGCCCGGATCGAAGAAGCCCGGATCGAAGGAGCCCGGATCGAAGAGGCCGCGCCAGTCCTCCGACGCCGGCCGTGAGGCCGGGGACGCCGTCTTCGCCGCCCTCCTCGCCCGCGTGGGCGAGGGTGCGCCGAAGCCGCGTCTGGCCCCGACCCGGCGGGCGCTCGAACTGCTGGGTGACCCTCAGACCGTCTACCCGGTGATCCATATCACCGGCACCAACGGCAAGACCAGCACGAGCCGCATCACCGAGAGCATCGTGCGCGCCTACGGGCTGCGCACCGGACTGATGACGAGCCCGCACCTGGTGCGGCTCAACGAGCGCATCGTGATCGACGGGGAGTTCATCACCGATGAGGCCCTGGCCGCGAACTGGGCCGACATCGAACCCTTCCTGGCCATGGTCGACGCGGAGCTCGAGGCGGCAGGCGACGACGTGCTCACCTTCTTCGAGGCGCTCACCGTGCTGGCCTTCGCCTGCTTCGCCGACGCCCCCGTCGACGTCGCCGTGATCGAGGTCGGCATGGGCGGCGAGTGGGATTCCACCAACGTCGCCGACGGGCAGGTGGCCGTGTTCACGCCCATCGCCCTCGACCACACGCTCCGCCTCGGCAACACGATCGCCGAGATCGCCCGCACCAAGGCCGGCATCATCAAGCCGTCCGCCGCCGTGGTCTCCGCCCGGCAGGGCGAGGCGGCGCAGGCCGAACTCGAGCGGGCCGCCGAGCTGACCGAATCGACCCTGGCCAGTGAGGGCGAGGATTTCGTCCTGCTCAAAAACCAGGTAGCCGTGGGCGGGCAGCTCATCTCGGTGCGCGGCCTCGCCGGCACCTACTCGGACCTGTTCCTGCCGCTGTACGGCACGCACCAGGCGCAGAATGCGGCCGTCGCGATCGCCGCCGTCGAGTCCTTCCTCGGGGCCGGCACCACGGCGCTCTCGCATGACCTGGTCGAGGAGGGCCTCGCGCAGGTCACCTCGCCCGGACGCCTGCAACTGATCGGAATCGCACCGACCGTCCTGGTGGATGCCGCGCACAATCCGCACGGAGCGGCCGCCCTCAGCACTGCACTGGCCGACTACTTCGACTTCGACGAGATTGTGGCCGTGGTGGGCATCCTCACCGACAAGGATGCGACCGGCATCATCACCGCGCTGCAGTCCAAGGTGGTGCGGTTCCACGTCACACAGTCGCAGTCCGAGCGCGCGATCGGCGTCGACGACCTCGCCGATCTGATCGCCGACCTCGGCAGCGAGGAGACAACCGTCCGGTTCGACGACCTCGCGCAGGCCCTCGACTCCGCCAGGGACTGGGCCCTCGAGTCGCCCAAGCGGGCTGTGATCGTGACCGGGTCGATCACCCTCGTCGGCGAAGCCATCATTCTGGCCGACGCACGGGAATGGCTGGCGAAATGACGTCCGCTCCCCGCTCGGTGAAGCGCACGCTCGCGACGATCGTGCTCGGCTTCGAGGTCATCGTGGTTGCCCTCGCCGCCCTGGTGATCTTCGGTTTGCAGGCGTTGCCGCCGTGGCTCGCCCTCGGCGGGGGAGCCGTGCTGGGGCTGGCCATGGTCGCCGTGCTCGCGCTGCTCCGTTACGAGTGGGCCTACGTGGTCGGCTGGATCCTCCAGCTGATCATGGTGGCCGCCGGCTTCCTCAATCCGGCCATGTTCTTCGTCGGCGGCATGTTCGCCGCCATGTGGACGTACTGCATGATCGCCGGCTCCCGGATCGACAACCAGAACCAGAACTTTCCCAACAACGAGAACAACGAGAAGGAGAACTCATGAGCACCCAGGTCCAGGAAACGCTCGTATTGGTCAAACCGGATGGCGTTGCCCGCAACCTCTCCGGCGAGATCCTGCGTCGCATTGAGCAGAAGGGGTACTCCCTCGTCGACGCGAAGCTCGTGCAGGCCGACAGGTCCCTGCTGGCCGAGCATTACGCCGAGCACCAGGGCAAGCCGTTCTTCGAACCTCTCGTGGAGTTCATGGAAAGCGGTCCGATCCTCGTGCTGCGCATCGCCGGCGAACGCGTGATCGAGGGCTTCCGCTCCCTGGCCGGCACAACCGACCCGACCACCGCGGCTCCCGGCACCATCCGCGGCGACTTCGGCCGAGACTGGGGCACCAAGGAGCAGCAGAACCTCGTGCACGGCTCCGACTCGCCCGAGTCGGCCGACCGCGAACTGGCCCTCTGGTTCGACTGACCCGTACCGACCGGGGAACAGCCACTGACCGGATGCTTGGAGGCGGCTGTCCTCGTCGGTACCAGATGTCGTTGCTTTGTGCACCAAGCGCACCGCTGTCGCAGAATGGCCGATGATGGCAGAGCCCCGCTGAGCATGTGCCGACATCCTCTTTGATTCGTCTGACTAGAAAGCCTCACCATGCCGCATGCCCGGAACCCCTGGTTCAATCTGGTCTGGGCAATCCCGCTGGCGATCATCCTGCTGGTCGCCGTCGTGCTCGCCGCCCGGGGCATCCGTTCCCTGCCGATGGCGCAGGAGTTCTTGGTCGACTTCCCGGGGGCCTCGCCGTTGCCGTCGTGGGCCCCCGTCGGCTTCCCCGCGTGGCTGGCGTGGCAGCACGGCCTGAATGTTTTCTTCCTGCTCTTCATCGTGCGTTCGGGTTGGCAGATCCGCACGGCCGGGCGCCCGAGCATGTTCTGGACCCGGCGCAACACCGGCCTTTTTCGAACCCGACGTGCCCCCCGCCGGCTGGGCATCAACCTCTGGCTGCACCTCGCGGTGGATGCCCTTTGGGTACTCAACGGGATCGTCTTCTACGTGCTGCTGTTCGTCACCGGTCAGTGGGTGCGCATCGTGCCGGTCAGCTGGGACATCATTCCGAATGCGCTCTCGGCCGCCCTCCAGTACGCCTCGCTGGACTGGCCGGTCACCGACGGCTGGGTGAACTACAACGCGCTACAAACTCTGAGCTACTTCAGCATCGTGTTCGTGGCCGCGCCGCTCGCCTTGGCCTCGGGCATCCGTCTGTCACCGCTCTGCACGTCGCGCCGGCTTGGAGAACTGTTTCCGCTGCGCCCGACCAGGGCCGTGCACGTGGGCGTGATGGTCTTTTTCCTTGCATTCATCGTGATCCACGTCACGCTGGTGTTCGCCACCGGTGCCCTGCGCAACCTGAACCACATGTACGCGGCGCAGAGCGACGACGGCTGGACCGGATTCTGGATCTTCGCCGCATCCCTGGTCGTGATGCTCGTGGCCTGGGTCGCCGAGGGTCCCCGACTGCTGCGGGCGGTCGCCTCTCTCGGCGGAACCGTAACCACGCGCTGAGCCGCGGTGCTGGCTGAGCCGGCCGATGGCTCTGCCGGTCGAAACCCGGTGGTTGTGTAACCCCCCGCCCCGGCCGGGGTCCCTCCCTGGCCTTGTCTTTGGCTGCCTGGGCCGCGTCGCGGGCCAGGGCTTCGGCGAACCGGCGGGCCTGATCGACCTGTTCGGCCAGGTGGGCGTCGACCCAGGGCGGCGTCCGCCTGGGTCTCCCGGATGGCGTCGAAGTGACGACCCAGGCGTTCTAGCTGCTCACTGTATGGGGACTCCATGAGAAAAACGTTACGGGCAGCCACTGACATTCCATGCCCCAGATCGGCACCCGTCAGCGCCCTGTGGATAACTTGATCAAACGCGCATTGTGGTGGAAAGGGAACAGCCGTCGCGGGGCGCGCAGCACGCATCCGTCGTCACATAAACGCGGAAATTTTTGAGACACACCGGTTTTGGCGCCGTGAGCGGCGTGTCGCAAAAATCTCCGAGGTTAGCAACCGCCACGGATGCCCGGAGCGGCAACCTCCGGCCGCCACGTCACCGGAGCTCGACCACCGGGTCTCAACCGGACGGGGGCAGGGTCGCCATTACAGGCGGTTCAGGAAGTCCATCTCGACCTGGGCGATGACGGCGGCGATCAGATAGCAGACGATCGTGATCACGATGATCCAGGAGGAGGCGACGGATGCCAGGCGCCGCACGCGCGGCCCCGCTGGGAGGTTGCCCGCCGTGAGGTTGTGCAGCGTCACGGCTAGGAACATTGGGATCGTGACCGTCCAGGTCACCATGCACCACGGGCAGAGCACGTCGAGCTCGAAGAAGCTCTGCGCCATCAGCCAGATCACGAACGCGAGGGCGCCGGTGACGCCCACGTTCAGCGCGATCCAGAACCAGCGGGCTAACCGCGCCCCGGCCAGGATCGCGGCGCCGATCGCGATGACGACCGGCCAGGCCATCAAGCCGATCACCGGGTTGGGGAAACCGAAGATGGCACCCTGCCACGATCCCAGGTTGGTGCTGCAGCCCACCAGCACACTGAAGTTGCAGGAAAGCTGGGCCTGCGGGTCCTCGAGGATCGCGAACTTGTCGACGGTCAGGAGGAAAGCCGCGGTGAGGGCGATCAAACCACCGATGATGAAGAAGATGGCGAGCCCGATGGGGCGCTTGACGGGCGGGTTGTGGGGCACGATTGGATTATGTCATGTGCCTCGCATGTGTTCCTGAGAATGCATGCGATAATCGGAACAGTCGCTTGGGCCGCGCTCAAGTTGACGCCATACAAGTCTTAATGGGCCGTAAAGGCCCAGATTCATTGGTCCCACGACCAAAGGTATTAGCAGCCAGAGCCAAGAGCCGGTTGCGAACGACGAGGATTTCCGAGGGTTTCGCGCAAGCGTGATCCTCGCACGAGAGAGTAGCCGGATGGGTGGCGCGGTCGCCCACACTGGTCAAGGAGCGCGCCAGTGATGGTGGAAGACAACGAAAACATCAAAAAACGCAAGGGTTTATTCGGCACCCGCCGCACCTCGCGGAGGGCTGCCACCCCGGTGGCCGTTCCGGAGGCCGCGCCTGAGAACAACAGTGCGCAGCACAATGACGCCGCACAGAACGTCGCTGCGGCGACGCGCGAGCCGCTTTCAGCAGCGCAGACACCCCGCGTCCACACCGACGACGCCGTGACCGAGCCGGCAGCCGCCGCTCCGTTCGGCGAAACCCCCGACTCAGAACAGGACGCTGCCGTGGAACCGACGCCGCCGCCCACCCCGACCGCCGATGTGGTTCGCCGCCCGTCCACCTCGCTGGTGTTCCAGGCCCCGGTCATCGTGCCGCAACCGGCCCGCACCGGAGCGCGCCGCGACACCGCGCGCCAGGACCAGCGCCAGGACACCGGCCAGGACATCCGTCAGGACCATGACGACGAGGGCGACGAGTCGTCGACCGTTCGTCGTCGCGCCCGTCGGCGCACCGGCGACGAGAACCGGTCCGGATCCGACGACCCCGCGAACACCGTTGTTCGCGTGCGTACGCCCCGCGAACCCGAACTCATCACCGAACCCCAGCGGATCAAGGGGTCGACCCGCCTCGAGGCCAAGAAGCAGCGCCGCCGTGACGGCCGCGATGCCGGGCGCCGTCGCCCGGTGATCACCGAGGCCGAGTTCCTCGCCCGCCGCGAATCCGTCGACCGGGTCATGGTCGTGCGGGCCAAGCAGAACAAGATTCAGATCGGGGTGCTGGAAGACGGTGTGCTGGTCGAGCACTACGTCGCCAAGAATCAGGATGCCTCGCTGATCGGAAACGTCTACCTGGGCAAGGTGCAGAACGTGCTGCCGAGCATGGAAGCAGCCTTCGTCGACATCGGACGCGGCCGCAACGCCGTGCTGTACTCGGGTGAGGTCGACTGGGAGGCTGCCGCCGAGAACTCCGGCAACAGCAGCCAGGCTCGGCGCATCGAGCTCGCGCTCAAGCCGGGCGACAAGGTGCTCGTGCAGGTCACGAAGGACCCGATCGGGCACAAGGGTGCGCGACTCACCAGCCAGGTGTCACTGCCCGGCCGCTACCTCGTCTACGTGCCGAACGGCTCGATGAACGGGATCAGCCGCAAGTTGCCCGACACCGAGCGGGCGCGCTTGAAGAAGATCCTCAAGGAGGTTCTGCCCGAGAACGTGGGAGTCATCGTGCGCACCGCGGCCGAGGGTGCCACCGACGAGCAGCTCACGCTCGACGTCAACCGGCTCACCTCGCAGTGGGCGTCCATCGCCAAGCAGGTCGACACGGTGCAGGCACCGGCCCTGCTGCACAGCGAACCGGACCTTCTGATCAAGATCGTGCGGGATGTCTTCAACGAGGACTTTCAGAAGATGGTCATCTCCGGCGAGGAATCCCGGGAGGTCATCGAGGCCTACCTGCGCCAGGTCGCACCGGACCTGGTGGAGCGCGTGGAGCGCTACGAGGGCGAGAACGACGCCTTCGACGAGCACCGCATTTCGGAGCAGATCGAGAAGGCCCTCGACCGCAAGGTCTGGCTACCGTCCGGTGGCTCCCTCGTGATCGACCGCACCGAGGCCATGACCGTCGTCGATGTCAACACCGGCAAGTTCGTCGGCTCTGGTGGAAACCTCGAGGAGACCGTCACGAAGAACAACCTCGAGGCTGCCGAAGAGATCGTTCGCCAGCTGCGTCTGCGCGACATCGGCGGCATCATCGTCGTCGACTTCATCGACATGGTCCTCGAAACCAACCGCGACCTCGTGCTGCGCCGCATGCTCGAATGCCTGAGCCGCGACCGCACCAAGCATCAGGTCGCCGAGGTCACCTCGCTCGGGCTTGTGCAGATGACCCGCAAAAAGCTCGGTCTCGGACTCCTGGAATCATTTAGCGAGAACTGTGAAGCCTGCGCCGGCCGAGGCATCGTCATCCACCACGACCCGGTGCTCAAGCACCGCCAGACGGCTCAGCCGGCCATGGAGCGTCGCCCGCGCAGCAAGTCGGGCACCAATTCCGGCGGCGACAACGGGCACCGCGGCGGAAACGGAAACGGTACCAACTCCGCAGCCGTGCACGCGTCTCAGGCCGATGCCGGCAAGTCCGGACACGGCACCCACGGCATCACCGAGGATGCCAAGCACGCCCTCGCCCTGATCGCCGCCCGCACCATCCCGCGCGCCCTGACCGGCTCGATCCCGATCATTGCCCTGCCTGAGGCGATGCCGGAATCGGTTCCCGCGGAGAAGGCGGCCGCCCCCGCGGCCTCAGCCGACGGGTCATCTGTCGGCGCGGCGACCGCCGCATCAGCCAACCCGGCCGCCGAGGCCAACCCGATCGAGGAGGCCGTGAATGAGGCAGTCGCGGCCGAGACGTCTGCACCGTCGGCACGCCGCAGCCGTAGGGCGTCCTCCACGCCCCGCCAGCGGGGCGCAGCGCCCATCGTGACCCCGGAAACCCCGGTGCAGGACGCGCAGCAGACCCCGGTCGAGGCGCCTGCCGCGCACGAGGCCGCAGCGCCCGACGACGACGAGCCCGTCGCCATCCTGGACATCCCGGTCAAGAAGTCCTCCCGTAGCCGCCGCACGGTCAGCAAGCAGGTCACCGACCAGCTGCTGGACTCGGTGCTGGACGCCCTGCCCGAGCCCAAGCAGCCGGGCCAGGGGCGTTCGCGCAGCCGGCGGGTGACGACGGCCGGCGGATCCACCGGGTCGGCCCAGCCGATCATGACCACGGCCCCGGATTCCCAGCAGTAACGAGAATCCCTGCAGGAACGAATCGAACCGATCGGGAGACCGGCGGCGCACAGCCCACGGGGCTGGGCGTCGCCGGTCTCCCGATCTCTTTCAACCGGCGAGGCAGCGCTTCGGGCCCCGATCAGGACTCTGGGAGAGAGCCGCTGCCCGATCGGTCCCGCCCGCGCACACGCAGGCCGCTTGCGCGGAGCCGGAGAACCAGTTCCCGATTGTCCACCGGATGCGCCCCCGAGGCCACGAGGGCGTCATAGCGGTGGGCGGGTACGTCGTAGTGGTCCAGGTCGAAGCCGCGGCGGGGGATTCCGTTGCGGGCCGCGAAAGCGTGCAGTTCGGCCAGTGACGAATCGCTGACAAGATGGGACCAGACGGTGCCATGCGCGGGCCACATCGGCTTGTCGATCAAGACGGTCATTACCCGATTCTATGATCCGGCCTCGGTTTGACCGTCGCAGCAGGATCGGCTAACGTTGACTTTTGGTGTGCGACGGGCCTTTGCCCCCGCGATCACCGTGGTTTTCTGAGAGCGACGGGCCGACTTGGCGTGTTTAAGGCAGTAACTTTCCATCACGGGGCCTCACGGCTCCCCAGAGATAGGTACGTAACGTGGTTTACGCAGTTGTGCGCGCCGGTGGGCGGCAGGAAAAGGTAGAGGTCGGGACCATCGTCACGATGGACCGAATCAAAGCCAATAAGGACGGCAACGTCGAGCTGGCCGCAGTGCTTCTCGTCGACGGCGACACGATTACCTCTGACTCCCAGTCACTGGCCAAGATAACGGTCACGGCCGAGGTTTTGAACGATCTCCGCGGTCCGAAGATCGTCATCCAGAAGTTCAAGAACAAGACCGGGTACAAGAAGCGTCAGGGGCACCGTCAGGAGCTCACTCGCGTTCAGGTTACCGGCATCGCCTAGGCCCTGAGGAGCAGAACAGATGGCACATAAAAAAGGCGCGAGTTCCACTCGCAACGGTCGCGACTCCAACGCCCAGCGCCTCGGCGTGAAGCGCTTCGGCGGTCAGGTTGTCAGCGCGGGCGAGATCATCGTCCGTCAGCGCGGCACCCACTTCCACCCCGGCGTCAACGTCGGCCGTGGTGGCGACGACACGCTCTTCGCTCTCGAGCCCGGCTCGGTTGAGTTCGGCGCCAAGGGCGGCCGCAAGGTTGTCAACATCGTGGTGGCTGCCGCTTAGGCATTTCACATCGGTAAGCGTGAGGGCGGGCTTCGGCTCGCCCTTTGCGTGTTTCACGGCACCCGCACGACAAGATGCATAGCACCAATGATTTACGCACCACTGAGCTTTTTGCCACCTGGAAGGGGCACCCCCATGGCCACGTTTGTTGACCACGTCACTCTCCACCTGCGAGCAGGCAACGGAGGGAACGGCTGTGTCTCCGTCAAGCGTGAGAAGTTCAAGCCGCTCGCCGGCCCTGACGGCGGCAACGGCGGAAGCGGTGGTGACATCGTGCTCGTCGCTGACCCGAACGTGACGACCCTCCTCGGTTACCATCGGTCCCCGCACCGCAGTTCCGCGAACGGCGGCCCCGGCATGGGTGACCACCGCGCCGGCTTCGGCAGCGAGCTGGTGGAGCTGGCCGTCCCGCTCGGCACCGTGGTCAAAGACGCCGAGGGCAACGAACTCGCCGACATGACCGAGCCGGGCTTCCGCATCGTCGTGGCGCCTGGCGGTCAGGGCGGGCTCGGCAACGCGGCCCTGGCCTCGCTCAAACGCAAAGCCCCCGGCTTCGCCCTGCTCGGCACCTACGGCTGGGAAGGCGACATCCAGCTTGAACTCAAGACCGTCGCGGATGTCGCGCTCGTCGGCTACCCCTCGGCCGGCAAGTCCAGCCTGATCGCGGCCATCTCGGCGGCCCGGCCCAAGATCGCGGATTACCCGTTCACGACCCTGCACCCCAACCTCGGCGTCGTGGATGCCGGCGAGGTGCGCTACACCGTCGCCGACGTGCCCGGACTGATCGAGGGCGCCAGCGAGGGAAAGGGCCTCGGCCTCGAATTCCTTCGTCACGTGGAACGGTGTACGGCGTTGCTGCACATCCTCGACTGCGCCACACTCGACCCTGACCGTGACCCGCTCAGCGACCTCGACGTCATTCTCGGCGAACTGGCCGCCTACCCGGTGCCCGACGGCCAGAAGCCGCTCCTCGACCGCCCCCAGCTGATCGCCCTGAACAAGATCGACGTTCCCGAGGGCCGGGAGCTCGCGGAGTTCGTCAAGCCCGACCTCGAGGCGCGCGGTTACCGCGTGTTCGAGATCTCGACCGTCAGCCATGAGGGTCTCAAGCAGCTCAACTACGCGCTGGCCGAGACCGTCGAGGCCGGCCGGGTCGAGGCCGCCGCGGCGCAGGCCGTCAAGCCGCGCATCGTGATCCGCCCGAAGGCCGTCGACGACAGCGGCTTCGTCGTCAAGGTCGAGGGTGGGTCGTTCGGCAACATCTACCGCATCATCGGCACCAAGCCCGAGCGCTGGGTGCAGCAGACGGACTTCAAGAACGACGAGGCCGTCGGCTTCCTGGCCGACCGCCTGGCCAAGCTCGGCATCGAGAACGAACTGTTCAAGGCCGGCGCGATCGCCGGCTCGACGGTCATCATCGGGCCCGGCAACGGCGTGGTCTTCGACTGGGAGCCCACCCTCACCTCCACGGCCGAACTGATCACGGCACCGCGTGGCACCGACACCCGCCTTGACGACTCCAAGCGACGCACCAGCAACGAGCGCCGAGAGGAGTACTTCGGCCGGATGGACGCCAAGGCAGCCGCACGCGCCGAACTGATCCGAGAGCGCGAGGCCGGCATGTGGTCGACCGGCGAGGAAGAGTACAACGGCGACACTCTCACGGGCGACGGTTCAGTCCCGGTGTCGCCCCGTAAGGAGAGCGGGGCCGAATGAGTCACCGCTCCCGCGCCCAGGTAGCCGCCGCCCGGCGCATCGTCGTGAAGGTCGGCTCCTCGTCGATCAGCGGCGACAACTCCGAGCAGATCGCACCTCTGATCGAGGTCCTGGCCCAGGCCCACAATCGCGGCGTGGAGGTCGTCCTGGTGTCGAGCGGCGCCGTCGCCAGCGGCATGGACTACCTCAACCTCGACGAGCGGCCGGCCGACCTAGCCACCCAGCAGGCCGCGGCATCCGTGGGTCAGAACGTGCTCACGGCCCGTTACCAGGAGACTCTGGACCGCTATGGCATTGCCGCGGGGCAGGTGCTGCTGACAGAGGGTGACCTACTCAACGAGCCGCACCGCAGCAATACCCGCCGCGCGGTGAACCGGCTGCTGGACCTGCGCATCATGCCCGTCGTGAACGAGAACGACACGGTCGCGACCTACGGGCTGCGATTCGGCGACAACGACCGGCTCGCCGCCATGCTCTCGGTGCTCATCCGCGCCGACCTACTGCTCTTGCTCAGCGACGTCGACGCGCTCTACACCAAGCCCCCGCACCTGCCCGGTGCGGAACCGATCGACTTTATCGGGTTCGACCAGGAACTGGACGGCATGGAGTTCGGGGCGAACAAGGGTGCCGGCACCGTGGGCACCGGCGGGGCGGACACCAAGGTGAAGGCGGCCCGCCTGGCCGCCTCCGCCGGAACGGCCGTTCTCGTCACTGAGACGAGCCTGGCCGCAGAGGCCCTACGCGGCGGCTCCTGTGGCACCTGGTTCGAGCCGATGCCCACCGCGCCCGGCCGAGCGCTTCTGTGAGCGCACTCGGCCGACACGAGGTCGCGTCGGCCGCGCGCATCGTTGTGAAGGTCGGCTCCTCCTCGATCAGCGGCGCGAACATCGCACAGATCATCCCGCTCGTCGATGCCCTTGCCGAAGCGCACGGGCGCGGAGTGGAGATCGTCCTCGTCTCCTCCGGGGCCATCGCCACCGGCATGCCCTACCTGCAACTCGACGAGCGCCCCACCGACCTGGCCACCCAGCAGGCCGCGGCATCCGTGGGCCAGAACCTGCTCATCTTCCGCTACCAGGACAGCCTCGACCGGTACGACATCGTCGCCGGCCAGGTGCTGCTCACTGCCGGTGACCTGGAAAACCCCTCGCATCGAGGCAACGCGCACCGGGCGATGGATCGCCTGCTCGGTCTGCGCATCCTGCCGATCGTCAACGAGAACGACACGGTCGCCACCCACGAGATCCGGTTCGGCGACAACGACCGGTTGGCCGCCCTGGTCGCCACGCTCATCCACGCCGACCTGCTGGTCCTGCTCAGCGACGTCGACGCCCTCTACACGCGCGCGCCGCACCTGCCGGGCGCGGAACGCATCGATCACGTCCCTTGCGGCGATCCCATGCTCGGTGTCGAGCTCAGCGGCAGCCGCTCCGGCGTGGGTACCGGGGGTGCCGACACCAAGGTGTCGGCCGCACGGATCGCGGCGGAGGCCGGCACTGCCGTGCTGCTCACATCGACTGGTCTGGTTGCCGAGGCACTCCGCGGCGACCCGGTCGGAACCTGGTTCGAACCCGCTCTGGCCTAAACTACCGGGATGCTGCAGACCGACTCACCTCAGATCACTCCGATCCTCGAAGCCGCCCGAACCGCCGCCCGAACTCTGGCCACGACGTCGACCGGGTTGAAGAACCAGGCGTTGCACGGGATCGCCGCCGCCCTGCGGGGGAGCGCTGCGGAGATTCTGGCCGCCAACACCCTGGATCTGGCCGCCGGCACGCACAATGGCCTCTCCGAGGGCATGCTCGACCGCCTCAGCCTCGACGAGGCGCGCATTAACGCCCTCGCCGACGCCGTGCTCGAGATCAGCCTGCTCACCGATCCCGTTGGGGAGGTTGTGCGCGGCTCCAGCCTGCCCAACGGCGTACGAATCAGCCAGGTGCGTGTACCCTTCGGTGTCGTCGGCGTCATCTACGAGGCCCGCCCGAACGTCACCGTGGACATAGCCGCCATCGCTCTGAAGAGTGGCAACGCCGTCGTCCTGCGGGGCGGATCGGCCGCCGAGAACACCAACCGGGTGCTCGTCACCCTACTTCAGGCGGCGATCAGGCAGGTCGGCCTGCCCGAGGCGTGCGTGCAGACCATCGACCCGTTCGGCCGTACCGGTGCCACCGAACTGATGCAGGCCCGCGGCCTTGTCGACGTGCTGATCCCGCGGGGGAGCGCCGGCCTGATTCGGGCCGTCGTCACCCAGTCGACCGTGCCCGTGATCGAGACCGGGGCCGGCGTCGTGCACATCTTCGTCGACGAGTCGGCGAATCCGGAGTGGGCGGTCGACATCGTGCACAACTCGAAGGTGCACCGGCCCAGTGTCTGCAACGCCCTCGAGACTCTGCTCGTGCACGAGGCCGCGGCCGCGCGGCTCCTGCCGGCCGTTCTGGCGAAGCTGACGGAGTCCGGCGTTACCCTGCACGGCGACGACCGCGTGCGCGAGATCTTCCCCGCGGCGGTGCCGGCCACGGAGGAGGACTGGTCCACCGAGTACATGGGCCTCGAACTGGCCGTGGCGGTCGTCGACTCCCTCGACGACGCCATTGCGCACATCCGTCGCTACTCGACCGGGCACACGGAGTCGATCATCACAAACGACATCGTGAACGCCGACCGGTTCCTCGGAGAAGTGGATTCCGCGGCGGTCATGGTCAATGCCTCGACCCGGTTCACCGATGGCGGCGAGTTCGGTTTCGGAGCCGAGGTGGGCATTTCCACTCAGAAACTGCACGCTCGCGGGCCGATGGGTCTGCCCGAGCTCACCAGCACCAAGTGGATCGTGCGTGGCTCCGGCCAGGTGCGCGCATAGCCCCCGCTAGACTGTTGGCCATGGCGTATCGCTGTGCCTTGTGAGTCCCTGAATGGAGAATCCCATGTCGTTCCTGACCGTTGTGCTGGCTGAGGCCGGGCTCGTCGATTTGCCGATGCCGATCTTCCTCTACGGAGTGATCGCCCTCGTGGTCTTCGCCGCGCTCGGCTTCGTCGTCTGGTCCTACCGGGATGTCGCCAACCGCCACCAGGCCAAGGCGAAGGCTTACTCCGACGCCCACGGCGGCGCGCGCAGCGACCACTAATCGGAAGCGTCACCATCGATAATCCCGGGGCCCGCCCACCGCGCATCGGCGTGATGGGCGGCACGTTCGACCCCATTCACCACGGGCACCTTGTGGCCGCCAGCGAGGTGGCTCAGAGCTTCGACCTTGATACGGTCATTTTCGTTCCCACCGGTCAGCCGTGGCAGAAGGCAGATGTGACCGAGAGCGAGCATCGGTATCTCATGACGGTCATCGCCACCGCCTCCAATCCCCGGTTCACCGTCAGCCGGGTCGACATCGACCGAACCGGGCCCACGTACACGATCGACACCCTGCGGGATCTGCACGCCGAACGCCCGGACGCGGAGCTCTTCTTCATCACGGGTGCCGACGCGATGGGGCAGATCCTGGGCTGGAAAGATGTTCAGGAGCTCTGGGACCTGGCCCATTTCGTGGCTGTGAGTCGTCCGGGACACGAGCTCAGTATTTCGGGATTGCCCAACCAGGACGTAAGCTTATTGGAGGTTCCGGCTCTGGCCATCTCGTCCACGGACTGCCGGGAACGTGTGAATCGGGGATTCCCGGTCTGGTATCTGGTCCCCGATGGGGTTGTCCAGTACATCTCAAAGCATCATCTGTATCGGAGTGTGGCATGACGTTGGGTAATGACCCACAGCCACTGACGCGGCGACAAGCCCGCGAATTGGCTAGTCGGAACGAGCAGGTCGTCGTCGGCGAATCCGCCGTTCCTGCGCCTCCGGCTCCGCTCGAACCGGCACCGGTGGATCAGGCACCGGTTCCGGCGAAGGATGCCCTATCCGCGAAGCAGCACGCCGCCCAGCAGTATCCCGCCGCACCGTCCGCGTTCGCGCCTCGCGCCGTCGATGGCACGCGCAGCGTTCTCCACGCGCAGGACCACAACACCCTGACCCGTCGTGAGCTGCGCGCGCTTCAGACCGCACAGACCGGCGATTCCGGCGAATTCCTGCTGAAGCACAACTCCCACACCGAGTCGGCGCTCCCCGCTGCCCCGATCGCACCCGCACCTGTGCCCGAGACGGCTGCGCACCCCTTCGCCATCGACGCGCTGCACGTTCCGGTGGCCCCCGCCAAGGTGGCGCCGCCCGTCGAGTTCCTGATTGAGGCCTCCCCGCGCACGAAGGTCAAGTCCCGACCCGGAGTGCTCCACCCGCCGGTCGGACACTGGTCGCTGGCCCGCGACGAGGTTGACGACCACGTTCCCGGCGTGACACAGCTCGAACCGTTCGACCAGATCGTGGCTCGCGGCATCAGCGCCGGCGGCATTCCGACCACGACCAACGCCCTGATCCTGCCGTCCATCCCGCACCACGGATCTTCGTCGGGCCCGCTCATGCGCACCGGCGAGATTATGGTCACCGGGTCGATCGATCTACCCCGCAGCCTCGGTTCCACCGGAGCCCTGCCGAACGTCTTCGACTCGTCGGACATGGACCAGATGCTCGACCAGCTCGACGAGGGTGGACACCATAGCGACGTCGCCCCGGTCAGTGCGAGCCGCGCCGTCAGCACGCACGCTTCGACCCGGGGTGTCATGGCTCCACCGAGAAAGCGCGGGTTGACCGTCCCGGCCGTCCTTACCGTTACCGCAGGCGTGCTCGCTTTCGGCGTGCTGGCCCTGATCGTGGCCGGCTACGTCCTCAAGATTTTCTAATGCCATCCATTTCGCCTTCACTAACTCAGGGATTCATTCGATGACCGCTTCTGCCCATGCTCTCGAGCTCCTCCAGGTGGCCGCCGCCGCCGCAGACTCGAAAGCGGGGGAGGACCTCGTCGCAATCGACGTATCCAATCCCCTGCCTCTCACCGACATCTTCCTGATCGTCACGGGCCGCTCCGAGCGCAACGTGGTGGCCATCGCCGGTGAGATCGAAGACAAGATGACCGAGGCCGGCCACAAACCGTTGCGTCGCGAAGGCCGTGCCGAGGGGCGCTGGGTCCTCGTCGACTTCGGCGATCTCGTCGTGCACATTTTCCACGAGGAAGAGCGCGTGTACTACTCGCTCGAACGTCTGTGGAAAGACTGCCCCGTCATTCCCATCGCACTGCCTGCCCACAAGGCCGCCGAGTAGCGGTGGTCAGCGGCAGGCTAATCATGTAGTAGCCTAGAGAAGTTGTTTCGGGCAGGTTGCGAAACACATTCTGGGTCCGTGGCGCAGCTGGTAGCGCACCTGCATGGCATGCAGGGGGTCAGGGGTTCGAATCCCCTCGGATCCACCGAGTAGCACAACGTGCCGAAAATATGGAACAGGCCTCGACTTCGGTCGGGGCCTGCTCTGGTTATGTGGGGCAGAAAAGCTCATCAGTTTTCGCATGAAATGTATCGATCAGATGGATCCTCGCGGAGGCCCTCTGACGCGACTGCGGGGGCTGGTGATCACGCGCCGTCGATCAGGGCGAAGCGTGGAACGTCTGCGCCGTCGACGCGGACGGTTCCCGTGAACATGGCCAGGGGGCGCACCCACAGCCCGCGTTCTCCGTACAGGGTGGTGTAGACCACCAGCTCTTCCTCGGTCTCCGAGTGCCGGGCCACGCCGAGAACCTCGTAGAGGTGACCTTTGTAGTGCTTGTATCTGCCGATCGCAATGTCATTCATGGTGGGCTGACTCTAGGCTCCTTCGCCCGACATTTCCAAACCGTCATCTCCCCACCCGAGCCGGACCGGGTCACCGACCACCTCGCCCAGACCGTCCCGCCACCGGTTGCCCGCACCGCGAGTATCGCTCCGAGTCCGGCCGACACCCGAGCGACGGGAGCCACAGAACGAACCCGGCACGGGGGGAGGTGACCGCGACGCTGCGATCGAACAGGTCGGCAGAACGCGAGTACGAGACCGAGCCGACCGGGTTCCGGCGGCCCGAACGCTGCCCGATACTGGAGGGGTGCCCGAGACTTCGATTCCTGCAGAGCGCCCGCAGCGCCCTCGACCGTGCCCCTGCCTGAGCGGCAACCTCTATTCCGCGTGCTGTGGTCGGTTCCACCGCGGGGACGCGTTTGCGCCCACCGCGGAGGCGCTGATGCGGTCCCGGTACGCGGCCTTCGCGGTGGGGGAGCCGGACTACCTGCTCACGACGTGGCATCCGCTCACCCGCCCGGAGGTGCTGGAACTCGACGCCGACGTGCGTTGGCTCCGCCTCGAGATCGAACGGACCGCGCAGGGCGGCCCGTTCGACACCGAAGGGGTGGTGGAGTTCACGGCGCACAGCCGGTCCGGCGGCGTCTCCTCGCAGCAGCACGAGATCAGCCGGTTCGTGCGCCTGAACCGACGGTGGGTCTACCGGGACGCCGTCTAGCCCAGCTGCTCCAGGTGGATTTTCAGNGCTCCAGGTGGATTTTCAGCCGCGCCGCGAACGCGGGGCGGGCACCTTCGGCCCGCACAGTCTGCAGCACGTGTTCCCGCACGCCCAAGGCGGTGAGCGTGGCGCTGACCCCTGATGTCTGGGGGGGGGGGGGGGCATGATCATCGGGTCGACGGTCGTGCGTGCCGGGTGGGCTCCCCACCCGAAAAGACCACGCCGTCGAGCAGGCCGTGACGCTTGGCCAGCAGGCAGCAGCCAGCAGCCAGCAGCCAGCAGCCAGTCGCAGGTGGACAGTGCCACAAGTCCCGCGATCTGCAGATCGTGCGCGCTCGCCCTTCTTGCCGATGCTGAACGAATTGACCGGGCGGAAGTGGCCCATCACGATGGTCCACACCTCACAGACGCCGCCGCAGACCGTGCAGGTCGGGTGCTCGCCGGCCAGGTAGCCGTGGTCGGGGGCAGATTGAGAACGACGGCGTAACCGTGATGCACGGCAGCCGGTGCGTCGTCAGGGAGCGCTGGACGAGCTCGCGGCAGGCCGCGGCCGTGCAGAGCTTCTCCGACATGTACAGGTGCAGCACGGTGCCGCCGGTGTGGCCTCCAGGTTGTACATGTTTCCGGTGGTCTCCTGGAATGAAGTTCTGGAAATAAGGAGTGCCAAACACCGCGGTCATCACGTCGATAGACGCCCGCTTGATCACGGCCATCTCCTCGGCCAGGTTGCCGTGGTTGAAGTCCTGCTCGACCTCGCCGATCACGGTCACCTGCTCGCGCAGGTCCTCCGGGCAGACCCAATCGAACGTGAGGTTGGTGAACGGCGCCCTGTAGGAGTCGAAGGAGCTGCATTCCTGCGCTCCGGTCCACTCGTTCTGCATGGTGCCGAGGAAATTGACGATCTGCGCGATGGCCGAGGAGAAATGCCTCGGGGAGTGGACTCGATCTTGTCGAGAAAGCCAATCAGTCCCTCGTCGAGGAACACCCGGAGCGACCAGCCGGCGCAATAGCCGGCCAGCATGTCGAGTTCGTGGATGTGTAGCTCGCCCTCGCGGTGCGCCTTGCCGATCTCGGCGCTGGAGACGGCGGCACGGATCCGCACTGCGTCGGAGGGAGCGTTAGCGCCAGTGCGCGTGATGGACCGAAATTTCGGGTTTGTGCATTCGACCTCACACCCGGTGCCTCAACGTCACCACATCTTGGGGTCCACATTCCGATACTGACGACATGTGGTGGTGAGTGGCTAAGCGAACGGTCGGAACAGGGCCGCCAAAATGGCGATATAGACGACCACGAAGACTGTGGGGGTCAGGAAGCGCACGACGTTGATCCACGGCGCGGAGGCGATGACGCCGCGCCCGAGGGCGCTGCTCGCGGGCAGCGCGCGGAGGTCAGCCACGATGGCGAGCCCTTCGTTCGCGGACGCGATTTGAGCGAGCGCGCCGAGAATGCCTGAGGCCAGCAGGATGCCCGCGGCCGCGATGCGCACGCTCAGCTCGGCCTCCGCAAGGCCGAGGGACAGGAAGGCCACGAGCGCCGTGAGCAGGAAGGTCGGAGCGAACTGGGACACGATGATGTGCCAGCGGGCCCGGGTCCAGAGCGAAATGAGTTCGTGTTCGGTCATGGGAAATCTCCTGTCGCCGGGGCGACCGGATGGTGGCGCCTGACCCCATTCTGCCCCCTCGCGCCGGCTCGCCGGCGGCCCCATCCCTAGCGGAGCGCCCCGAACCTCAGGTCGGGCTCGGAATATTCTCGGGACGGCCGCGGTTTTTTCCTTTGAATGCATTTGCATAGAGTTTGTCGAACGTTCCGACCACGGCGAGGAGCACGCACCAGATGAAAAAGAAGTTCGAACTCGGGCTGGATACCTTCGGTGACGTTACCTTTGACGCCTTCGGGGCTCGGTTGTCCCAGGCGGCGACGCTGCGCAACGTGGTGGCCGAGGGTGTGCTGGCCGATCAGGTCGGCCTGGACTTTTTCGGGATCGGTGAGCACCACCGGGAAGATTTCGCCGTTTCCGCCCCCGAGGTTGTTCTGGCCGCGATCGCCGGACAGACCACCAGCATCCGTCTCGGGTCGGCGGTCACCGTTCTCAGCTCCGACGACCCGGTGCGCGTCTTCCAGCGCTTCTCCACCCTCGACGCGGTCTCCAGCGGGCGCGCCGAGGTCATCCTGGGTCGCGGCTCCTTCACCGAGTCGTTCCCGCTTTTCGGGCTGGAGCTGGAGCAATATGAGCTTCTGTTCGAGGAAAAGCTCAACCTCTTCACCGAGTTGCTCAAGGAGGAGCCCATCACCTGGTCGGGCGAAACCCGTGCCGGCCTGCGTAACCAGCGGGTGTTCCCGCCCACCGAATCCGGATCCCTCACTACCTGGATCGGCGTGGGCGGCAGCCCCCAGTCCGTCGTGCGCGCCGCGCACTACGGCCTGCCGCTGATGCTGGCCATCATCGGCGGCTCGCCGCTGGCCTTCGTGCCACTGGTTCAGCTCTATCACCGTGCGCTGGCCCAGTTCGAGAAGCCGACCCGCCCGATCGGCGAGCACTCCCCGGGATATGTGGCCGTGACGGATGCCCGGGCGCGCGAGGAAATGTGGCCGCACTATGCCGCCATGCAGGACCGGATCGGCCGCGAGCGCGGTTGGGGTCCGGTCACCCGGGAGCGCTTCGAACACGACGCCGGCCCGGACGGCGCCCTGTTCGTGGGCTCACCCGAGACCGTGGCCACGAAGATCGCCGCCACGGCGGTGAGGCTGGGGCTCGCCCGCTTCGACCTCAAATACAGCCTCGGCACGCTCTCCCACGAGAAGCTGATGACCAGCATCGAGCTTTACGGCACTGAGGTGGCACCGCTCGTGCGCGAGCTGGTGGCTGCCGACCGCGCCGACGACGTGAGCGGGTGATCGCGGAACGCCAGAATACGAGGCCCGTCACAGCGCACGGAACGGATTCGACGGAGATTTTGCTCAGTACGGCTCGAAATACTCCGGAAACCCGCTCTTGTGCCAAAATCTCCGTCGAATTGGTTCGACACCGGGCACGGTGCTCCGCCTCTAAAGCTCGGCCACCGTGCCGGCGCCCTCCTCCTGCAGGGCGTACCTGGCGGGGACGAGCTGCTCGAGGCTGCGGTAGACATCCGCCGGCACCACGTCTTCGCCGGCCAGTGCGCTGAGGATGATGACGTCTGTCCCCAGGCCGGCCCGGAGGGTGAGGTCGTAGAGCTCGTCGAGATCGTGCCGGGACAACACATCGCACTGAGCCTCGGCGAGATGTACGCGTTCGCCGCCACGCCGAGCGTGCAGGTACGCAGTACCTCGGCCGGGGCGTCGCACCGCGAGCCTGAACCATCCGGGCCTGCAAAACTCCCTGGCCACCGGCGTGCAGAGGCACATCGGTGGCGTCCTCGCGGCCCTCGACGGTGACCGTGAGAACCGGGGACGGAGCGAAGACCACGACCGCATTCACAGCGGCTTGATACCCAGAGCGGTCACCCGCGAAAACGGATCGGGCGTCGACGGGGCCCGGCAGACTGTAGCGTACTTGTGGGCATACCGGCGCGGTCGGTGTGTCGACAGCACGAGACCCGTAGCACGAGGAGCACCCTTTTGGAAACCTGGCCCGGTACTGCGTACCCGCTCGGAGCAACGTACGACGGCAGCGGCACGAACTTTGCCCTGTTCAGCGGAGCCGCCCACCGCGTTGAGCTCTGCCTTTTCGACGAACAGGGCGTGGAGACCCGCATCGACGTGGTCGAATCCAGCGCGTTCATCTGGCACTGCTACCTGCCCCTGATCCAACCGGGACAGCGCTACGGCTACCGCGTGCACGGCGACTACAACCCCGCCGCGGGCAGCAGGGCGAACCCCAACAAGCTCCTGCTCGACCCCTATGCCAAGGCCACCTGCGGCACGATCGACTGGGACCAGTCCCTGTTCTCCTACAACTTCGGTGACCCGGATTCGCGTAACGACGAGGACTCCGCCCCGCACATGATGCTCGGCGTCGTCGTCAACCCGTTCTTCGACTGGGTGGGAGACCGGCCCCTGCGTACGCCCTACAGCGCCTCCCTGATCTACGAGGCCCACGTGAAGGGCCTCACCAAGCTGCAGGATGCGGTACCGGAGGGCCAGCGCGGCACGTACGCCGGCGTGGCGCATCCGTCGGTCATTGACCACCTGCAGAAACTCGGCGTGACCGCGATCGAGCTGATGCCGGTGCACCAGTTCGTCAACGACGGCACCCTCGAGGAAAAGGGTCTGAACAACTACTGGGGTTACAACACCATCGGGTTCTTCGCCCCGCACAACGCGTATTCCTCCTCCGGTGACCTTGGCAACCAGGTGCAGGAATTCAAGGGGATGGTTCGTTCTCTGCACGACGCTGGTATCGAGGTCATCCTCGACGTGGTCTATAATCACACCGCGGAGGGCAACCACCTCGGCCCGACGATCTCGTTCAAGGGCATCGACAATGAGGCGTACTACCGGCTCATGGACGACGACAAGCGGTACTACATGGACTACACGGGCACCGGCAACACCCTGAACGTTCGTCACCCGCACTCGCTGCAGCTGATCATGGACTCGCTGCGCTACTGGGTTCTCGAGATGCACGTCGACGGCTTCCGGTTCGACCTGGCCTCGGCTCTGGCCCGGGACCTCTACGACGTCGACAAGCTCTCCACCTTTTTTGAACTGGTGCAGCAGGACCCGGTGGTGTCCCAGGTCAAGCTCATCGCCGAGCCGTGGGACGTCGGCCCCGGTGGGTACCAGGTCGGCAACTTCCCGGCTCAGTGGACGGAATGGAACGGAAAGTACCGCGACACCGTGCGTGACTTCTGGCGCGGCGAACCGTCGACGCTGGGCGAGTTCGCGTCGCGAATCACCGGTTCCGCCGACCTCTACGAGCACTCGGGCCGCCGCCCCGTCGCCTCGATCAACTTCGTCACCGCGCACGACGGGTTCAGCCTCTCCGACCTGGTCTCTTACAACGAGAAGCACAACGACGCCAACGGCGAGAACGGCCAGGACGGCGAATCGCACAACCGGTCCTGGAACTCCGGGGTCGAGGGGCCGACGGATGACCCGGAGGTCCTGGCATTACGGGCCCGGCAGCAACGCAACTACGTTGCCACCCTGCTCCTGTCGCAGGGTGTGCCGATGATCCTGCACGGCGATGAGCTCGGCCGAACGCAGAACGGCAACAACAACACCTACGCCCAGGACAATGAACTGAGCTGGATCCACTGGTCGGAGGCGGACCAGCCGCTGATCGAGTTCACGGCTGCCGTTTCCCGGCTGCGCCGCGAACACCCGACGTTCCGCCGCAGCAGCTTCTTCAACGGCCACCCCGGTCACCGCGCCGCGGGCGACCCGATGAGCGACCTTGTCTGGCTGACCCCCGACGGGCAGGAAATGCAGCCCCAGGACTGGGACGAGCACCTCACGCGCACGGTCGCCATGTTCCTCAGCGGCGACGGCATCCGGGAGCGCGACGTCCGTGGCCAAATGGTGACCGACGTGAATTTCCTGGTCTGCTTCAACGCAGACGCCGAGGATATCGAGTTCACCCTGCCCTCGGCCGAATACGCCCCGGCGTGGGAGATCGTCGTCGACACGGCGGGCGAAGGCGCCGACGCGATTCCGCGGCCCGCCGGGTCCCTGCACACGGTGACGTCGCGTTCCCTCGTCGTGCTGCGGGCGTATCACGCTCCGGAAACCACGCCGGACCACTCCGTCGCGGCCTCCCTGGCCGGGCTGATGACGGGGACGATCCCCGTGATCGACCCGGCGCACCTGGTCCAGCCGTGAAAATTCCGCTCACCACCTACCGTCTGCAGATCACGGCCGCGTTCGACCTGGCGGCCGCGGAAGGGGTGCTCGACTACCTGACCGAGTTGGGAGCGGACTGGCTCTACCTGTCCCCGCTGCTCGCTGCGGAAGAGGGCTCCGACCACGGCTACGACGTCGTCGACCACTCACGCATCGACCCGGTGCGGGGCGGAGCCGAGGCGCTCACCCGCTTGGCGGCGGCCGCGACGGATGCCGGGCGCGGCATCTTGGTGGACATCGTGCCCAACCACATGGGCGTCGCGACCCCGCACCGTAACCTCTGGTGGTGGAACCTGCTCCAGCACGGCCCCGCCTCGCGCTACGCGGAGGCCTTCGACGTGGACTGGGCCGCGAACGGCGACCGAATCCTGCTGCCCGTGCTCGGCGACGACGCGGACGGAATGAGTGAACTCGACCGCCTCCAGGTGGTCGGCGACGAGCTGCAATACTACGACAACCGGTTCCCGCTCGCCCCGGGCAGCGCCGACGGCGGCGCGGACGCCCGCGTCGTGCACGCCCGGCAGCACTACGAACTCGTCAACTGGCGCCGCGCGGACGCGCAGCTGAACTACCGTCGGTTCTTCTCCGTGAACACGCTGGCCGGCCTCCGGGTCGAGGTGCCGTGGGTCTTCGACGAATCCCACCGGGAGATCGTGCGCTGGGTGCAGGACGGCCTCGTGCACGGGCTGCGGGTCGACCACCCCGACGGTCTCGCCGACCCGGGCGGCTACCTCGACCGGTTGCGGGATGCCACCGACGGAGCCTACGTGCTCGTCGAGAAGATCCTCGAGGGTGACGAACAGCTGCCGACCAGCTGGGCCACCGCCGGCACGACCGGGTACGACGCCCTCGCCGACTTCGACCGGCTGCTCGTCGACCCGGCCGGGCAGGGCGCGCTCGACGCACTCGAGGCCCGGCTGCAGGCCGAGGCCGCGGCGCTGACCGGTGACGCGCCGCCGGCGGACTGGGCCGACCTGGTGCACGCGCGGAAGCGCGTCATCGCGGACCGCACCCTCCAGGCCGAGGTCGTGCGCCTGGCCCGACTGGTCCCCGGCGGCGACGCCACCACCGAACTGACCACGGTCGACGCCCTGGCCGAACTCCTGGCCTGCTTCCCGGTCTACCGCTCCTACCTCCCGGTGGGCACCGACGAGCTGCGCCACGCTGGCGTCGAGGCGGCTCGCCACCGGCCCGACCTCGGCCCCGCGATCGAGGCTCTGCTTCCGTTGCTCGGCGACCCGGGGCATCCGCTGGCCGTGCGCTTCCAGCAGACCTCGGGCATGGTGATGGCCAAGGGTGTCGAGGACACCGCGTACTACCGCTTCAGCCGGCTCACCTCGCTGAACGAGGTCGGCGCCGACCCGGGGGAGTTCGCGGTCGACTTGGCCGAGTTCCACCGTCGCCAGCAGACCCGTCAGGCCACCTTCCCGGCCTCGTTGACGACCCTTTCCACCCACGATACCAAGCGCAGTGAGGATGTGCGCGCCCGGATCTCGGTGCTGGCCGAGATCCCGGCCGAATGGGAGAGCACCCTGCGCACCCTGCGCGCGACCGCGCCCCTCGGCGACGCCCCGTTCGAGAACCTGCTCTGGCAGGCCATCGTCGGATCGTGGCCGGCCACACCGGAACGCCTCATCGCCTACGCGGAGAAGGCGGCTCGGGAAGCCGGAACGTCGACCACCTGGACCAGCCAGAACGCGGAGTTCGAGACGGCGATGCGCGGCCTCGTGACCGCCTCCTTCAACGACCCGGCAGTCACGCAGACGCTCACCGCGTTCGTCGACCGGGTGCGCCAGGCGGGCTGGAGCAACGCGCTCTCGAACAAGCTCGTGCAGCTGACGGCCCCCGGAGTGCCCGACGTCTACCAGGGCAGCGAGCTATGGGACACCTCCCTCGTCGACCCCGACAACCGCCGCCCGGTCGACTACGACCTGCGGCGCGGCTACCTGGCCCGGGTGCAGGCCGGCTGGCTGCCGCCCGTCGACGAGACCGGCGCCGCGAAACTTCTGGTCACCACGCGCGCCCTCCGGCTGCGCCGCGACCAGCCCGAACGTTTCTACCGGCACAGTCCGGTCCCCGCGTTCGGCGCCGCCGCCGACCACGTGATCGCTTTCGACCGCGGCGGCGCGGTCACCATCGCCACCCGGCTGCCGCTCGGGCTCGCGGCCGAGGGCGGCTGGGGAGATACGATCGTGGTCTTGGCCGGCGGGCCGGTCGTCGATCTGCTGACCGGGGAACGCCACCCCGGCGCATCCGTCAGCGTGGCCGCCCTACTGGGGCGCTACCCGGTGGCCCTGCTGGTGCCGGCCGACGACGCCGACCCGACCCGCACGACCGACCTGGAAGGTGCCGACCATGCCCGCTGAATTCAAAGTCTGGGCTCCCAACGCATCGGCCCTGGCGGTCGAACTCGCCGACCAGACCGTGCCGATGACCCCGCGGGGCGACGGATGGTGGCACGCACCCCGTCCGCTGACCGAGCCCGCCGAGGGCCGTGCCGATCAGCCCGTCGACTACGGCTTTTTGATCGACGGTCAGGGGCCCTTCCCCGACCCCTGCTCCCGGCACCAGCCGAACGGCGTGCACGCGAAGAGCCGCACGTTCGATCCCGGCGCGCACGTCTGGCAGGACAGCGCCTGGACCGGCCGCCAGCTGGCCGGCAGCACGATCTATGAGCTGCACCTCGGCACCTTTACCACGGAGGGCACCCTCGACGCCGCGGCGGGCCGACTGGCCCACCTGGCCTCGATCGGCGTCGACTTCGTGGAGCTGCTCCCGGTCAATGCCTTCAACGGCACCCACAACTGGGGCTACGACGGGGTGCTCTGGTACGCCGTGCACGAGGGCTACGGCGGACCGGCTGCCTACCAACGGTTCGTGGACGCCTGTCACCAGGCCGGAATCGGCGTCATCCAGGACGTGGTCTACAACCACCTCGGCCCGAGCGGCAACTACCTGCCGCAGTTCGGTCCGTACCTGAACGAGAGGGGCGACACGGGCTGGGGCTCCTCTCTCAACCTCGACGGCGCCGACTCCGACCCGGTGCGCCGCTACATCATCGACAACGCCCTGATGTGGCTGGGCGACTACCACGTCGACGGACTCAGGCTGGATGCGGTGCACGCCCTGCGGGACGACCACGCCCTGCACCTGCTCGAGGAACTCGCCGCCGACGTCGATGTGTTGAGCGCCACCCGCGGGCGTCCGCTCACCCTGATCGCCGAATCGGACCTCAACGACCCGCGTCTGATCACGCCGCGGGACGCCGGCGGCTACGGGCTCACCGGCCAGTGGAGCGACGACTTCCACCACGCCGTGCACGTGGCGGTCACCGGCGAGACCACCGGCTACTACGCCGACTTCGAGCCGCTCAGCGCCCTCGCGAAGGTGCTCACCCACGGGTTCTTCCACGACGGCACCTTCTCCAGCTTCCGCGGGCGCACCCACGGTCGGCCGATCGACACCGCACGGATGCCGGCCTGGCGCCTCGTCGTCAACAACCAGAACCACGACCAGATCGGCAACCGGGCCACGGGCGACCGCCTCAGTGCGACCCTCGACTCCGGGCAGCTGGCGATCGCCGCCACCCTGACCCTGCTCGGCCCGTTCACGCCCATGCTGTTCATGGGCGAGGAGTGGGGGGCGAGCACACCCTGGCAGTTCTTCACGTCGCATCCGGAACCCGAACTCGGCGAGGCCGTCCGCACGGGCCGGATCGGCGAGTTCGCGCGCATGGGCTGGGACCCGGCCGTGGTGCCCGACCCGCAGGACCCGGCCACGTTCGAGCGGTCGGTGCTGGACTGGGCTGAGGTGTCCCAACCGGCCCACGCGCGCCTGCTCGATTTCTACCGGGCTCTGGGCTGGCTGCGGCGTTCCCGTCCGGACATCACGGACCCGCGCTTCGGCCGGGTCGCGGTCGACGTCGACGATAACGAGCGGTGGCTGCGGCTCTGCCGCGGCGACACCGAAATCCTGGTCAACCTGGGCACGGAGGCTCGTGACGTGCCGACGGATGCCCCGGCGCTACTGGCATCCTTCGCCGCCGTCGGCGACGCGGTCCAGTCTCGCACGCCCACCGCGGTCACCCTCGCACCGCACTCCGTCGCCGTGTTCGGCGCCTCCGACTAGCCCGCAGTCAACGGTCCTCGGGGCCTCGTGCCTCGCGGCGCACCCTACGGAAACTGGCGCACGTTACACCGTGCGCCAGTTTCTCCAACCTGCGCCGCGAGTGGGCAGAGCTCAGACGGCGCCCGACTATGCCAGGTGGGATGCGGCGGCGTCCGGATCGTCGGCGTCGGGCCGCGTCACCTCTTCCAGCAGCTCGAGCACGTGGCGGTATTCCTTGCCGGTGGCCCGGGTCAGCCCGAGCTCACAGGTGCGGTTGCACGACGCGAATGCCGTGGCGTCCATCGTCGCGACATCGGCCGCCTGCGCCCGGGTGGCGGATTCTGTCAGCTCGGGATGCAGCATGCCGCGGTCCCCGGCGAAGCCGCAGCAGCCCCAGTTATCCGGCACCTGCACCCTCTCGGCCACCCCGCCGGCCAGGGTCTGCAGGGAGTCGTTGATGCCCATCCGGGTGGAAGAACACGTGGGGTGCAGCGCGAGCGAATCGATCTTCTGGTACTCGGGCAGTGACGGCAGGATGCGTTCGGCCGCGAACTGCACGGCGTCGACCACCCGCAGGCGCGGCTCGTTCTGGTCACCCTCGATGGTCGTCCGCAGCCCCTCGGTGCAGGAGGAGGCGTCGCAGATGATGGCGAGCTCGCCGTTCCGGGTCGCCGTGCGCAGCGCCGCGAGGGTTTTGGCCCGCATGGTCGCTTCGCCGGTCTTCAGCCCCTTCGACGACCACGGCGTGCCGCAGCAGAGCCCGTCGATGCCCGCGGGCACGACGAGGGTGATGCCGGCCCGGTCGCAGAGCTGCTCGAAGCTGACCTGCACCCCGGGCGTGCCCGCGGTGGCCGGACCGAACATGGTCTGCACGCAGGCCGGGAAGTAGACGGCTTCCGGCGCCAGGGCCGGCACCGGGCGGGAGCGTCCGCCGCCGCCGCCAGGCAGCTCGCTCGAGTAGAGCGGCAGCGTGTCGGTGCCGAGCACGGCTCGGCCGAGCTTGTTGGGCACCATCAGTACCGGGGCCGGGATCTTGCGCACCACAGTGAGGGCAAGCCCGGCGCCGCGGGTGACCGCGCCCCAGTTCTTGGCCGCGGTGTTCCAGACGCCGTTGATCAGCGGTCCGGTCTCGCCGCGCCGGATCTGCTTCATCATGGTGCCGGTGTTGATGTTGACCGGGCAGGCGGTCTGGCACATGCCGTCGACCGCGCAGGTCTCCACGCCGTCGTAGACGAAGTCCTTCTCCAGCTCGGCGGCCAGAGCCAGGTCGCCGCTCCGGCGGGCCTGTTCGATGGCGCGCAGGGTGACGATGCGCTGGCGGGGGGTCAGGGTCAGATCCCGGCTGGGGCAGACGGGTTCGCAGTAGCCGCAGGAGACGCAGCTGTCGACCACCTCGGCGACGGGCGGCACCAGCTTGATGTCACGAAGGTGAACCTCAGGGTCGTCATTCATCAGCACGCCGGGGTTGAGCATCCCGGCGGGGTCGAACAGCACCTTGAGCTGCCGCATGACTTCGTAGAGCTCGTCGCCGTACTGGCGCCGCACATACGGAGCCATCACCCGGCCGGTGCCGTGCTCGGCCTTGAGCGAGCCGCCCTCGCCGAGCACCAGGTCCACCATGTCCTCGGTGAAGGCGCTGTAGCGCTCTAGCTCGGTTGTGCCGGTGAACCCGTCGGTGAGCATGAAGTGGATGTTGCCGTCCTTGGCATGGCCGAAGATCACGCTGTTGCGGTAGCTGTACTTGTCGAACAGACGGATCAGCTCCACGCAGGTGCGGCCGAGCGCGGCCACCGGCACGACGACGTCCTCGAGCAGCGCCGTGGTGCCCTGCGGGCGGGCGCCGGCGACGGATGCATAGAGCCCCTTCCGCAGATGCCACAGCTGGGCACGGGTCGCAGAGTCCGCGCTGAACTTCACCGGGGCGCTGAGCCCGAGCCCCGGCATAATGGTCAGGCCCGCGCGCTGGAGCTCCTGCAGCGATTCGGGGTTGTCGGTCTGGTACTCCATCAGGAGGGCGGCGTGGTCGCGCACCGCGAGGTCGCGCACGACCGGGGGTACGTCGTCCAGGCCCTGGCCGACCTTGAGCGACAGGGCGTCCATCAGCTCCAGGGTGGCCGCCCCGGTGCCCACCAGGGCAGGCAGGGCCGCGTTGGCGGTCTCCAGGTCCGGGAAGACCAGCAGGCCGGTGACCGTGTGGGTCGGCCGCGGGACGGTGCGGAAGACCGCCTCCGCGACGAACCCGAGGGTGCCCTCGCTGCCCACGATCAGGTGCGCCAGGATGTCGACGGGCCGGTCGAAGTCCAGCAGGGAGTTCAGGCCGTAGCCCATGGTGTTTTTCATCGAGAACTGGTGACGGATGGTCGAGACGGAGGCCGGGTTGCCGGCAACCCGCTTGGCGAGGCGCAGCAGGCCCTCGTGCAGCTCGGGTTCGAGGGCGCGGAGGCGCGCGTCGGCATCCGCCGCCCCGGTGTCGACGACGGTGCCGCTGGGCAGCACCACCGTGATCGATTCCAGGGTCTGGTAGGCGTTGTCGACGGTGCCGCAGGCCATACCGGAGGAGTTGTTGGCCACGACGCCGCCGATGGTGCAGGCGGATTCGCTCGCCGGGTCCGGGCCGAATTTGCGGCCGTACTGCGCCAGGCGGGCGTTCAGGGCGCGCACGGTGACGCCGGGCTGAACCCGCACCCGGGCGCCGTTGTCCTGCACCTCGATCTGTTTGAAGTTGCGGCGCACGTCGACGAGCACGCCGTCGGTGAGTGCCTGGCCGCTCAGGCTGGTACCGCCGGAGCGGAACGTGAGCGGCACACCCTGCGCCCGACTGGCGCGCAGCAGCTTGCCGACCTCGTCCGCGTTGGCGGCCACGACGACCGCCTGCGGCACCAGCAGGAAGTGCGAGGCGTCGTGGGCGTTGGCGTGCAGGTCGATCGCCCGGGTCTTCACCTGGGCCGGGTCGGACACCGCGGCGCGGAGGGCACCCAGCATCCCGGCGGATGCAGGCACCGCTGTGGGACCGGAGACGGTCGCCGAGGGGGTGACCACCGTGCCGCGGCGGGCCATTACGGCACCATCCAGCCGAGGACCGGGGTGGACTGCAGCACGATCAGGACCGTGATCAGCACGAGGAGCCCCAGGCTCCATCCGACGAGCTTGCGGAAGAGCAGGCTCTCCGCACCCACCAGGCCGACGGCGGCGGCCGCCACGGCCAGGTTCTGCAGCGAGAGCATCTTGCCGAGCACACCGGCCGACGAGTTGGCGGCGGCCATCAGCACAGGCGACAGGCCGGTCGCGTTGGCGGCGGTGACCTGCAGCTGCCCGAAGAGCGCGTTGGACGAGGTGTCGGAGCCGGTCAGGGCCACGCCGATCCATCCGATCAGGGGGGAGATCACGGCGAAGAATACGCCGGCGGTGGCCAGGTAGGCGCCGAGGGAGGCGGTCTGGCCGGACAGGTTCATCACGAACGAGAGGGCGAGCACGGCGGTAACGGTGACGATGGTCCAGCGCAGCTGCACGAGGGTGTCGCCGTAGATCTTGAGGCCCTGGCGGAACGAGACCCTGTAGAGCGCCATGGTGAGCAGGCCGGAGAAAAGCAGCAGGGTGCCGGTGGCCTTGAAGTGGTCGAGCTTGAACATCGTGGCCGGAACCGGGTCGCCGGCGGCGTCGGTCACGTTCAGTCCGGGCCAGGCGAAGGTGACGCTGCCCACGACGCTGAGCCAGGCCTTGATGGCCGGGATCTGCGCGATCGAGAAGATGCCCATGATGATCAGGTACGGGGCGATGGCCTTCCACACCTGGCGCGGTTCCGGGCGGGTGTTGTCGTTCAGGTCAGGGCTGTCGGCAGAGCGTCGCGCCGACTTGAGCGCGGTGGTGGGGGTGCTGCGCATGGCGGATGCGGGGACCGCGGCGCCCACGGTCGTGCTCACCAGGTTCTCGGCACCGGACAGTTCGACGTCGTCGTTCAGTCCCATGGATTCGGCCGGCTGCCAGAAGCGCAGCATGACCAGGACGGCGGCCACGGTGGCGACGGCGGCCACGACATCCGTCAGCTCGACGGCGAAGAAGTTGGCGGTGACGAACTGGGCCAGTCCGAAGACGAGTCCGGCGACCACGGCCACCGGCCAGGTCTGCTTGACGCCGCGCTTGCCGTCGACGATGAAAACGAGGATCAGCGGAACGATCACGGCGATGAACGGCGTCTGGCGGCCGGCCATCGACGCGAGGTCCTGGATCGGCAGGCCGGTGACGCCGTTGAGGGCGATGATCGGGGCGGCCATGGCACCGAACGCCACCGGGGCCGTGTTGGCCAGCAGCGACACCATGGCGGATTTGAGGGGTTTCATGCCCGCGGCCATCAGCATGGCGGCGGAAATGGCAACCGGGGCGCCGAATCCGGCGAGGGACTCGAGTAGTGCGCCGAAGCAGAAGGCGATCAGGATGGCCAGGATACGCAGGTCGTTGGAGATGGAGCGGATGGTGCGGCCCAGCACCTCGAACCAGGGGGTGGCCACGGTGAGCTTGTAGATCCACAACGCGTTGACCAGAATCCAGAGAATCGGGAAGAGGCCGTAGAAGACGCCGGCGGCCGTGGCGCTCAGCGCTTGGCCGACCGGCATCTGCCAGCCGACGACGGCGAGCACGACCGAGAGGAGCAGGCTGACCAGAGCCGCCTTGTGCGCCTTGACCCGGAACACGCCGAGAAGGACGAACAGGAGAATCAGCGGCAATGCGGCGCAGATGGCCGACAGGACGAGGGATCCAAGAATCGGATCGAGTATCTGTTGAAAGATTGGGTCTCCACACTGAGGTCGTGGTCACGCCGTCGTGACACTTCATCAGTTGTATAGCAAGTATGCAAGTAAGTCAATATATATTGTGTTTTTGTCTGTCAAGATGAGAACACAATTTAGGAAAGGCAGGTCCCGTGACAGCGCGCGTAACGGCAACGTCGATCGTGGATGCCATCGCGAACGACCTGCGAACCCGAATCCTTGAAGGGGAATTGACCTCCGCCACGGCCCTGACCGAGACCGATATGGCCGCGAGCTACGACGTCGCCCGCCCCACGGCGAAGGCGGCGATCGAGAAACTCGTCGCTGAGGGACTGCTGGTGCGCGGGGCGCACAAGAGCGCCCGCGTCGCCGAGCTCGGACCGGACTCCGTGCGCGACATCTACCAGGCCCGCGCCTACCTCGAAAGCGAGGTGCTGCGCCGCCTGGCCCTCACCTGCACCGTCCCCGAGGAGGCCGTGCAGGCCAACCTCGACATCGCGGCCGTGGCTGGCGGCTCCGCCCTCGACGTCGTGGAACCCGATATGCGTTTCCACACCAGTCTGATCGACGCCGTCGGCAACGAGCGGATCAGCCGGATGTACCGTTCCCTGGTTAGCGAGGTACGCCTCTGCATGGTGCGGGTGCAGTCGCTGAACCTGCTCGACACCGCGTTGATCCAGGCCGAACACCAGCGCCTGCTCGAGCTGATCGGGGAGGGCGATGGCGCCGCGGCTGCCGAGTTGCTCGACGAACACCTCGCCCGTGCGCGCGAACGCCTCGCCGCGGCAATCGGCGGCGAAGCCGGCCCGGAGGCACACCTCCCATCATCCCTGCACCGGGTCTGAGTCCCCCAGACGCCATGGGCTACTTTCTCGCACCATCCACCCGGGTTGCCCTGTCGCGCCTGGTGACCCTCGACACGGCCCCGGGCTCGGCGCCGCTCGAGCGGTTGCGGGCCATCCGTTCCCTGCTCTTCGAGCTCGACGCCGACCCAGCCACCCTGGTAGGTGTGCGCGACGCCCTCAGCGGGGGAGCGGACTGGAACGAGATCGCCGACGCCGCCGGTTTGAAACCGGCCGCCGCGAAATGGCGCTGGAGCGGCACCGATTCGGAGATCGCCGCCCGGCAGGCGGCCGGACGCAAGCGGTCCGCACGTCCCAGCGCCGTGCCCACCGATCTGCCTGGGCTGTCCGTGTCCGAGGCAGCTGCGCAGCTGGGGGTCACCGCCCAGGCGATCTACCTGAAGCTGAGCCGCGGCAAGCTCGCCGGCCGAACCGTCGAACTCCCCGACGGGCGAAGCTACAAACGGGTCTTTCTTAACGAAGACCCGGATGCCCGCCTTGACCGCGCCGAATCGGCAGCAGACAATGACCCCACCGCTTCCCCCTGATGCACTTTGACGACGGAGCCCTCACCATGACTGATTTCTCCTCGACCAGCACGCCCACCCGGTCGATGCCCCTGTCCGATCAGACCGAGACGCTCAAGCCCCTTGAAGAGCCCCAGACGACCGAGGCCCAGCCCGCGCCCAGGCGCGTAGCGCACCTCACGACCACGTCCGGCCAGCGCACCGCGCTGGTCGTCCTGGTCGGAATCATAGCCCTTGCCGTGGCCTTCATCGTGATGCTTTTGGTGGGGGTGTCGAGCGAGAGCATCAACGCCCTCGCCGTATTCGCCACGCCCATTGCCTCGATGGTGGCCGCCTATTACGGCATCACCCTGAGCATCCAGCAGGTGCGCAGCGAACGCGCCGAGAAGGAAAAGGCTATCGCCCGAGCGGATGCCGCCGACGCCGCCAGCCGCGAGACCGAGGTCTGGGCCGCCCAGATGGAATCCGGCCTGCGCGTCGCGATGGCCCAGCTCGGCGCCGCGCGTATCGGCACCGAGGCGGTCGAGAAGGCTGCAGGCACCCCCGACGGCTTCTTCTGACCGGGGTTCGATCACTCGAAGCCTCCCAGTTTCGGCTAGCCGGCCTCCTTCTCGGCGGTGCCGTTCCGCACGCGCACGATGGTCCCCCAGCAGGCGACGGTCGTCAGCATGAGCGCTCCCAGCGCTCCTAACGCGAGCGGCGAGAGGGCGAAGGCGAGGGGCAGCGCCAGCAGCAGTAGTGCGATTCCCGTGACATGGGAGATCAGCACCTCCCGGGCCACGACGAATCGGAACAATGCCAGCCCCAGCAGGTACAGCAGAGGCCCGCCGGTGATGGCGACGGCCGTCGAAAAAATGACCGGGTCATCCGGATGCGCCAGGATCTCCTTGACGCCGACCGAGCTCAGAACAATGCCGGCGATGAGCATCGCATGTACATAGGTATACGCGAGCCGGGCGAGCCGGCCGGGGTCGGCGGCATCGGCGAGGGCTTTGCTGCCCGCGTACTCGCTGTGGTCGAAGTACAGCCACCACATGGCCGCTCCACTCACGAAGGCCAGCAGCAGGCCGAGCACACCCGGCACCGACACGTCCTGATCGACGAAGGCGAAGCCCGTCACCAGAAATGATTCGCCGAGTGCGATGATGACGAACAGGGCGCTGCGCTCCGCGATGTGCGGACCGGAGAGCTCGCCGTCGCCGGGAGTGGCCCGGCCGAGGCCCGGCACCGGGAAACCGAGCTTCGCGGAAACGAACTCGATCCCGAGTGCGGTGGCCCAGAGCAGCAACCGGTAGTCGGCCGGGAGCAGGCCGCCGAGAATCCAGAAGAGCCCGGCCACCGCGAGCCAGAGGAAGATCCGCACGAAGGCGCGGAAGAGGGCGCGATCGTGGAGCGCGAGGGCGAGCGCCATGAAGGCCGTTCGGCCCAGCTGCAGGGTGACGTAGGCCACGGCGAAGAGGAATCCCCGGTCGCCGAATGATTCGTAGATCGAGACGCTCACCACCAGCCCGACCAGAGAGAGGCCGATCACGACCCCGCGCACAGGCAGGCGGGCCGGATCGAGCAGGTTGGTCACCCAGGTGGTGTGCACCCAGATCCACCACAGGGCGAGCACCAGGATGACGGACTCGGCGGCTCCCTGCCAGGACTGGTTCTCGTAGAGATGGCGCGACAGCTGGGTCAACGCGAACACAAAGATCAGGTCGAAGAACAGCTCGATGTAGGTGACCCGATCCGCCAGGTCGGGCCGATCCGGGCGCATCAGATTGAGCCGGAGGCCAAAACGGCCGGTGGGGCGGCGACCGGTGCCGGGAGCGGAGGGGACGGTGCTGGGCGTTGCGTTCACGCACCCAGTCTGCCTCAGTCCGGCAGATGTTTGGGAGGCGGCATGGCGGCCTCCCGTGTTGCCCTGATGGGACTTTCTATGACATTCTTTTACAAAACGAACGGTCAGTTAGTAAACACGGCGATCAAAGGTGATGAAGCCATGCCCGAAGCATTCCTAGTTGATGGTGTTCGAACTCCTATCGGTCGATACGGCGGGGTGCTGGCCGGCATCCGCCCCGACGACCTGGCCGCCATCGTGCTTGCCTCGGTCGTGTCCCGGTCCGGGCTGGATCCCACCCTCCTTGACGAGGTCGTCCTCGGCGCCGCCAACCAGGCCGGCGAGGACAACCGCAACGTCGCCCGCATGGCCGTGCTCCTGGCCGGTCTCCCCGACAGCGTGCCGGGGATCACGGTCAACCGGCTCTGCGCATCCGGCCTGTCCGCCGTGCACCTGGCCGCCAACATGATCAAGGCCGGCGAAGCAGACCTCGTGATCGCCGGCGGCGTCGAATCGATGACCCGCGCACCCTGGGTTCTCGCCAAGCCGGAGAAGGCGTTCGCCAAGCCGGGCGAGATCGTCGACACCTCGATCGGCTGGCGCTTCACGAACCCGCGCCTGCAAGCGCGCGACAAGGCCACCTTCTCCATGTCGGAGACGGCGGAGGAGGTCGCCGCCCTCGACGGCATCAGCCGGGCGGATGCCGACACGTTCGCCCTCCGCTCGCACCGGCTGGCACTCGAGGCGCAACGTGACGGCATCTTCACGCCCGAGATCGTGGGTGTTCCCACCCGCGCCGGACTGATCGAGATCGACGAGGGCCCCCGAGCCGACACCACGCTCGAACGCCTCGCCGGGCTGCGCTCGGTCGTGCGGACGGGCGGCATCGTCACGGCCGGCAACGCCAGCTCCCTGAACGACGGGGCCTCCGCCATCGTTGTGGCGAGCGAGGCGGCCATCGAGCGTCTGGGGCTGACGCCCCGCGCCCGGGTGGTAGGCGGAGCCAGCGCCGGCGTCGCCCCGGAGACCATGGGCCTCGGCCCGGTCCCCGCCACCCAGAAGCTGCTGCACCGCCTGGGACTGACCATCGGTGACGTCGACGCCGTCGAACTCAATGAGGCGTTCGCGACCCAGTCTCTGGCCTGCATCCGCCGGCTCGGCCTCGACCCGGAAATCGTCAACCGGCACGGCGGCGCCATCGCCCTCGGGCACCCGCTCGGGTCGTCCGGGTCCCGTATCCTGATCACCCTGTTGGGGCGCATGGAGCGCGAGGGTGCCCAACGCGGCGTGGCCACCATGTGCGTGGGCGTCGGGCAAGGTTCCTCCCTGCTGGTGGAGCGCGTCTAGATGTCGCGCGAGTTCACGACGCTGCTGGTCGACGAGCGGCCCGACCGGGTGCATGTGCAGCTCCACCGACCGGCCGTGCGCAACGCCATCGACCAGACCATGATCGACGAGTTGCACCTGGTCTGCGCCGACCTCGAGCAGGAACCCCGCATCCTGATCCTGTCCGGCACGAACGGCGTCTTCGCCTCCGGGGCCGATATCGCGCAGTTGCGGGAACGCCGGGCCGAAGACGCCCTGAACGGGATCAACTCGACCCTGTTCGGCCGGATCGCCCGCCTGCCGATGCCCGTGATCGCCGCCATCGACGGCTGGGCGCTCGGCGGCGGGGCCGAGCTGGCCTACGCCGCCGACTTCCGGATCGCCTCCACGACCGCCCGGCTCGGCAATCCGGAGACGGCCCTCGGCATCATCCCGGCGGCCGGAGCGCTGTGGCGGCTGGCCGCGCTGGTCGGCGAACCCGTGGCCAAGGAGATCATCCTGGCCGCGCGCATCCTGAACGCTTCCGAGGCGCTGGCGGTGCACCTGGTCACCGAGGTGCACGAGTCGGACGTCCTGCTCGAGGCAGCGCACGCGCTGGCCGACCGGATCGCCAAGCAGGACCCGTTGGCCACCCAGCTGGCCAAGGAGGTCTTCCATGTTCCCGCCGCGGAGCATCCCGTGGCCGACAACGAGGCCCAGGCGCGCCTGTTCGAGTCCGACCAGAAATTCACCCGAATGACCGCATTCCTGGAGAGGAAGAAGCGATGACGCTCAGCACCGTGTCCGCAAAGGCCCAAGCCGCTCAGTCCGTGCCAGTGCCGCACCAGGTCGGCGTGCTCGGCGGAGGCCGCATGGGCGCCGGCATTGCGCACGCGTTCCTAATGGCCGGGGCCCATGTCACCGTCGTGGAGCAGGGAGACGACGCGGCTGCCGCCGCCCGCGACCGGGTCCTGACCGCCATCGACAAATCCCTCAGCCGCGGTAGCGTGACCGCGAGCCGCGCCGAGCTCGGCGACCGGCTGACCGTGACAACGGATGCCGCCGCGTTCGCCGGCTCCGGCCTCGTCGTCGAGGCCGTTCCCGAGATCGTGGCGCTGAAGACGCAGGCGCTCCGCCTGGTGGAGGCGCACCTCGCCCCCACCGCCTGGCTGGCGTCCAACACCTCCTCGCTGTCGATCACCGATCTGGCCGAGACGCTGGACCGCCCGGACCGGTTCATTGGACTGCACTTCTTCAACCCGGTGCCGGTCTCGACCCTGATCGAGGTCGTCACGGGGGAGCGCACCGACCCGGAGCTCGCCCGGCTCGCCCAGGACTGGGTGTCCTCGCTCGGGAAGACGCCGATCCTGGTGCGGGACTCGCCCGGCTTCGCCAGCTCCCGCCTCGGCGTCGCGATTGCGCTCGAGGCGATCCGCATGGTCGAGGAGGGCGTGGCCAGCCCCGAGGCCATCGACACGGCCATGGTTCTTGGCTACAAGCATCCGGTCGGGCCTCTCCGCACGACCGACATCGTCGGCCTCGACATTCGCCTCGGCATCGCCGAACACCTGCACGAAACCCTCGGCGACCGGTTCGCCCCGCCGCAACTGCTGCGCGACCTTGTCGCACGCGGTGACCTCGGACGCAAAAGCGGCCGCGGCTTCTTCGATTGGAAGGACGCATGATGACACTTCTCAGCAACGGCACCAGCACTGACACCGGCCCCGACACGAGCTCTGACACGGTCGTTCCCAGCTACGTTCTCGACTCCTGGTGGACCCCGGACACCGATGTGGTCGCCCAGCGTGTCCTCGACGCGAGCACCGGGGCCGAGGTCGCCCGGGTCAGCAGCGACGGGCTCGACCTGGCCGCCGTGGTCGAACACGCCCGCACGGTCGGCCAGGCCTCGCTCGGGGAACTGACCTTCCACCAGCGTGCCATCCTGCTCAAGAAGCTGGGACAGTACCTGGGCGGGGTCAAGGAGGAGCTCTACGCGCTCTCCGCCCGCACCGGCGCCACCCGCTACGACTCGATGGTCGACATCGACGGCGGCATCGGAGTGCTGTTCACGCTGTCCTCCAAGGGCCGGCGCGAGATGCCCAACAGTCAGGTTTACATCGACGGCGACGTCGAGGCGCTCTCCCGCGACGGCTCCTTCAGCGGTCAGCACATCTACACCCGCATCCCCGGAGTCGCCTGCCAGATCAACGCCTTCAACTTCCCGGTCTGGGGCATGCTTGAGAAGCTGGCCCCGGCGTTCATCGCCGGCGTGCCGACGATCGTCAAGCCCGCGACGCCCACCGGGTACCTGACCGAGGCGGTCGTGCGTCACATCCTGGCGTCCGGCATCCTGCCCCTGGGCGCCCTGCAGCTGATCTCCGGCAGCGCCAGGGACCTGATCGACCACCTCGACTACCGCGATCTGGTGGCGTTCACCGGGTCGGCCGGCACCGCCCGCACCCTCAAGTCCCACCCGAACGTGGTCGAGGGCGGCGTGCGCTTCACGAGCGAGACCGATTCGCTCAACGCCGCGATCCTGGGCCCGGACGCCGCGGCCGGCACGGCCGAGTTCGACGCCTACGTCGCCTCCGTAGTGACCGAGATGACCAGCAAGGCCGGTCAGAAGTGCACCAGCATCCGCCGGCTGATCGTGCCGGCGGGCCGCCGCGACCAGGTCGTCGCGGCCGTCTCCGAACGGATGGCCCGCCGCGTCACCCTCGGTGACCCGCGCGCCGAGGGGGTCACCATGGGGCCCCTCGCCAGCACCGGGCAGCGCGACGAGGTGCTCGCCAGCGTCGCCCGCCTGATCGACGGCGGCGGACGCATCGTGATGGGCTCGGCGGACGCCCCGACCGGAACCGACCCGGGCGGCGCCTTCGTCGCCCCCATCCTGCTGGCCTTCCACGACCCGGAGAGCCCGGCCGTGCACGAGATCGAAGCCTTCGGCCCGGTGGCCTCCATCATCGAGTACACCGACCTGGACCACGCCATCGAGCTGGCCGCGCGCGGCGGCGGCTCACTGGTGACGACCGTGGCCACTCACCACCCCGATATCGCGCGTACGCTCGTGCTCGGGATCGCAGCGCACCACGGCCGGGTGCTGATGCTTGACCGGGTCGATGCGCGCAGCAGCACGGGCCACGGATCGCCCGTTCCGCACCTCGTGCACGGCGGACCCGGGCGGGCCGGCGGCAGTGAGGAGCTCGGCGGCATCCGTTCGGTGCTGCACCACATGCAGCGCACAGCTATCCAGGGCTCGCCCGACATGCTGACCGCCATCACGGGGGAGTGGCACGCCGGTGCCGCGGTGCGAACGGGCATCCACCCGTTCCGAAAGTCCCTGGCCGAGTTGCGGGTGGGCGACCAGACCCAGGGCGGACCGCGCGTGGTCACTCTGGCCGACATCACGGCATTCGCCGAGGCCACCGGCGACAAGTTCTACGCGCACACGGACCCCGAGGCGGCGGCGGCGAACCCGTTCTTCCCCGGGATCGTCGCGCACGGCTACCTGCTGGTGTCCTGGGCGGCCGGGTTGTTCGTGGATGCGGCCCCCGGGCCGGTGCTCGCGAACTCCGGGCTGGAGAAGCTGCGGTTCGTCACCCCGGTGTCGCCCGGCGACAGCATCCGGGTCACCCTGACGGCCAAGCGGATCACCACGCGCGAGACCGAAGAGTACGGCGAGGTCTGCTGGGACGCCGTGCTGCACAACCAGAACGATGAGGTCGTCGCCACCTACGACGTTCTCACCCTGGTCGCCAAGGAGTAACCCCCGGGCACCAGCTGAGAGCGCCACAGGCGGAGCGCCCGGTCGGGTGTCGAACGAATTCGACGGAGATTTTAAGGAATAAGCCGGTTTCCGGGCTGTTTTGGGCCGTTTCGCGCAAAATCTCCGTGGAACTCGTTCACGCTGCCGGCGGGGCGCGCGTACGGTGCGCGGCCGCTGTCGACGGCACAAGCGCGATCGGGCAGGCCGTCGATGCCGCACCGGACTGCACTTCCCTGCCGGGTAGGTCTGCGGGTGAGCAGAGCATGACACCATGACTACGTGACTTCCGGGACAGATCCAGCGTTGGTGCCTGAACTTCTGGTGCGGGATCTTGAAGCCAGCATCGAGTTCTGGTGCGACTTGTGCGGATTCACGATTCGCTACGACCGCCCCGGTGACGGCTTCGCTTACATCATGCGGGGATCCGCGCACGTGATGCTGGAACGGGCGGGAGCCGGCAGGAACTGGATCACGGGTCCCCTCGAGGTGCCGCAGGGTCGCGGCGTGAACTTTCAGGTGGCCGTGCCCGACGTCGATCCGATCCTGTCGGCCTTGCGAGCGGCCGGCGTTTCACTGTTCATGGCGCCCGAGACGAAGTGGTATCGCGTCGACGACGAGGAAGCCGGTGTGCGCCAGTTCCTGGTCACCGATCCGGACGGCTACCTGATTCGGTTCCAAAGCCCACTCGGCCGCCGGCCGGTAGTCCGGTAGTCCGACAGGCCGGTAGTTCGACGGATGTGCGCCCGGCGGCCGCCTCGGCGGACACCGGCAGATTCGCCAGTCGCCATTCCAACATCCCCTCGTTTAATCGCGTTGCGCGTCGGCCGCTCCGGCGCAGCACGGCCATGGCCTCGTAGGCAAGCACGCAGTACTTGCCGCGGCAGTAGGCGACAACCTCGCGGTCCGTCGGCAGTTCACTGAGCCGATCGCTGAGTTCCTCGAGGGGGATGGAGAGGGCGCCGGGAATGTGCGCAGCGTTATATTCCTGCCGTGGCCGCACATCCAGCACGGTGATAGTCCCGGCCGTCGCGCGTGCGAGAAGCTCTTCCCTGGTGATTTCCTCGTGCGTATCGTCGCCCGCCGCTTCGGAGTCATCGAGACCCAGATAGGCGATCCGGATGGATTCGACGTCTGCGAGATGGGTCTGCGCGACGCTGCGCACCAGGCTGTAGAGCCGGGCGACGTCATCCCCGGCGAGTCGGTAGTGAATCCGGGTGCCCTCCCGGCGAGTGCTGACCAGACCCGCATGTTTGAGGGTTTGCAGGTGGGCGGATGCGCTTGTCAGACCCAGGCCGGCCGCGTTCGCCAACGATTCCACCGTGCGTTCGCCCTGGGCGAGCAGGTCGACCAGCTCAAGGCGCTTGCCGCTGCCCAGCGCCTTGCCGACGCGGGCAAACTGCTCGAACAGCGCCGATTTCTTTTCTCGATCGCCCATCTTTTTCCTCTCGGTTCCCTTCACACTAGTATAATCTGATAATCCATGGTTTTATGGAATAAAATCCGGGCCCGTGCAGCGGCTCCCTCGCTGGAGAACGGACTATGAGTCAGACCCCGAACGCCGCAGACCAACCCAAAGGCGTGCGTCGCGGCATCGTCCTGGGCCTCCGGCAGAACTTCCCCCAGTTCCTGTTGCTCGTCGCGGTCAACGCGCTGGTCGGCGGTACGCTCGGCCAGGAACGCACTGTGCTGCCGCTGCTGGCGGACGAGGTCTTTCAGCTCGACCGTTATACGGGCGCGCTGACCTTCATCCTCGCCTTCGGCTTCGCCAAGGCCGGCACCAACTATTTCGCCGGCACCTTCTCAGACCGCTACGGCCGAAAGCCGGTGCTGGTCGCAGGCTGGCTGATCGCCATCCCCGTTCCGATCCTGCTCATCCTGGGGCCGACCTGGGGCTGGATCGTCGCCGCCAACGTGATCCTCGGGATCAGCCAGGGACTGACCTGGTCGACCACCGTGGTCATGAAAATGGACCTCGTCGGCCCGAGCCGCCGCGGCCTGGCCATGGGCTTCAACGAGGCGGCCGGGTATCTCGGAGTCGCCGCGACGGCACTGGCCACCGGCTACATCGCGGGCGAATACGGGCTTCGTCCTGGCCCGTTCCTGCTCGGCGCGGTCTTCATCGCTCTGGGCCTCGGTCTGTCGGTCATCTTCGTGCGCGAAACCCATCAGCACGCCAAAGTCGAGGCCGTCAACCACCTGTCTGTTCACGCCCACGCCGGCTCCCTCAGCAATCGGGAGGTGTTCACCCTCACCAGTTTCCGGGACCGGTCGCTGTCTTCGATCAGCCAGGCCGGGATGGTCAACAACCTCAACGACGGCCTCGCCTGGGGGCTCTTCCCCATTCTGTTCGCCGCCGCCGGACTCAGTATCGAACGCATCGGCATCCTGGCCGCCGTCTACCCGGCGGTTTGGGGAGCCGGGCAGCTCATCACCGGAGGGCTCTCCGATCGGATCGGCCGCAAAGGTCTGGCTGACCGCAGCCATCCTGCTCGGCGCCGGCACCGCCATGGTCTACCCGACGCTGCTTGCCGCGATCGGCGACGTCGCCCACCCCGAGTGGAGGGCCCGCTCGGTGGGTGCGTACCGGCTGTGGCGTGACGGAGGCTTCGCCGTTGGCGCGTTACTGTCCGGGCTGCTCGCCGACGCCTTCGGTATTCCTACGGCGGTCGCCGTGGTCGCGGCGCTGACCGCGGCATCCGGACTCGTCGTGGCCTTGCGCATGCGCGGAGACGACCATCTCCGTACCCGCAGCCGATGAGCCGTGCCCTTCGCTCCTGCGCACGCACCAACGGTGAACCCACGATGAGGCTCGCGGTCTCCTGAGTGCCGAATTGCTCGTTCGTTGACCACAAGAATGTCGATTCCGTCGACGTACTGGCCGATGAACGGTCGTTTTCTGGTCGGTGGAACGAGGATGGTCTACCGCCGGGTTATGTCAGCGGCAGGAAAAAAGGTGGGCAGAAAATTCTCTGCCCACCTTTTGACCTGAGGTGTCTTATTTGGCGGTGACCGTGATGAGAGGGCTTCCGACCTCCACGTGGCCAGACGCTGCCTGGTCGACCGATCCGAACTTCTTGGGGTTCGTCACGAGCACCGGGGTGACCAGCGAGTAGCCGGCATCCTCGATCACCTTGCGGTCGAAGGTCACCAGCGGGGTGCCTGCCTCAACGCGGTCGCCCGCGGCCACCTTGACCTCGAAGCCCTTGCCGCCAAGGTTCACGGTGTCGATACCCACGTGAATGAGCATTTCAACACCGCTGTCGAGTCGCAGCCCGAAGGCGTGACCGGTCGCCTGAGCGACGAGAACCTTGCCTGCTCCAGGGGCGTACACGGTGTCCTCGGTCGGATCGATTCCCACGCCTAGACCGACGATTCCCTTGCTG
This sequence comes from Cryobacterium sp. Sr3, assembly GCF_004402835.1. NCBI lineage: Bacteria > Bacillati > Actinomycetota > Actinomycetes > Micrococcales > Microbacteriaceae > Cryobacterium > Cryobacterium sp. Sr3. The sequence continues at coordinate 2,775 of NZ_SOFA01000025.1, read as the reverse complement.
AACACAGGGTCCGGCACGTCCGTCAGTGGAACGACGATACCGGCGATGGGCGAACCAATCGTGGCCAGGACCGTGGCGGTGGCGGTGGCGGTTGCGGTTGCGGTGGCGGTTCCGGTGCCTGTTCCTGAGCCTGACGCACCGGCAACAACCGGGGCTGCGATGTCAGAGTCGGTTGCAGCATCGTCGCTCGCTACGGTTTCCGCAGCCAGAGCCTCGGCGAATTCCGCCTTCTGCTCCGGCGTCTTATAGCCGGAGAGGATCACGAGGATCATCGCGGTGAAGAACGACGCGGTAATGGCGCCCGCGTACAGGGGAATGTTGTCGAACGCGGGGATCGTCAACAGCGAGGTGAAGACGAATGCGCTGGTCTTCACGCCGCCGCCGAGGCCGAGGATGACGCCGCCGACGAGGCAGCCCACGAGCATCCGTGGGTAGATGCGCTTGAACCGAAGGTGGATGCCATAGAGCGAGGGTTCAGAAATACCACCTAGCAGGCCGGCCGCGAGCGCGCCCGTTGCGGTCTGCTTCATCTGACGGTCCTTTTCGCGGATGGACAGGAACAGCACGCCGGCAGTTGCACCGAAGCACGCGAAGTTCCACGCACCCATGGGGCCCTGGATGAAGTCATAGCCGAGGGACTGGATGTTGAGCAGCATGATTGCGTTCAGCGGCCAGTGCAGGCCGAGCGGAACCATGAACGGGTAGGCCAGCGGGATGACGACAGCGAAGATGAACGGCGAGAAGTCGTTGATCGACTTGAGGAAGTTACCGAGTGCGGCGCCGCCGTACACGCCCATGGGGCCGATCAGGAAGGCGGTCAGCGGGATCATGATGAGCATGCAGAGGAACGGCACGAAGATCAGCTGAACGCTGGACGGAATGATCTTCTTCAGATACTTGGTCAGCAACCCGAGAACGACCGCCATGATCAGCGGCGGGAACACCTGCGAGCTGTAGTCGGTGACGGTCAGAGGCAGTCCGAAGATCTGCACGACTGCAGCCTTGCCGCCGAAGACGGTCTCTGCTCCGTCGGTGAGTCCCAGCGCGTTGAAGCCGGGGAGCATGACGACGGCCATGATGCCGAAGCCGACCCAGGGGTCAGCGCCGAGCCGCTTGGAGGCGTTGTAGGCGACCATCAGCGGAAGGAAGACGAAAACGCCCTGCCACATCAGGTTGATGAACGCCCAGGACGGGTCGAGGGTGACGCCTGGTGCGTTCCACGACGGGATGACCCCGAGGGTTGCCATCAGAGCCATGAACGTGATGAACAGGGATGCGCCGAGCAGCGCACCCAGGATCGGGCGGAAGGAGTCGGACAGGATCTCGAAGAACGTGTCCAGCCCGGAGAACTTTCCGCGCGGGCCCTTTGCGCGTTCCGCGGCCTTCACATTGGCGATGGTATCGCCGGTGCCGTGGTCGCCCGCATGCTTCTTCATTGCGGGAAGCGCCATAATGTCGTTGTATACGGTATCTACGGCTCCGCCGACGACGATCTGGTAGCGATCGCCGGCCTGCGGAACAGCGCCGAGAACCAGAGGCAACGCTTCGACGGCCGCTTGGTCAATCCCCGATGCATCCTTCAGCGTGAAACGTAGCCGGGTGGCACAGTGGGTGAGGCCGACGATGTTTTCGGCCCCTCCGATACTTTCAATAATGTCTGCAGCGGGTTTCGATGCCACCTTGGACTCCTTCTGGTGTTGATGCGGAACTTAATGATTCCGCTTGTTACGGCTCAGCGCGAACCACGCTGGCTGGCTGAAGACCGTAATGGTCTCCACGCATCGTTAGCAACGATAACGGTTTTTTGGACACACTTAAGCATAAGGACAACGCCGGCCGTGCGCGGAAGGAATTATGCCGTCGCGAGTCAGCGATGAGTCGGTACCATCGCGGGATGGGGAATCACGAAACACATCCGCCGTCGCGAGCAGTCTTGTCCACACCAATTGAAGACCTGTGGCCACCTTTCGGGCTGAAAATCACTTGCGGCCCCGTTACGTTGTCTCCCGTTCGCGACGCTGACCTACCCGAATTCGATGCGCTCGCTGCGGCAGGCATCCACGCGCCGACGGAGATGCCGTTCTTCTTCCCGTGGACCGTAGGTTCCCCGGGCGAGATCCGGTTGCGACTCATGCAATACCACTGGGCACAACGAGCCGAGATGTCGCCGGCGGCCTGGTCGCTCGAGACCACGGTTCGCTTCGACGGTGAGATCGTCGGTTGCCAGAGCATCTCAACCAGGGACTACCTCGTCACGAGAACGGGGGAGACGGGCTCCTGGCTCGGCATGAAGCACCACGGCCGCGGGATCGGTACGCTCATGCGTCAGGCTCTCTGCGCATTCATGTTCGATCACCTGGACGCCGCCGAGGTCACCTCAGCGGCATTCGTTGACAATCCCGCGTCCCTCGCGGTGTCGAGAAAGGTCGGTTACCGGGAGAACGGAATCGATCGCCTGAAGAGGCGCGACGGCGAGATGGTCTTGAACCAGAAGCTGGTTCTGACTGCCGACACCCTGAACCGCGCCGAGCCCGAACTGAAAGTCGAGGGCGCACTGCAGCTCCGGGACTTCCTTGGCCTGAATGGTCGCGATCAATGATCAGGGCTTCTTCCTCCACATTGTGGGTGTGATCGGGTTATCCACAGACCGTTTCTTGGTGGGCGGATGCCGCGGGTAATGTCGGTGGGTGCCCGTAGCGTGTGTGTCATGAAGCCCTCATTTATTGAAGAGCAAGAGGCTCTCGGGGAGCATTTCGAGGCGATCGCGGAGGCCGA
>NZ_SOFA01000001.1:0-130396 GCF_004402835.1 Cryobacterium sp. Sr3 | reverse complement strand
GGCACGGCTCGGGCGGCCCGCGACGGCCGGCGTGGCCGCCGCCCTGGCCGGCCTCGGCGCGGCCGAGCTGACGGCCGCCCTGCTCGCCCCGGTGGGCAGCCCGATCTTCGCCGTCGGCGCGCTGGTCATCGACCGTGCCCCGGCCTGGTTGAAGGAACTAGTCATCGCCCTGTTCGGCACGGCCGACAAGGTCGTACTGGTGTTCTGCGTCGCGCTCGGTGCCGTGGTGCTGGCCGCCGCCGCCGGGGTGCTGGAGTTCCGGCGGGCGCCGATCGGCCGGGTCCTCGTGGCCCTGGCCGGCGCGCTGGCCGTCTTCGCGGTGCTGTCCCGGGAGAACACCGCCGCCCTCGACGCGATGCCCGCAGTGCTGGCGATGGTCGTTTCGGCCGTGCTCCTCACGGTGATGGTCGCCCAGCTGCGCCGCACGCCCGGAGGCGCCGAGGCATCCGCTCCGGACCGCCGTCGGTTCCTGGCTTGGGCCGGGGCCAGCGCCGGCCTGGGCGTGCTCGCCGCGGCCGGCGGGCAGCTGATCTCGGCCGGTATCCGGGCGACGGATGCGGCGCGCGCGCGCTTCACACTGCCGGCCGCGGCCGTTCCCGGTGCCCCGATCCCAGACGGTGCCGCTCTGGACCTCCCCGGCCTCACTCCGCTGATCACCCCGAACGCCGACTTCTACCGCATCGACACCGCCCTGCAGGTGCCCCGGATCGACCCGGGAACCTGGACGCTGACGGTCACCGGGATGGTCGAGAGGGAGATCGAGATCGACTTCGCCGAGCTCCTCGCCCTGCCCCTCGAGGAGAGCACGACCACTCTCGCCTGCGTCTCTAACGCCGTCGGCGGCGACCTGATCGGCAACGCGACCTGGCTGGGCTACCCGATCCGCCTGTTGCTGGCGCGGGCCCGGCCTCTCGCCGGGGCCGACATGGTGCTCTCCCGCAGCGAGGACGGCTGGACCGCGGGCACCCCGCTGGAGGTTCTCACCGACGACCGCAATGCGATCCTCGCGGTGGGGATGAACGGGGAGCCGCTCCCCCTCGAGCACGGCTACCCGGTGCGTATGGTCGTGCCCGGGCTCTACGGTTACGTGTCGGCCACGAAATGGGTGGTCGAGTTGAACGTGACCCGCTTCGACCGGGAGACCGCCTACTGGACGACGCGCGGCTGGACCGCCCGAGGACCGGTCAAGCTCTCCTCCCGGATCGATGTGCCGAGCCGGAACACCGACGTCGCGGCCGGACCGGTGATCGTGGCGGGTGTGGCCTGGTCGCAGTACGTGGGCATCCGCGGCGTGCAGGTGCAAGTTGACGACGGAGCCTGGAACGACGCGACCCTGGCCGACGCGATCTCGGCCGACACTTGGCGCCAGTGGAGCTGGGTCTGGCCGGCATCGGCCGGGCGGCACACCCTGCGGGTGCGGGCGACGGATGCCGCGGGCCTGGTGCAGACTTCCGTGCGCCGGGACGTGATCCCCGATGGGGCCACCGGCCTGCACGATATCCCGGTCACGGTCGCCTGAAGCGACCCCTCGCAGTCCCGCGGCAGCCGGCCGGCGCGGGCGTATCTTCAACAGCGAGAACCACGCAGCGTGCCGGCGCATTGCCGTGCCCGGCTTGAGAGGACGGGAATCATGCACCGGAATGACGGATCGACAGTGCGCGCCGGCGGCTCACGTCGCCCCCCGGCGGCGGAGTAGACGCCCATGCCCACCCGGACGAAACTGACCCCCGCCGACCTGCGGCACTTCGAGAAGCTGCTCCGCCATCAGCGCCGCGACCTCGACATCACGCTCGGCCGGATCGGCACCACCCTCGACGGTGTGATCAAGGCCAGAAACACCGGCACCGCCGACGACGAGCACGACCCCGAAGGACCCACCCTGACCATGGAGTGGTCGCGCATCTCGGGTGTGCACAGCGACCTGGCGGCGCAGTCTGCGGCGATCGACCAGGCCTTGGCGCGCATCGTGGACGGCAGCTACGGGTTCTGCACCCGCCGGGGCGAACCGATCGGCCGGGAACGACTCGGGGCCCGGCCGTCCGCGGAGCTGTGCATCGACTGCGCGCGCGAGTTGGAGGCGCACCGCCGGGCCTGACTGAACCAATTCGACGGAGATTCTGGTCTCCAGAGCGGTTTTTGGTCATTCTAGGGCCGCTTTGGGCAAAATCTCCGTCGAATTCGTTCCGGACGGCGCGGAGGGCGCGCATCGCTTTCTGCACGAGCACCTCGGTGCGCGTGTCGACGGAGCTGGTCGCCTCGTCCAGGATCTCCTTCTCCGTGGCATCTGGACGCACGTAGGCGATGTTGTCGCGGATCGTGCCGCCAAACAGCCAGGTGTCCTGCAGCACCATGCCCATACGTCCACGCAGGTCGTCGCGGGTCATTCGGCGCCCGTCCACGCCATCGAGCGTGATCCGGCCGGCGTCGAGCTCGTGGAAGCGCATCATCAGGTTCACCAGGGTGGTCTTGCCTGCCCCGGTGGGGCCCACGATGGCCACGGTCTGGCCGGGCTCGGCCACCAGGCTGAGGCTGTCGATCAGCGGCTTGTCCGCCGTGTAGCGGAACGAGGCGTTCTCGAAGACCAGCCGGCCGTGGGCGGTCGTGGGTGCCTCGGCGCGCTCCGGGTCGGGGCTCTGCTCATCGGCGTCGAGCAGGGTGAAGACCCGCTCGGCGGAGGCGACGCCGGACTGCAACAGGTTCGCCATCGACCCGAGTTGGGCCAGCGGGTGGGTGAATTGGCGGGAATACTGGATGAACGCCTGCACATCGCCGAGCTGCATGGCCCCGGATGCCACCTGGAGGCCGCCGACGACGGCGATCCCGACGTAGACGAGGTTGCCGATGAATGTCATCGCCGGCATGATCAGGCCGCTGACGAACTGGGCGCCGAAGCTGGCCTCGTAGAGCTCGTCGTTCTTGGCCCAAAAGCGTTGCTCGACCTCCTTCTGGCGGCCGAACACCTTGACCAGGGCGTGGCCGGTGAAGGTCTCCTCGATCTGGCCGTTCAGCTCGCCGGTGTGGGTCCACTGGGCGACGAACAACTTCTGCGAGCGCTGGGCGATCAGGACGGTCGTGACCAGGGTCAGCGGCACTGTGACCAGGGCGATCAGGGCCAGGAGAGGCGAGAGCGGGAACATCATCACGATGACGCCCACCACGGTGAGCAGAGAGGTGACGGCCTCGCTCAGCGACTGCTGCAGGCTCTGTGAGACGTTGTCCACGTCGTTGGTGACCCGGCTGAGCAGCTCGCCTCGCTGCACCGTGTCGAAGTAGCGCAGCGGGAGGCGGTTGGGCGACGATCACCATGGTGGCGCCACCCGTGCCGACGGCCAGTGCCTCGCGCAGCCGAGCATCCGTCGCCAAGTCGAGCGAGGAGAACGAGTCGTCGAAGATATAGAGTTCGGGCCGTTTGACCAGGGCCCGGGCAATGGCCAGGCGCTGCCGCTGCCCGCCGGACACATTCATGCCGCCCTGCGCGATCGGGGCATCGAGGCCGTCCGGCATCTCCGCCACGAAGTCGCGGGCCTGCGCGATGGTCAGTGCCTCCCAGAGTTCCGCCTCAGTGGCGTCGGGCTTGCCATAGAGCAGGTTGCTGCGCACGGTGCCGGAGAACAGATGCGGCTTCTGCGGCACCAGCCCGATGCTGCCCCAGAGCAGGTCAGGGTGGAGCTCGCGCACGTCCACCCCGTCGACCCGCACGCTGCCGTTGGTGGCGTCGAAGAGGCGAGGCAGCAGGTTGACCAGGGTGGTCTTGCCCGATCCGGTGCTGCCGATGATCGCGGTGGTCTGCCCCTGATGCACGGTAAAGCTCACGTCGGAGAGCACCGGCTGCTCGGCGCCGGGGTAGGCGAAGCCCACGTCCACGAGTTCCACCTCTCCGCGGCCGATACTGTCGACGACGGGGTGGCGCGGCGGGCGCACGCTGGACTCGGTCTCGAGCACTTCGCCGATCCGGTCGGCCGACACGGTCGCCCGCGGGATCATCACGGCCATGAACGTGGCCATCATCACGGCCATCAGGATCTGCATCAGGTAGCTAAGGAAGGCAACCAGGGTGCCGACCTGCATGGACCCGTCCTCGATCCGGAACGCCCCGAACCAGATCACGGCCACGCTGGAGACGTTCAGGACGAGCATGACGACCGGGAACATCAGGGCCATCAGGCGGCCGGCCTGAAGGGCGGTGTCGGTGACATCCACGTTCGCCTTGCCGAACCGCACGGACTCGACGTCTTCGCGCACGAACGCCCGGATGACGCGGATGCCCGTGAGCTGTTCCCGCAGCACCCGGTTCACCGTGTCGATGCGGGTCTGCATCAGGAGGAACAGCGGCACCATCCGCGCGATGATCAGCCCGACCGCGATCAACAGCACGGGCACGCTCACGGCGATCAATCAGGATAGCTGCACGTCCTGCCGGACGGCCATGATCACGCCGCCGATGGACAGGATCGGTGCGGTGACCATCATGGTGGCGGTCATCAGCACGAGCATCTGCACCTGCTGCACGTCGTTGGTCGACCGGGTGATCAGCAACGGGGCGCCGAACCGGGTGACCTCCTGCTCGGAGAACTCGCCGACCCGGGTGAAGACAGCGCCGCGCAGGTCGCGTCCGAGCCCCATGGCGGCCTTCGCGCCGAAAAAGACGGCGACGATCGCGCACACGATCTGGAACAGGGTGATCAGCAGCATCAGACCACCGATGCGCAGGATGTACACGGTGTCTCCCGTGGCGATGCCCTCATCGATGATGTCGGCGTTGAGGGTGGGCAGATAGAGCGAGGCGATCGACTGGGCCAGCTGGAACACGACGACGGCCGCCAGCAGCCGCCGGTACGGCCGCAGGTATTTCACGAGCAGTTTCCAGAGCATCGGATCTCCTAGCAGGGGGCGTTCGGCGGCGTCGGGAAGCCGATGATGCCGTAGAGGATGAGGGCGGTGAGCTCATCGTCGTCGAAGTCGGGGCCGGCCGTGATGTGGGGCACGGATGCCGCAAGCGCGATCATCCGGATGACCTGCCCTGAACGCTCCGGGGCAACCGTGAGGCGCAGGAGGTCAGGCGCGAGCACGTCGGCGAGCAGCACGGTGAACTCGTGCGCGACGTCGTGGGTGTGGGGTCTGCCCATCGAGCCCACCGCCGTCATCAGCGCGAAGACCTGCGCGAAGCGGCGGCGCAGCAGGGAGACCATGGCGCGCACCCGTTCCTCGAGCGGGAGCTCACGGTCGAGCGCGGCAAGTTCGAGACGGAACGGCTCGGGGTCGAGCTGACGGTCCATGGCCGCCCGGAGCAGGTTGTCCTTGCTGTCGAAGGCTCGGAAGATGGTGCCCTCGGCGATCCCGGCGCACTGGGCGATCTGTCGAGTGGTGACGGTCTGGCCGTGCTCGATCAGCAGCGGCGTGACCGCGTCGAGGATCATCGACTGCCGGTCCTCGACGGACAGGGCTTTCGCGCGCGCAGGTTTGACGGACATCCCCCCAGCTTTTATGAGTGAGCGCTCACTCACAAAGTGGAATCGGGGTTCGGGTTCCAGAGAGGACGGTTCAGGCGAAGAGGTCCGAGATCCAGGCCACGTCCTCGGGCGACGGCCTCCACGCGCTGCCCTCGGTGGCGTTCTGCAGGATCTGTTCCGGGCGGGTTGCTCCGGCGATGATGCTGGTGAGCCCCGGCTGGGCCAGCAGCCAGGCGAAGGTGGCTGCGAGCATGGTCACGCCGCGCTGGTCGCAGAACGCTTCGTACTTTTCGATGACGTCCCAGGGCGCGTTCCGGGCCAGGTGCGGCCGGACCATCATGATGCGGCTGTCGGCGGGGCCGCCCGCACGAGAGAACTTGCCTGTGAAAAGCCCGTTGTAGAGGGGGAAGAACGGCAGGAAGCCGAGCCCGTAGGCGTTGACGGCCGGCAGCACCTCGTCTTCGGCGTCACGCACCAGCAGGCTGTACTCGTTTTGCGCCGAAACGAACCGCGGATGCCCCGTCAGCCGGGCGGTGAACTCCGCCTCGGCGATCTGCCAGCCGGCCAGGTTGGAGTGGCCGATATAGCGCACCTTTCCCTCGCGGATGAGGTCGTCGAGGGTCTGCAGGGTCTCTTCGATCGGGGTGTTCGGGTCAGGCTGGTGCAGTTGGTAGAGGTCGATCCAGTCGGTCTGCAGGCGCCGGAGGGACGCCTCGACGGCCAGTCGAATGTAGCGACGTGAGGCGCGGGCGCCCCAGTCGGGTCCATTCCGACCGTTCATGTCCATGCCGAACTTCGAGGCGAGCACGATCTGGTCGCGCTTGCCCCGCAGCGCGCAACCCATCAGGGTCTCGCTGAGGCCGCGTTCCGCGCCGTAGATGTCGGCCGTGTCCAACAGGGTGATCCCGGCGTCGACGGCCGCGTTGACGACGGCGGTGGTTCCGGCCTGGCTCTCCGTCGCGGTTCCGGCGCGTCCGAAGTTGTTGCAGCCCAACCCGATCGTGGACACCATGAGCCCCGAATTGCCCAGTCTGCGGTACTCCATCTGCTCCATCCCTCCACATTAGGCTCGCCGGCCTGTGCTAAACAGGACTCAACTACAAAGGGGTGTCAGTGAGTCGTTTCACGCTCGGCGTCATGTCGCGTTCCGGTAAGCCGAATGAACGGCGCTTGCCCATTCATCCGTCACATGTCGAACGGATCGATCCGGACCTCCGGGAGCGAATGTTTCTCGAGCGGGGCTACGGAGAGCAGTTCGGCGTGTCGGACGAGCAGCTGGCCCCGCTCGTGGGAGGGCTTTGCTCGCGCGCGGACCTCATCCGGGAGTGCGACGTCATCCTGCTCGCAAAGCCTCTGCTGGCGGATGTCGCGGCACTGCGCGACGGACAGGTGCTCTGGGGCTGGCCGCACTGCGTGCAGGATGAGAAACTCACCCAGCTTGCCATCGACAAGCGGCTGACCCTGATCGCGTTCGAGGCGATGAACCACTGGACCGGAGGCGGCGAGTTCCACCTGCACGTGCTGCACAAGAACAACGAGCTCGCCGGGTATTGCTCCGTGCTGCACGCCCTGTCCCTGATCGGTTCGACGGGTGACTACGGCCGCAAGCAGCGTGCCGCGGTGATCGGCTTCGGGGCCACCGCCCGGGGCGCCGTGACGGCGCTCAACGCACTCGGTGTCTACGATGTCACGGTGCTGACCAATCGCGACGTGACCGCGGTCAGCTCCCCGATCCACTCCGCCCAGATCGTGCAGCTCGACCACGGCGACGGCACGAACGGGAACTTCGCCCTGCCGGGAAACGAACGGGTGCCACTGCCCGAGTTTCTCGCCGGCCACGACGTCATCGTGAACTGCGTGCTGCAGGACCCAAATGCCCCGCTCATCTTCCTGAGCGACGATGATCTTCCGATGGTGGCCCCGGGGTCGCTGATCATCGACGTGTCCTGCGACACCGGCATGGGTTTCAGTTGGGCGAAATCGACGACGTTCGACGAACCGACCTTCCGGGTCGGCACCAACGTCACCTACTACGCGGTCGACCACAGCCCGTCGTACCTCTGGAACTCCGCCACGTGGGAGATCAGCGAGGCGCTGTTGCCGTACCTGCGCGAGGTCCTTGCGGGCGAGGCCGCTTGGACCGCCAACGAGACCCTTCGGCGGGCCATCGAGATCCACGAGGGGATCATCCGGAATCCCGACATCCTGGCATTCCAGCACCGCTCCCCCGAGTATCCCCACACCCGGCTCGCCTGAAGCCGGCCGGCTCCTCCCCAGCCCAGCCCGGCCCTCCTTCCACGCCAGGTCCGAAACCCGCGCTGTGCGCAGGGCGCCGCCGACTACAGTCGAGGCATGACGACCATCGAAACCTTCCTGATCCGGCTGCCCAGCCCCATTGGGCGGCTGGAACTCACGAGTGACGCCGAGCGCATCCTCTCCCTCTCCATCGAACGCGACGGACAGCTGCCCCTCGACGAGACCCCGGAAGCCCCGTCGCCCCTGCTCGACCGGGCCGCGCGCCAATTGGCGGAGTACTTCGGCGGCACCCGCACGGTTTTCGACCTGCCCGTGGCGCCGAGCGGGGGCACTGCGTTCCAGCAGGGCGTCTGGCAGCGACTGTCCGAGCTCGGCTTCGGCGAGGCGACCTCGTACGGCGAGCTGGGACGATCGCTGGGCAAGCCGGGGTCCGGCCGGGCCGTGGGCGGCGCCGTCGGGGCGAACCCCGTTCCGATCCTGATCGGCTGCCACCGGGTGCTCGCCGCCGACCGTCGCATCACCGGCTACAGCGGCGGCAGCGGAGTGCCCACCAAGGTCTGGCTCCTCGACCACGAGGGCATCGAGCACCGCTCATGAGCACCCCGGCGACCAGCGCGCTGCCAGCCGAGGCCACGACATCCGCCTCACTGAAGCTCGGCGATGACGGGCTCACCCGCTGCGGCTGGGTCGGCGGCGACCCCGAATACCAGCGCTACCACGACGAAGAGTGGGGGCGTCCGCTCCGGGACGAGAGGCTGCTGTTCGAGAAGCTGTGCCTCGAGGGGTTCCAGGCCGGCCTGTCCTGGATCACCATCCTGCGACGTCGGCCGGCCTTCCGGGCCGCCTTTTACGACTTCGACGTCGACCGCGTGGCCGTGATGGACGACGTCGACGTCGCCCGGCTCCTCGCGGATGCGAGCATCATCCGGCACCGCGGCAAGATCGAGGCCACCATCCGGAACGCCCGGGTCACCCGAGACCTCGGCGAGAGCCTGACCGAGCTGATCTGGAGCTTCGCGCCCGAAGCCCGCGGCCCCCGGCTGCGGGAGCGCGGCGAGGTCCCGGCGACCACAATGCAATCGATGGCACTGAGCCGGGAGTTGCGCACCCGGGGCTACACGTTCGTCGGCCCCACCACCATGTACGCCCTGATGCAGTCGGCCGGCCTCGTCGACGACCACCTGAGCGGATGCCATCGGTCGAACGACGCCTGACCACCACAACGCCTTCGGCTGACGCTATGCCGATCGCCGCCCTGTCAGCCGCCACGCTGCCAACCGCCGCCCTGACGGCCACGGGCTGTTGTGCGTGAGGTGCTCCTCGAGGCGAGTAAGTCCTGAACGATTGGTTCTGTCGCGCCTGCACTTCAGCCCTGACTGCACCGTGTGGACGCCGTTCATCACGGGCGGAGCGCCGTGTCCGGTGTCGAACCAATTCGACGGAGTCGCCGCGAGGCCTCGGACTCAGACATACGGCGGTCGGAGCGCACGTTCATCCCCCTCCCTTTCGCGGTCACGGCTCTCCGACGTGTGCATCGAAAACAACCGCTTCGAAGCCCCCATCCGCGAATCCTCATCGCCCCCCAGCCATCAGGACTCGCGCGTCTATCGGAGGGACGGCAGCAGGCCGAGTGCCCGTACGGCCTCGCGCTCCTCGATCAGCTCCGCGACGGACGCGTCGATCCTCGCCCGCGAGAACGCGTTGATAGCCAGGTCCGGCACGATCTGCCAGCGGCCGTCGACAGCCCGAACCGGGAAGGAACATACGAGCCCCTCCGGGACGCCATAAGAGCCGTCGGAGCTGACGCCCGCCGAGGTCCACCGCTCACCGGTCCCGTTGACCCAGTCGTAAACGTGGTCGATGGCTGCGCTGGCCGCGGAGGCCGCGGACGATGCCCCGCGGGCCTGAATGATTTCGTAGCCTCGGTTCGCCACCCGGGGGATGAAGTCGTCGACGAGCCAGTCCTGCGCCACCAGCTCGGAGACCGGACATCCCCCGGCGGTGGCGTGGAAGACATCCGGGTACTGGCTGGCGGAGTGGTTTCCCCAGATGGTGAGACCGTCGAGTTCGGCGACGTGCACCTGCAGCCGGCTTGCTAGCTGAGCGATGCCGCGGTTGTGGTCCAGTCGCGTCATGGCGGTGAACCGGTCGGCGGGGATGTCGGGGGCGAAGGCACTCGTCACCAGGGCGTTGGTGTTGACGGGGTTGCCCACGACCAGCACGCGCACGTCGGATGCCGCGCCCGCGTTGAGGGCGGCCCCCACCGGACCGAAGATGCGGCCGTTGCTTTCGAGCAGCGCGACGCGCTCCATTCCAACGGCTCTAGGGCGGGATCCGACCAGGAGGGCGATGTTGACGCCGTCGAAGGCGCGCACGGGGTCTTCGGTGACCGTCACGGAGCGCAGGAGAGGGAACGCGCAGTCCTGCAGTTCGAGGGCGGTGCCCTCGGCTGCTGCGCGCCCCGAGGGGATCTCCATCAGGGTCAGGCTGACGGGAACGGTCGGGCCGAGGAGGTCTCCGGACGCGATCCGGAAGAGCAGCGAATAGCCGATCTGTCCGCCGGCGCCGGTGACGGTGACATTCATTGGTGTGGACACGAAAGCCAGCCTAGGGCCGGAATGTGCCCGCGTCAGCCTCGGGTTGCGGCAACCTCGGCGGCGACGACGAGATTCAGTTCCCGGACCGCTCCCGGGCGCAAATCGAAGCCTGCCCCCGGTGCCCAGTCGAGCAGCTCTACGGCGGTGTCGAAGGACCGACCGTGCCGGATCAGAGCCCGGGTGAAGTTCCCCTTGGCCGTCTTGTTGAAGTGGTTCACGGCTCGCGTCTGGCCGTCCGCCGTCTCCGTGACCACGCGCAGAAACACCGCGTCGGGCCGCACCGGCGCGGGGCCGAGCGCCACGTACCCGTTCGAGCGGAGATCCAGCAGGAGCCCCGCTGACCCCGCCAGAACGCAACCCACAGCGCCCGCCCAGTGCTTCTTCAGAGGCAGCTCCGGCAGCCTGGAATCGCAGGACAGCCGGTAGGCCGGGAGGAGATCGAGAGCGCCGACCGGCCCGAACAGGGCGGAATGCACGAGGACGTTCCGGCCTGCCCAGTCGCGTTCCAGCGGGGAGAGGCTGGCGGCGTCGAGGGCGTCATAGACGACGCCGGTGTACCGGTCGATGGCCGGCATTGTGGCGGCGGAGGACAGCACGCGATTGCGCTCCACCTCCGCGGACTGCGTGCGACCCAGTCTTAGGGCCGACATCATCGCATCCGGATGCTTCGCAAGCGACTGCAGCGCACGCACAAGTACCCGCCGCTTGGGTCCAAGCGACGGGTACGTGAGGCTCTGCAGGTCAAGCGGTAATTCGATGCCCCCGTGACGTTTCGTCTCGGACGGCGGCAGAAGGATCAGCACACTGACTAAACGAGTTCTGCCTTGCGAGCGACGATCGTGACCACATCGTTGGCAACCGACAGGAAGCCGTCCGCCGCCTCGGCGACGATTTTCTCGCCGCCGCTCAGGGTCACGCGCACCTCACCGCTGGCCAGGATGGCCAGCATGGGCTCGTGCCCGGGGAGGATTCCGATCTGGCCTTCGACGGTGCGGGCGACAACCATGCTCGCCTCGCCGGACCACACCTCGTGGTCCGCCCCGACGACGCTGACCTTGAGCGAAGAATCGGCCATGACTAGTCGTTCTCCTTCTGGATTTTCGCCCACTTCTCTTCGACGTCGGCGATGCCTCCGACGTTGAAGAAAGCCTGCTCGGCCACGTGGTCGAAGTCACCATTGGCAATCGCCGTAAAGGATTCGATGGTGTCCTTAAGCGATACCGTGGACCCCTCGACGCCCGTGAACTTTTTGGCCATGTAGGTGTTCTGCGACAGGAACTGCTGGATGCGGCGTGCGCGGGAGACGGTGACCTTGTCTTCCTCGGAAAGCTCGTCGACACCGAGGATCGCGATGATCTCCTGCAGTTCCTTGTTCTTCTGCAGAATCGCCTTGACGCGAACGGCCGTGTTGTAGTGATCGGCACCCAGGTAGCGGGGGTCGAGGATACGGCTGCTCGAGGTGAGCGGGTCGACGGCCGGGTAGAGGCCCTTCGAAGCGATCTCACGCGACAGCTCGGTGGTGGCGTCGAGGTGGGCGAACGTGGTCGCCGGGGCCGGGTCGGTGTAGTCGTCAGCAGGCACGTAGATGGCCTGGAGCGACGTGATCGAGTGGCCACGGGTCGACGTGATGCGCTCCTGCAGGATGCCCATCTCGTCGGCCAGGGTCGGCTGGTAGCCCACAGCGCTGGGCATACGGCCCAAAAGGGTCGACACCTCAGAGCCAGCCTGAGTGAACCGGAAGATGTTGTCGATGAAGAGCAACACATCCTGCTTGGCAACATCGCGGAAGTACTCGGCCATGGTGAGCGCGGAGAGGGCGACGCGCAGACGCGTCCCCGGCGGCTCGTCCATCTGGCCGAACACGAGGGCGGTCTTGTCGAAGACGCCCGCCTCTTCCATCTCGTGGATGAGATCGTTGCCCTCACGGGTGCGCTCACCGACACCGGCGAACACGGACACTCCACCGTGGTCCTGCGCGACACGCTGGATCATTTCCTGGATCAAAACGGTCTTGCCGACGCCGGCACCACCGAACAGGCCAATCTTTCCACCCAAGACGTACGGGGTTAGCAGGTCAATGACCTTGATGCCGGTCTCGAACAGCTGCGTCTTGGATTCCAGCTGGTCGAAGGGCGGTGGCTTGCGGTGGATGGGCCAGCGCTCAGTGATTTCGATCTTCTCGCCGGGCTCCGCATTGAGCACCTCGCCAATGGCGTTGAACACGCGCCCCTTGGTAACGTCCCCGACGGGAACCGTGATGGGCGAGCCGGTGTCCCGGACCTCCTGGCCACGAACCAGACCGTCGGTCGGGTTCAGCGCGATGGCGCGAATGAGGTCGTCGCCCAAGTGCTGGGCAACCTCGAGCGTGATCACGGTCGACACATCACCGATGACGATGGTGGTCTTCAGTGCGTTGTACATGCCCGGAATCGAGTCGTGCGGGAACTCGATGTCGACGACCGGGCCCGTGACCCGGGCGATCCGGCCCACGGCCACGGTCTCGACCGGTGCATGGACTGGCGCGGTTGCGGTGTCAGTCATAGCTCTCTCTTCTCTGGTTTAGTGCTTGGCGGATGAGAGCGCGTCGGCTCCACCCACGATCTCGGAAATCTGCGACGTGATCTCGGTCTGCCGGGCGTTGTTGGACAGCCGGGTGTAGTCCTTGATTAGCTTGTCCGCGTTGTCGGAGGCCGATGACATGGCCTTCTGACGTGCGGCGTGCTCGGCTGCGGCGGACTGCAGCATGGAGTTGAAGATACGGCTCTCGATGTAGACGGGCAGGAGCGAGTCCAGCACCGTTTCAACGTCCGGTTCGAACTCATAGAGTGGCAGGACCTGATTATCACCAGGCTCCTCACCGCCCTCCACGACCTCGAGGGGAAGCAGCCGGACAACCTGAGGAAGCTGGGTGACCATGCTGACGAACCGGTTGTAGACGACGTGAATCTCGTCGACGCCACCGTCGTCCGCTTCGCGGAGGAAGGCCTCGAGCAGCGCGTCGCTGATATCGCATGCGGTCTCGTACTGCGGCTGATCGGTGGAACCGGTCCAAATGCGCTCGGAGACGCGGCGGCGGAAATTGAAGTACGACGCGGCCTTGCGACCCACCAGGAAGTAGACGATGTCCTTACCCTGGCTGCGCAGCAGCTCGCTGAGCGATTCGGCCTCACGCAGCACCTGCGAGCTGAACGCCCCCGCGAGACCACGGTCGGAGGCGAAGATGACGACCGCAGCGCGCTCGATCTTCTCCGGTTCGGTCGTGAGCACGTGGGCGACATTCGAGTACGTCGCTACCGCGGACACCGCCTGCGTGACGGCACGAGCGAACGGGGTTGACGCGGCGACGCGAGCCTTGGCCTTTTGAATGCGCGAGGCAGAGATCAACTCCATGGCCCGAGTGATCTTCTTAGTCGTCTGGGCAGACTTGATCTTCTGCCGGTAGACCCGAAGTTGCGCTCCCATGTGTCTCCTGTGCTTCCTTGTCAGTGCTGAATTGGTGCGGACGATCGAGTGATGCCGGCCGCGCCCCGCGGCTCGAACGAGTCGGGAGCGCGGCCGATGTCACTTAGCGGCGGTGCTTGACGATCTTTTCCTGGTTGACCTTGTCAGCGGGAATCGCCTCGAAGACTTCCTTGCCCACCGAGGCGAGCGGCTTGCCCTCGCCCGTCTGGAATCCTTGCTTGAACTTGTCGACCTCGATCTCGAGCGTCGCGATGGTCGCGTCGTCGAGAACGTTGGTGTCGCGCAGTGTCGTGAGTACGCTCGTGGTGCGGCCCAGGTGGTCGAGCAGGCCACGCTCGAAGCGCAGGACGTCGGCCACGGGCACCTCGTCGAACTTGCCGTTCGTGCCGGCCCAGATCGAGACGACCTGGTCTTCGACGGGGTACGGCGAGTACTGCGGCTGCTTGAGCAGCTCGGTCAGGCGTGCGCCACGACCGAGCTGGCGACGGCTCGTCGCGTCGAGGTCGGAGGCGAACATCGCGAAGGCCTCGAGCGACCGGTATTGCGCCAGCTCGAGCTTCAGAGTGCCGGAGACCTTCTTGATCGACTTGACCTGAGCGTCACCGCCGACTCGGGAGACCGAGATGCCCACGTCGACCGCGGGACGCTGGTTGGCGTTGAACAGGTCGGACTGCAGGAAGATCTGGCCGTCGGTGATCGAGATCACGTTGGTCGGGATGTAGGCAGAGACATCGTTCGCCTTGGTCTCGATGATCGGCAAGCCGGTCATCGATCCGGAACCGAGGGCGTCGGACAGCTTGGCGCAACGCTCGAGCAGACGGGAGTGCAGGTAGAACACGTCACCGGGGTACGCCTCACGTCCCGGCGGGCGGCGCAGAAGCAGCGACACCGCACGATAGGCCTCGGCCTGCTTGGACAGGTCGTCGAAGATGACGAGGACGTGCTTGCCGGCGTACATCCAGTGCTGACCGATGGCCGAGCCGGTGTACGGGGCGAGGTACTTGAAGCCGGCCGGGTCGGAGGCCGGGGACGCGACGATGGTCGTGAACTCCATGACTCCGGCATCCTCGAGCGCACCCTTGACGGCGGCGATCGTGGAACCCTTCTGACCGATGGCGACGTAGATGCAACGAACCTGCTTGTTCACGTCGCCCGTCGCCCAGTTGGCCTTCTGGTTGATGATCGTGTCAATCGCGATCGCGGTTTTGCCGGTCTGGCGGTCTCCGATGATCAGCTGACGCTGGCCGCGTCCGATCGGGATCATGGCGTCGATGGCCTTGATTCCGGTCTGCATGGGCTCGTGAACCGACTTGCGGTCCATCACGCCGGGTGCCTGTAGCTCCAGCGCGCGGCGGCCTTCGCTCTTGATCTCGCCGAGCCCGTCGATGGGCGCCCCCAGCGGGTCGACGACGCGGCCGAGGTAGCCGTCGCCGACGGGTACGGAGAGGACCTCACCAGTGCGGTGCACCTCCATGCCCTCGACGATGCCGGCGAACTCGCCGAGAACGACGACGCCGATCTCGTCTTCGTCCAGGTTCTGGGCGAGGCCGAGGGTGCCGTCCGCGAACGTGATGAGCTCGTTCGCCATCACGCTGGGAAGGCCCTCGACGTGCGCGATGCCGTCGCCGGCCGTGGTGACGTAGCCAACCTCGGTCGTCGCGGTCTTGTTCGGCTCGTAGGACTTCACGAAGTCCTGGAGAGCGTCACGGATCTCATCGGGGCTGATCGTTAGTTCTGCCATCATCTTCCCTTTTCTGTACTGGGTGTACAGGTTCTGTCGTGCACGAGACGCTGCCGTCCCGAGGTGTGTGGTACTGACTGAAGCGGTCAGCCAGCGAGCTGGATTCTCAGATCTTTAAGACGGGTGGCAATGCTGCCATCGATGACGTCGTCACCGATTTGAACGCGGACGCCCCCGACAATTTCGGGGTCGACAACCTCATTGATCGTGAGCCGACGCCCATAGCGCACCGTGAGGCTGGCTCGAAGGCGATCAACCTGCTCCGGAGCCAACGCGGCGGCCGACGTGATCGTGGCGATCGAGCTGTCTGACTGGTCCGCGACGATGGATGCG
Organism: Cryobacterium sp. Sr3; assembly: GCF_004402835.1. Lineage (NCBI taxonomy): Bacteria > Bacillati > Actinomycetota > Actinomycetes > Micrococcales > Microbacteriaceae > Cryobacterium > Cryobacterium sp. Sr3. Next base: position 114,557 of record NZ_SOFA01000001.1, on the reverse strand, counting down.
GCGTAGCGCAGCAATTCTCCGATGCGGCGGCCGCGGGGCTGCTGCACCAGGTGTCGAACAATCGCGAGCGTCTGTTCGGAGACCTTGCCGGCCAGGAGGGCGTCAACAACACTCACCTTGGCCGCTGTGGTGCCGAGCTTTGAGGCGAGGGCGAGCTCGAGCTCGCCGTTGGACGACACGGTCTTGCCGAACGCGAACAGTTCCTCCGCGACCTGCCCGGGGACAGTGGCCGAAGACGCAATCACCCGCAGGCCGAGGTCTTCGATGCCGGCCAGAAGATCGGTGTGGTTCGACCAGCGTGCGGCGGAGGCGGCTTGAAGCAGCTCCAGCGCGGTCGGCGTCATTGCGCCCGAGAAGATTGCGCTCACGAGGGTGGCCTTCGCCGCCGCATCCGCTGACGGGTCGACCAAAGCCGACCGGAGCTGTGACGTGTGGCCAATCACACGACCGGAGTTCAACAAATTGACGCCGGTCGCGAGGTCGTTCGTTCCCCCGGGACGGGACAGAACCGCCCGTGTTGAGACTAAGGCTTCCCTGGTGGCGCTACCCATTACCGGACCACTTTCTCCGAGGCCTCGAGGTCAGCCAGGAATCGGTCGACGATGCCGCTGGCCTTTTCGTCGTTGGTCAGGCTTTCGCCGATGACGCCGGAGGCCAGGTCGATGGCCAGTGTGCCGACTTCGCTGCGCAGGGAGATCACTGCGGCCTGTCGTTCGGCCACGATCTGAGCCTTCGCCGTCGCGGTTACCCGAGCGGCGGCGATGACGGCCTGCTCCTTGAGCTCGTTCACGATCGTCTGTCCGTCGACGCGGGCGGCGTCGCGGATCCTGCCGGCCTCGGCCCTCGCCTCGGCCAGCTGGGTCGTGTACTGCTCGAGAGCAGCTTCGGCCTTGCGCTGGGCATCATCTGCCTTGGCGATGTTGCCCTCAATGGCCTCCGCACGATCGTCGAGGATCTGGCGGAAGCGCGGGATCGCGAAGCGCACGAAGAAGACCATGACGACCAGGAAGACAACAGCCGACCAGGTGATGTCGTAGATGGCAGGAAGGAACGGATTCGTTTCCGCTTCTGCTGCCAGAACAAGCTCAGGCATGGTGGCGATCCCTAGACGAAGATGAAGAAGACGGCTACACCGATGAATGCAAGGAGCTCCGTGAACGCTATGCCGAGGAACATGGTGACCTGGAGACGGCCTGCGAGTTCGGGCTGGCGAGCCATGGCTTCAACGGTCTTTCCGGCGACGATACCGATGCCGATACCCGGGCCGATCGCGGCAAGACCGTAGCCTACGGTGGCGATATTGCCGGTGATCTCGGCAAGAATGGTGGATTCCACTATGTGTGTCCTTTCAATCGAAAACGACGTCGGTCGACGCAGTTGTGTGTGTCAGTGCTCTTCAGCCACGGCCTGTTGGACGTACACCGCGGTCAAGAGGGTGAAAATGTACGCCTGGAGGATGAACACGGCGAACTCGACGAAAGTGAAGATGAACCCGAACGCCAGCGTCCCGATTCCGAAGAGCCCCAACCAGCCACCTGCAGTGAAGATGAAGAAGCTCGTCGCCCCAAAGCACAGCACGAGCAGGAGGTGTCCGACCATCATGTTGAGCAGGAGTCGCAAAGCGAGCGAGATCGGCCGCACGATAAAGATATTGATGAACTCGATCGGGGCGAGCAAGATGTAGATCGGCCACGGCACACCGGCCGGGAAGAGCGAATTCTTGAAGAACTTGGCGGCGCCGAGCTGCTTGATACCCGCGTAGATGAACACGACGTAGGCGACGAGACCGAGCAGCAGGGGCATGCCGATGAGTGCCGTGCCCGAGATATTCAGGGCCGGGATTACGCCCGTGACGTTCATCGCAAGGATGCCGAAGAACATGCCGGCCAACAGGGGCAGGTAACGGCGACCCATCTCCTTGCCGAGGATCTGATCGGCGATCTGCACCTGGACAAAACCCAGTACAAGCTCGGCGATGCTCTGACCGCGGCCAGGGACTCGGGATGGTTTGCGCAGGGCGAGCCAGAAGAGCAGGAGCATCACGGCTACGGCGAGGATGCGGACCAGGATGATCCGGTTGATCTCGAAGGGCGTTCCCTCAAAGAACAACGCGGGGAGACCAAGGAACTCACTGATGCCCGGAGCCTGAAACTCATCGCCGGTAGCCATGGGAACCAGTAAGTTCGCAGCGTAATACAACAGCGCTATCTCCTGTTTCTGTGCGGATGCACAACGGCGACAATGGTCAAGTGTGGTCTGTGGCGCAGTGGATCACACTGCGGCCGGTGACAGTTTTTTGACTCTATCAACTTTCGCTCACGGCGACTAATCGACCGTCCCTGTTCCGGTCAGGACCTGGGGTGGTCGGATTTTTTTGGGAGCACGGCGTCACTCACGTAGCCCAGATGGGAGCGGAAGACCACCAGGACGTCGACGATCATGGTGCCGATGGCTCCGGCAATGACGGTGATGAACAGAACTGTCGTCTGCACGAAGGAAGCATCCCGAAGCAGAGCGAGTATCACGATGAACACGACGATTTTCAGCAGCCATGCCCCCATCACGATGCCGAAAAAAGCGGCAATGTCGAACCGCATGGCCCCGATGATGCTCACGGCAGTGATCGAAGCGAACAGCACGGCAAGCGCGGTGCCGATGAAGGCGCTGATGAGGCCTTCGGTTGACGCAAAAAGGTAGCCGAGTCCGCCGCCGACGATCGCGATGGCAATCGCGAGGAAGCCTGTGTATCGAAGGACTGCGGTCAGGACTCCCCTGGCGTTCGATGGCACCGCTCGGAGCGTGGTGGGCAAGCTGGTGGGATCGGGTGCGTTCATACGTTTTCCTCCACCGTCGCCGACGCCTCATCGAGGCGGTCGAGTCGGGCGATTTCTTCTCTGTGTTCGGCCGTTCGGGCGAGTTGGCTGGCGGACTCGACGGCCTTGCGCCGACTCAACGGAGCCAGCGTGACGAGGGTGCAGATCAGCAGCGCGACGATCAGGAAAATTGTGGCATACCAGGTGGGCAGCCCGAAATACACCGGGAGCAGAAAGTAGAGCAGGCAACCGACGGATGCCGCAGCGGTCCAGCCGTAGAAGATCAAAACGGCATGCAGGTGCGAATGGCCCATGTCCAGTAGCCGGTGGTGCAGGTGCTTGCGGTCGGCGCTGAAGGGTGATTTGCCGGCCCGGACGCGCCGGAACACCGCCAGACCGAAGTCGAGAAGCGGAATGATCAGGATGGCGACGGGCAGGATGATCGGGATGAACGCCGGGAAGAGCTGCGACCGGTTCACGGCGGTCGGGTCGACCTGGCCCGTGATCGCGATCGCGGACGTGGCCATCAGCAGACCCACCAGGAGGGCGCCCGCATCACCCATGAACAGTTTCGCCGGCCGCCAGTTGAGCGGCAGGAAGCCGACGCAGGCACCCACCAGGACGGCAGCGATCAGTGAGGCGAGGTTGAAGTAGTTGCTCGGGGAGGTGTCCCGGGCCAGCAGGTAGCTGTAGAGGAAGAACACTCCGTTCGCGATGAGCGCGACGCCGGCCACGAGTCCGTCGAGCCCGTCGATGAAGTTGATCATGTTCATCACGATCACGATCACGATCACGGTGATCAGGATCGACATCCAGGACGACCCGACGGTCAGGCCGCCGATCGGCAGCGACAACACCTGCACGCCCTGCCAGGCGATGAGGCCGGCAGCGATGAACTGCCCGGCCAGTTTGGTCATCCAGTCGAGGTCCCAGAGATCGTCGGCCACTCCCAGCAGCACGATCAGCAGGGCTGCACCCAGGATGGCGAGGATCTGCTGGGGGTCACTGAAGATGAGTCGCAGCGGCGCGAAGCGGGCCGCAACCAGGTAGGCCACACCGAAGGCGGCGACGATGCCGACGAAGATCGCGATTCCGCCGAGGCGGGGCGTGGGCCGCGTGTGCACATCGCGCTCGCGGATCTTCGGGTAGAGGCGGTAGCGGTGACTGAGCTTGAGTACAAGAACTGAGAACCCGAAGGTCACCAGGGCCGAGACCAGGCTGAGCAGGACGAAGACGGTCATGGCTATCGAGCGTCTGCCGTGGGATCGACCGGTTCGGCCCTCACTTCGGTGACGGGCTCGGTGGCCGACTCGGTGGTGGTTTCGGCAGCGGGCTTGTCCGCAGGCGCGCCGAACCCGATCGGCGCGAGCGCCTCTCCGATGACGCCTTCGATGGCCTCCCGTGAGATCACGCCGTTCCGCACGATGACGACCTTGCCACCGTTGGAGTCGAAGCCGGAGGCATCCACGATGGTCGACGAGGTATCCCCGGGCCGGTCGCCGATGGGTTCGTAGCCGAGTCCGGCCGTTCCGCCGTCGAGGTAGACGGCCACGCTGCCGCCGAGCATCTCTTCGGCGCCTTCCGCGTCGATCGCGGAGGGCCGGCCGCTGGTGTTGGCGGATGACACGGCCAAGGGTCCCGTCTCGGAGAGGAGGTCGAGGGCAACCGGGTTGCTCGGCATCCGCAGGGCCACCGTGCCGCGGGTGTCACCGAGGTCCCAGGCGAGCGACGGCTGGGCGTTCAGCACCACCGTCAGACCACCGGGCCAGAACACGGCGACGAGCTCGCGCACCGGTTGCGGAATGTTCTGGGCCAGGGCGTCGAGGGTGGGAATTCCGGGGATCAGCACGGGCGGCGGCGAGGAACGGTCGCGGCCCTTGGCGTCGAGAAGGCGCTGCACCGCCTCCGGGTCGAAGGCGTCTGCGGCGACGCCGTAGACCGTGTCGGTGGGGATGACAACGAGCGCGCCGCGACCGATGGCCGAGCGCGCGAGCCTCATGCCGGCTGCGTATTCCGTGTCAACCGAGCAGTCATAGATGCGAGTCATTGTGCCTGATTCTACTGCAGCCGCCCAGAGGGAACCGCCCTCACCGATCGGCGGGAACGGGGGCGAGGGCCGTGGTGGCGCGGTCGCGGGTGGTGTAGTCGCGGTGAGTGGCCGGGACGCGCCAGCCGTCGGCGGCCAGGAGGGCACGGATCTGCGCCCCCTGCAACTCACCGTGCTCGATCACGATCTGGCCGCCAGGACGCAGGAGGCGCAGGGCCGTGCGGGAGACGTGCCGCACCACGTCGAGCCCGTCGGGGCCGCCGAACAGGGCGCGGGCCGGGTCGAAGAGGCGTACCTCGGGGTCGCGCGGGATCGCATCCGTCGGAATGTAGGGCGGGTTGGAGATGACCACGGCCACGGTTCCGTCGAGTTCGGTGAGCTCTTCGGTGAGGTCGCCGAACACCAGCGTGGCATTCGGCGCGGCTACCTGCTCGAAGTTGCGGGAGGTATAGGGGAAGGCCTCCGGCGAGTTCTCGACCGCCCAGATGCGCGCGTTCGGCACCTCGACCGCCAGGGAAAGGGCTATCGCGCCGCTACCGGTGCCGAGGTCCACCCCGATCGGCTCCGCGTCGGGCAGTGCCCGGAGCGCGTCGATGGCGAACTGCGCCACCTGCTCCGTCTCGGGGCGGGGAACGAACACGCCCGGTCCGACGAACAGGTCGAGGGAGCGGAAGGGTGCCCGCCCGGTGATGTGCTGCAGCGGCTCGCGCAGGCAGCGGCGACGAACGAGTTCACGGATGGCAGCGGCATCCGTGGCGCCCAGGGCGGTGCGCAGGATGGCGGCGGCCTGCACCTGGCCGCGGCTCTGGGCGAGAACGTGACCGATCAGGAGATCGGCGTCGACGTCGGGGTCGCTGATCCCCGCCTGGGAAAGGGAGTCGATGGCCCGGGTGCGCAATTCGGCAATGTCGGTGGGAACAATGTCGGTAGGAATTGAGCTGATGGGAATGGAATGGTGGCCGTGCGAAGTTGTCACGTATTGAAATGTAACGCACGCACACGCCCAATGCCGGAGCCGTAGGCTGGGCGAGGTTCCTGACCCCGATCGAAAGGCGACCACCGATGCCCGCACAGATTTACTCCGATATCACTGCTGCAGTCGGCAAGACCCCTCTGGTCAAGCTAAACCGACTCACCGCCGGCCTCGACGCGACCGTGCTGGTGAAACTGGAGTTCTACAACCCCTCGGGCAGTGTGAAGGACCGGATCGGGATCGCGATCGTCGATGCGGCCGAGGCCTCGGGCGAGCTGGCTCCGGGTGGAACCATTGTCGAGGGTACCAGCGGCAACACCGGGATCGCTCTCGCCATGGTGGGCGCCGCCCGCGGATACACGGTCATCCTGGCGATGCCGGAGACCATGAGCCGCGAACGCCGCCAGCTGCTGCGCGCCTACGGCGCCCGGATCGTGCTGACGCCGGGCTCCGACGGCATGCGCGGCGCGGTCACGACGGCCGAGGAAATCGCGGCCGCCACCCCCGGGGCGATTTTGGCCCGCCAGTTCGACAACCCGGCCAACCCGGCCATCCACTATGCGACCACCGGCGTCGAGATCTGGGACGATACCGCGGGAGCCGTCGACATCCTCGTCGCCGGAATCGGCACCGGAGGGACCATCACGGGCACCGGCCAGCTGCTCAAGGAACGCAAGCCATCCGTACGCATCGTCGGCGTCGAGCCGATCGACTCCCCCATCCTCACCGGCGGCAAGCCCGGACCGCACAAGATCCAGGGTCTCGGCGCCAACTTCATACCGAACGTTCTCGACACGCACGTCTACGACGAGGTCACCGACGTCACGCTCGCCGACTCCGTGTCCACGGCGCGCGCGCTGGCAACGGATGAGGGCATCCTCTCCGGCATTTCCGGCGGATCGGCTGTCTGGGTGGCAATCGAACAGGCCAAGCGCCCCGAGAACGCCGGCAAGACCATCGTGGCCATCATGCCGAGTTTCGGCGAACGGTACCTCTCCACGGTGCTCTACGAGGACCTGCTGGACTAGTCGGCGAAACCGGGCCGGCGACGCAGCGAATGGGTGTCTTTTCGAGCATCCGTGAGGACCTGGCGATGGCGCGCGCCCATGACCCGGCCGCCCGCAGCAACATCGAGGTGTTCCTGGCGTACAGCGGTCTGCACGCCGTGTGGTCGTATCGAGTGTCCCACCGGCTGTGGAAGGCCGGATTGCGGCTCCCGGCCCGGCTCCTGTCGCAGTTCACCCGGTTCCTGACCGGGATCGAGATCCACCCCAGCGCCCGCATCGGCCGAAGGCTGTTCATCGACCACGGCATGGGCGTGGTGATCGGGGAGACCTCGGACATCGGCGATGACGTGATGCTCTACCACGGGGTCACCCTCGGCGGGAAGACCCGGCACGGGGTGGCCCGGGGGGAGAAGCGGCACCCCACCCTGCACGACGGGGTGACGATCGGCGCCGGCGCCAAGGTGCTCGGGCCCATCGTCATCGGCGCCTGGAGTACGATCGGCGCCAACGCGGTGGTGACCCGGGATGCCCCACCCAAGTCGCTGCTGCTGGGGATCCCGGCCATCGTGCAGCCGGCCAAGACCGATACCATCGAATCCGCCCGCGGGCTGCTGCCCGGCGACGACTGAGGGACAGAGACCAATGACCACCGATACCGCCGCCCTCACCCTCCCCGTACTCGACCTCTCGCGGCTTGACCGGGGCGATGCGGAGGCGGAGGCTTTTCGAGCCGATCTGCGGGAGGCCACCCACTCCTTCGGGTTCTTCTACCTGACCGGTCACGGCGTGCCCGCGGACCTCACGGATCGGGTCATGCGCACCGCCCGAGCCTTCTTCGCCCTCCCCGAAGCCGACAAGATGGCGATCGAGAATCTGCGGAGCCCGCACTTCCGCGGCTACACCCGCGTGGGCGGCGAGCTCACCCAGGGTACGGTTGACTGGCGCGAGCAGATTGACATCGGGCCGGAGCGCCCGGCACTTCCGCGGCCCACGGATGCCGCCTTCCGGCGTCTCGAGGGACCGAACCAGTGGCCGTCCACTCTCCCCGCGCTACGAGAAGTGATGACCCTCTGGCGCGAAGAGCTCACCGCGGTCGCCCTCCGCCTGATGCAGGCCTGGGCGCTGTCGCTCGGTGCCGACGAGCACGTGTTCGACGCGGCCTTCGCCGAGAAGCCGTTCACCCTGATCAAGATCGTGCGCTACCCCGGCAAATCCGATCCCACTCCCCGGCAGGGCGTCGGCGCGCACAAGGACTCCGGGGTGCTGACCCTCCTGTTCGTCGAACCCGGCAAGGGTGGCCTGCAGGTGGAGAAGGATGGCGACTGGATCGACGCTCCCCCGCTCGACGGCGCCTTCGTGGTCAACATCGGCGAGCTGCTGGAGGTGGCCACGAACGGCTACCTCAAGGCCACCGTGCACCGGGTGATCTCGCCTCTGATCGGAGACGACCGGGTCTCGATTCCGTTCTTCTTCGGCCCCGCGCTCGACGCGACCATCCCGCTGCTCAGCCTGCCGGACTCCCTCGAGGCGCCCGGGGTCACAGCCGACCCGAACAACCCGATCTTCTCCACCTACGGGGAGAACGCCCTGAAGAGCCGACTGCGCGCGCACCCGGACGTGGCGGCTATCCACTACTCCGACCTCGCCGAGTAGCCACCGCAGCCGCCGTTGCCGGCGCAGCGATCGTCGCTGCCCTGGCGGGCGCTACGGCTGGAGGCGCTCCAGCGCCCAGCCTCCGCCCTCCAGCGCCGTGAAACGCAGGCGGTCGTGCAGCCGGGACGTGCGGCCCTGCCAGAACTCGATCGCGTGCGGAATGACCCGGAACCCGCCCCAGTCGGTGGGCCGCGGGATCTCCATGTCGTCGGGGTAACGCCGCTCGACCGCGCGCACCTGCTCTTCGAGCAGTTCGCGGCTCACGATCGGTTCCGATTGCTCACTGGCCAGGGCGGCGATGCGGGCGGGCCGCGGACGACGCGCGAAATAGGCGTCGCTGACGGCGGCATCCGTGGCGTGGGCAGTGCCGTAGACGATCACCTGGCGCTGCATCGGATACCACGGGAATAGCAGCGTCACACCGGAATTCTTCCGGAGCGCGCGCCCCTTGCGCGAGTCGTAGTTGGTGACGAACTCGAACCCGCTGCTGTCGAGCCCCTTGAGCAGAACCGTGCGGCTGCTCGGCCGCCCGTCGGGGTCGATGGTGCCGACGACCATGGCGTTCGGCTCATACAGCCCGGCTCCCTCAGCGGCCGCCAGCCAGGTCGCGAACTCGAGCATCGGGTCAGAGTTCACCTGCGCCTCGGTCAGGCTCACAACGCCGTAGTCGGTGTGACTCGTCAGGGATTCCATCAGCATCCTCGCCTCGTTGTCGAACGGTGGATGCGAAAAGCCCAGCCTCCGTTCTCTCCAGACTACGAGAGACCGACGGCTGGGCAACCGCTGCGTGCGGGGTTGATCAGTCGTGATCACCGATCTCGGCCAGCCGGGTGGCTTCGTCGGCCGTGATGCAGGAGTCGATCACGGCGTCGAGGGCGCCGTTCATGACCGTATCCAGGTTGTAGGCCTTGTAGCCGGTGCGGTGGTCCGCAATCCGGTTCTCCGGGAAGTTGTACGTGCGGATGCGCTCGGACCGGTCCATGGTGCGGATCTGGCCCTTGCGCACGAGGGAGGCGGCGGCGTCGATTTCTTCCTGCTGCCGGGCAAGAACGCGGGCACGCAGAACGCGCATGCCGGCTTCCTTGTTCTGCAGCTGGCTCTTCTCGTTCTGCATGGCCACGACGATGCCGGTCGGAAGGTGTGTGATGCGCACGGCGGAGTCGGTCGTGTTCACGGACTGGCCGCCGGGGCCGCTCGACCGGTACACGTCGATCTTGAGGTCGTTCGCACTGATCTCGACCTCTTCGGGCTCGTCGACCTCAGGGAAGACGAGCACGCCGGCGGCGGAGGTGTGGATGCGTCCCTGCGACTCGGTGGCCGGCACTCGCTGAACGCGGTGCACGCCCCCCTCGTACTTGAGGTGCGCCCAGACGCCCTCGGCAGGGTCGCTCACGTTGCCCTTGATGGCGAGCTGAATGTCTTTGATGCCGCCGAGGTCGCTCGTGGTCTGCTCGATGATCTCGGTTTTCCAGCGCTTCGACTCCGCATAGTGCAGGTACATGCGGAGCAGGTCGGCGGCGAATAGTGCGGATTCCGCACCGCCCTCCCCCATCTTGATCTCCATGATCACGTCGCGGGCGTCGAGCGGGTCGCGCGGAATCAGCAGGCGCCGCAGCTTTTCGGCCGCGTTTTCCAGCTGCTCCACCAGACCGGGGATCTCCGCGGCGAAGTCGGCGTCCTCGTCCGCGAGTTCCCGCGCGGCATCGAGATTCTCGCCGATCTCTTTCCACTCGTGCCAGGCCGCGATGATGCGGCTGAGCTCGGCATAGCGACGGTTGACCTTCTTCGATCGGGCCGGGTTCGCGTGCAGCTCGGGATCCGCCAGCTGAGACTGGAGCTCATCGTGCTCAGCCAGCAGAGTCAGGACAGACTCGAACATCAGTGGTCCTTGTCTGACCCACCGAGGGTCGGCATCGACTTCTGAACCTGCATCAGGAACTCGACGTTGGACGTGGTCTCCTTGAGACGACCGAGGATGACCTCCAGTGCCTGCTGCTGTTCTAGCCCGGCGAGGGCGCGTCGCAGTTTCCAAGTGATCTTGACTTCGTCCGCGCTCATCAGCATTTCTTCACGCCGGGTGCCGGATGCGTTGACATCCACCGCGGGGAAGATGCGTTTGTCGGCCAGGTGGCGCGACAGGCGGAGCTCCATGTTGCCCGTGCCCTTGAACTCCTCGAAGATAACCTCGTCCATCTTGGATCCGGTCTCCACCAGGGCGGAGGCGAGGATGGTGAGCGAGCCACCGTTCTCAATGTTGCGCGCCGCGCCGAAGAAACGCTTCGGCGGGTACAGCGCGGACGCGTCGACGCCGCCGGAGAGGATCCGGCCCGACGGCGGGGCCGTCAGATTGTAGGCGCGGCCCAGGCGGGTGATCGAGTCGAGCAGCACGACGACGTCGTGGCCCAGTTCGACGAGACGCTTGGCGCGCTCGATGGCGAGCTCGGCGACCGTGGTGTGGTCTTCGGCGGGACGGTCGAAGGTGGAGGCAATGACCTCACCCTTCACCGTGCGCTGCATGTCGGTGACCTCTTCGGGACGCTCATCGACCAGGACGACCATGAGGTGGACCTCGGGGTTGTTCGTGGCGATGGCGTTAGCAATCTGCTGCATGACGATGGTCTTGCCGGCCTTAGGCGGTGCGACAATCAGGCCGCGCTGTCCTTTACCGATCGGGGCGACCAGGTCGATGATCCGCTGCGTCAGCTTGCCCGGCTCGGTTTCGAGGCGCAGCCGCTCCGTCGGGTACAGCGGGGTGAGCTTCTGGAACTCGACGCGGTTCGCGGCCTCTTCGACGGTCAGGCCATTTATGGAGTCGACCTTGACGATCGCGTTGTACTTCTGGCGTCCGCTCTGATCGCCTTCGTGCGGCTGGCGGATGGAGCCGACGACGGCGTCGCCCTTGCGCAGGTTGTACTTCTTGACCTGGCCGAGCGAGACGTAGACGTCGCTCGCACCCGGCAGGTAGCCGGAGGTGCGCACGAACGCGTAGTTGTCGAGGATGTCGAGGATGCCGGCGACGGGGATCAGCACGTCGTCGTCGTTCAGCTCCGGCTCGAAGTCGTCGCCGGTGGTGACGCCGCGACGCTTGCGGTCACGGAAACGGTTGCGGTTGCTACGGCCGTTCAGGTCGTCTTCGAGTCCGGCGCGGTCGGGACCGGCGTTGCGCTCCTGACCCTGACGCTCTTGGCCCTGGTTGCGGTCCTGGCGGTCCTGACCCTGACGCTCCTGGCGGTCCTGGCGGTCCTGGGCGCGATCCTGGCTCTGCTGGGCCTGGCGGTCCTGACCCTGGTTGCGGTCCTGACCCTGGTTGCGGTCCTGATTCTGATTGTCCTGGCTCTGGCCCTGGCCGCGGTTGCCGGTCTGGCGTTGCTGACGGGCGGTCTCCTCACCGCGCTCGGCGCTACGCTCGGCGCCCTGCGTGCGGTCGCCCCCGCGGCTGCGGTTGCGGTTGCGGCCCTGTCGGGGCTGTTCCGTCTGCTCGGACAGTTCGCTCTGATCGGCGTGGTCGCCGCGCTCGGTCGATTCGGCCTGATCGGTGACGACGGTCTCGACCGGGGCGTGCTGCTCGGTTCCGGTCTCGGTGCCGGTATCGGTGCCGGACTGGGTTCCGGACTCCGTGGCGAATTCGTCGGCGTTGTTGCGCGCGTCGATGCTGTTGCGGGCATCGATGCTGTTGCGGGCGCCGCCGCTGCGGCCACCGCGTGAGCTACCGCGACGCGACCGGCCGGAACCGGTGGTCTCGGGTGCCGCCTCGGTGATCTCGGGGGTCTCCTCGGCCACGACTGCGGTCTCGGCGACCGCCTCTACCGGGGCAGCAGCCTCGGTGGTTGTTTCAGTCTCAATGGTGGGGGCCTCGGTGTCCACGATGGGGGCGGCGGCGGCTTCGGCCGCTGCCTTCACGGTGACCGACGTGGCACGTTTGCGAGCCTGGCGGGCCGGCTTCGTGGCCGGGACTACGGTCTCGGTCACGGGTGACTCCGGCAAGGCGCCGGCATAGGTGGTGGGGGCAGTGGTACGGCGGAGGGCCGCGGCGTCATCCGGAACGATCATGCCGATGCCCAGGTCGCCGTCAGCGTTGACGTGCGCCACGGCGGGAGCCGCGGTCGCGGTGGAGGCGCGGCGGGACACGCGCTTGCGCGGCGCGGCACCGGTGACGTTGGCAGCAACGTCGGTGGTCGAGGCCGCGTCGGTCGCGGCGTCGGCCGCGGGAATCGCCTCTTCGACGGGAACGGCGGCCGTGGTGTCGGCGGCCGTGGCCTCGGCGGCCGTGGTCTCGGCGGAGACACCCGAGGATGCGCTCTTGGCCTGCTCGGCGGTGATTGCTCCTACGAGCTCTCCCTTGCGAAGCTTTGATGCACCCGGGATACCCAGCTCGAGCGCCAGAGCCAGAAGCTCGGCGACGCGAAGGGTGGTGAGGTGCGAGGAATCCGCACCGGGGGTGAGGAGGTTGACGTCAGTCACGAAAATTGTCCTTTCCCCTGGCGTCATGCGAGCGGGCCAGGGAAGCTGTTGCGGCGTCTCACGCGCTGCGGGTGGTCCAATCCCAAAGTGATGTGGATTGAAGTGAACACACACAGCTACGCATAGATGATGCGATAGCAGTGAGTTACAGGGAATGCACCGGAGAAGAGAGCCGGGCGTTACGCGGTTTCATCGGGTGCACTTTTACTGTAGCAGAACGTAAGAACGCCGAGGACCGACCGGATACGGCGTGTCCTTGGCTTTCAGATACTCCTTGACCTGAGTGAGTCCTCACAGCCGTCAGCGATGAGTCACCGCTGCCGGGTCCAACCGGCTCGGTGCTCCGGCCTGCGTCCCGAACGAATTCGACGGAGATTTTGCCCAAATCGCACCTGATTCACCCGAAAGAGCGGTTTCACACGAGAATCTCCGTCGAATTGGTTCACCACCGGATCGGGCGCTGCGCCTGCGAGGAACACTGCCCGGGCGGTGCAGTCGACTGACCGACCGGGAGCGACACAACCGATCGATTCGGACTCGCTTCTCTAACGCTCGGTGCGGGTGACGGTTGCACCCAGCACGTCGACGGCCAGCATCAGCGCCTGCCAGGGCGTTTCGGACTCGGCGGCGATGAGCTCGGCCGCGACGAGTCGCTGCCCTGGGTCACTGGCCAGCACCAGGATCGATGGGCCGGCGCCGGAGACGACGGCGGCGAAGCCGTGCTCCCGGAGCAGGGTGATCAGCCGGTTGGTCTCCGGCATGGCGGCGGCACGGTAGCTCTGGTGCAGTTTGTCCTCGGTGGCCGCGAGGAGCAGTTCGGGGCTCTGAATCAGGGCCGCGATCAGCAGGGCCGAGCGCGACAGGTTGAAGACGGCGTCTTCGTGCGGCACGCTCTCGGGCTGCAGGCTGCGGGCGAGCGCCGTGGACATGGCGTGCTCCGGAACGAACACGAGCGGCTTGACGCCGCGGTGCACCATCAGCTTCTTGTGACGCGGTCCCTCGGGTGTCATCCACGCGATCGTGAGACCACCGAACAGGGCGGGCGCCACGTTGTCGGGGTGCCCCTCCATCTCAGTCGCGAGGGCCAGAAGCGCCTCCGCGTCGATGTCGACGATGCCCTCGAGCAGGCCCTTCGCGGCCATGATCCCGGCGACGATGGCGGCGCCGGACGAGCCCATGCCGCGGCCGTGCGGGATCTCGTTGTGGGCAACGAGGTTCAGTCCGGGCAGTTCCTGGCCGTAAGCGGCGAAGGCGTGGATGAGGGCGCGCACGACGAGGTTGGTCTCATCGGTGGGCACCACGCCTTCTCCGACGCCGTGCACCTCGACCGTGACGCCCGGCTCATCGCGAACGGAGACCTGGAGGTGGTCGTGGTGTGCCAGGGCCAGACCCAGGGTGTCGAAGCCGGGGCCGAGGTTGGCCGTGGTCGCCGGCACCTGCACGGTGACGGAACGGCCCGAGAGCACCGACTTGCCGGAGAGGGCCTCGGCGATGGTCATTTCTGGACCAGCCCGAGGACGCTGGCGATTTCGGCGGTGTCGACAGGCACGATGGTCGGCTTGACGTCGGAGCCGTCTGCGGTGCGGAGCGCCCACTGCGGGTCCTTCAGACCGTGGCCGGTGACCGTGAGTACCACGGTGGAGCCGGCCGGGATGAGCCCGGCTTCGGCGCGTTCGAGCAGGCCGGCGACGCTGATCGCGGAGGCCGGCTCGACGAAGATGCCGACCTCGGCCGACAGGATGCGGTAGGCCTCGAGGATCTTTTCGTCGCTGATCGCGCCGAAGTAGCCGTCGGTCAGGGTACGCGCGGCGAGGGCGAGGTCCCAGGATGCCGGGTTGCCGATGCGGATGGCGCTGGCGATGGTCTCCGGGTGGTCGACGCGGTGGCCGAGCACGATCGGGGCGCTGCCAGCAGCCTGGAACCCGAACATGCGCGGCAGCTTCGTAGTGGCGCCGCGCTCGAGCTCTTCGGTGTACCCGCGCGTGTAGGCGGTGTAGTTGCCAGCATTGCCGACGGGGACGATGTGGATGTCCGGCGCGTCTTCCAGCACCTCGACGACCTCGAAGGCGGCCGTCTTCTGGCCTTCGATCCGGTCGGGGTTGACCGAATTGACCAGGTGCACGGGGTAATTCGCGGAGAGGTCGCGGGCGATGTCGAGGCAGTCGTCGAAATTGCCCTGCACCTGCAGCAGCTGCGCGTTGTGTGCGATGGCCTGGCTGAGCTTGCCCATGGCGATCTTGCCCTCGGGCACCAGCACGACGGCCTGGATTCCGGCGTGGGTCGCGTAGGCGGCGGCCGACGCGGAGGTGTTGCCGGTGGACGCGCAGATGACGGCCTTGGCACCGTCTTCGACGGCCTTGGAGATGGCCATGGTCATGCCGCGGTCCTTGAAGGAACCGGTCGGGTTCATGCCCTCGTACTTGATCCAGACCTTCGCGCCCGTGCGAACGGAGAGCGCCGGAGCCGGAATCAGCGGGGTGCCCCCCTCGCCGAGAGTGATGATGGGCGTCGCATCCGTGATGTTGAGGCGGTCCGCGTACTCGCGCAGCACGCCGCGCCACTGCCGGGAAGCCGTCTTCACGACTGGTTTCGGCAGAGTCTCTCGTTCGCTGGACATCAGGCTCCTTCAACTCTCAAAACGGATGCGACATTGGTGACAAATCTGTTCGCGGCGAGGTCTGTCACGGTGGCCGCCAGGGCGGCCTCCGTAGCCTCGTGCGTTCCGATAACTAGGGTAGCCGTGGCGGAGACGGCGGAGCGACTCGCGGTGCCCGGCTGGGCCGGCGTCATCGACTGCTCGACCAGGGCCAGGGACACGCCGTGGTCGCTGAACACGCTGGCGAGCGTGGCGAGAACGCCGGGTTCGTCGGTAACTTCCAGGGTGACGGCGTAGCGCGTGACGATCTGGCCGATGTCGAAGACCGGCAGGTCGGCGTGCTGGGACGCGGGAACGCCGGGGCCACCGGCGATGTGGCGGCGGGCCAGTGACACCAGGTCGCCGAGCACGGCGGACGCCGTCTCCACTCCCCCGGCGCCGGCGCCGTAGAACATCAAGCTGCCGGCCGACTCCGCTTCGACAAAAACCGCGTTGT
This sequence comes from Cryobacterium sp. Sr3, assembly GCF_004402835.1. NCBI lineage: Bacteria > Bacillati > Actinomycetota > Actinomycetes > Micrococcales > Microbacteriaceae > Cryobacterium > Cryobacterium sp. Sr3. The sequence goes on along the minus strand of NZ_SOFA01000001.1, from coordinate 98,511 downwards.
TGGCGCCGTGCACGGAGGCGAGCGGGTGGCTGCGGTGAACCATGGCCGGGTAGACCCGGGCGGAGACGCCCTGCTGGCCGCTTTCGGCGTCGACGAGGCGTTCGCAGATGGCGAGCAGCTTCACGACGTAGCCGGCCTTGCGGGCTGAGTCGATCTGCGCGGGCGTGATGGCGGTGATGCCCTCGCGGTAGACGGATGCGAGCGGCACGGTCGTGTGGAAGGCGAGGCTGGCCAGAATGGCCGCCTTCTGCGCCGCGTCGTACCCGCCGATGTCGGCGGTCGGGTCGGCCTCGGCGTAGCCGAGGTCGGTGGCCAGGGCGAGAGCCTCCTCGAGGGTGTCCCCCTCAGTGTCCATCCGGTCGAGGATGAAGTTGGTGGTGCCGTTCACGATGCCGAGGATGCGGTTGACCTGGTCGCCGCCGAGACTCTCGCCAAGCGGCCGAACGATCGGGATCGCACCGGCCACGGCCGCCTCGTACTTCAGCTGTGCGCCGACCTGGTCGGCGGCGGCGAAGAGTTCGGGCCCGTGGGTGGCCAGCAACGCCTTGTTGGCGGTGACGACATCCGCCCCCGAGTTGATCGCCATCAGAATGTATGAGCGTGCGGGCTCGATGCCGCCCATCAACTCGATGACGACGTCGGCGCCGAGGATCAGGGTCTCGGCGTCGGTGGTGAACAGCTCGCGGGGCAGTTCGACGGTGCGCTCGGCGTCGACGTCGCGCACCAGGATGCCGACGAGCTCGAGGCTGGCACCCACCCGGTTGGCGAGTTCTTCACTGTTTTCGAGCAGCAGCCGGGCGACCTGAGCGCCGACGGAGCCGCCTCCCAGCAGTGCGACGCGCAGATTGCGGTATTCGATCATCGGGCGGGTTCCTTCGGTAGATCGGTCGAGCCGGTGGTCGAGCCGGTGGTCGAGCCGGTCGAGGCCGAGACCCCGGTGTCGCGGGCGAGCAGGTCGGCGATGGTCTCGCCGCGCACCAGCATCCGCGGGATGCCGCCGGCCACCGCGACCACGGCCGGCCGGCCGAGGAAGTTGTAGTTGTTCGACAGCGACCAGCAGTAGGCGCCGGTGGCCGCGACGGCCACCAGGTCGCCCGGGGCCACGTCGCCGGGGAGATAGTCAGCGTCGACGACGATGTCGCCGCTCTCGCAGTGCTTGCCGGCGAGGCGCACCAGCACCGGGTCGGCCGCCGACACGCGGCCGGCGAGCCGCACGGTGTAGTCGGCGCCGTAGAGGGCGGGGCGGGCGTTGTCGCTCATGCCTCCGTCGACACTGACATAGAGGCGCGGGCTGCCGGCCACGTCGACGGACTTGGTGGTTCCGACCTCGTAGAGGGTGATTCCGGCCGGGCCGATGATGCAACGTCCCGGCTCGAAGGCGACCACGGGCACCGGGATGCCGAGGGCGCTGCACTGCGCGGCGACGATGTCGGCCAGGCTGGCCGCGAGCTCGCCGATCGGGGTGGGGGTGTCGGCCAGGGTGTAGGCGATGCCGAAGCCGCCTCCGAGGTTCAGCTCGGGGACGGGGCCGCCTGCGAGCAGGGCGGCGTGCACGGCGAGGAGGCGCGACGCGGATTCGGCGAAGCCGTCGGCGCCGAAGATCTGCGAGCCGATGTGGCAGTGCAGGCCGCGGAAGCCCAGGCTCGACTCGGCCCGGATGAGGCCCACCAGCGCCGCGGCGTCATCGAGCGTCACGCCGAACTTCTGGTCTTCGTGCGCCGTGGCGAGGAATGCGTGGGTGTGCGCGTGCACGCCGCTGTTCACGCGCAGCCGAACGGCCTGCACGATGCCGTGCCGGGCGGCGGCCGCGGCGACGCGCCCGATTTCGACCAGGCTGTCGATCACGATGGTGCCGACGCCGACGCGGCAGGCCTCGTCGATCTCGGCCAGGGATTTGTTGTTGCCGTGATAGCCGAGCCGGTTCGGCGGGCTGCCGGCCGCCAGCGCCACGGCGAGTTCGCCGCCGCTGCAGACGTCGATGTTGAGACCTTCGGCCAGCATCCAACGGGCGATCTCGGTGGACAGGAACGCTTTGCCGGCGTAGTAGATGTGCACGCTCGTACCGATGCGAGCGAACTCGGCCTCGAAGGCGGCGCGGAGCGAGGCCGCGCGGGCGCGGGCATCCGTTTCGTCGACCAGATAAAGAGGAGTGCCGAATTCGGCGGCTAGGGCGGAGGCGGTGCAGCCGCCGATGAGGAGTTCCCCCTGCGGGGTGCGGTCGATGGTGGCCGGCCAGAGGCCATCGGCGAGCGCATTGGCGTCGTCGGACAGGCAAAGCCAGTCGGGGGCGAGTGGGTTGGTGGCCACGGGTGAAAACCTCACGGGAAATGTCGAGTGGGTGTCTCACTGAGTGGCGAGCGAACCCGGATTGGTCCCTGAAGCCAGTGAAAGGATGCCGTCGGCTGCGACCGGGGACCTGTTCCGAGTGTAGCGAACGCCGCCGGTGCGCGCCGAATCGCGTTACGTCCCGCTGCGTGGCGGGCTGCGCGGGCTGGGCAGCGGGGCGGGCTGCGGTCAGACCAGCGCGGCAGTTTCGGCCACGTCGACGATCCACGCCTCCGGGTCGATCATTACGCTCGAGCCGCTGCTGCACCAGATGCGCCGCATCTTGAGAAGCATCTTCTCCGCTTCCCGGATGGTGCCCAGTTCCAGGTCGACCATGACGAAGTTCGGATCGGTCACCGAGCGGAAAATCGTATAGCGGATCACCCCGGATCCGCGGCGGTCGGCCGGGTCCAGATCGAAGGCACGTTTCCAGCGGCCATAGTCGGGCACGGGGTGTTGAATGCGCAACAACGTCATGGTGCCTCCTCGAAAAGGCGAATGCGCGACCGGCGGATACCTCGAGTGTACGACCCCGCGGGCGTCGTGTCAGGCCCCGGTTTGATTACGGTCCGAACGATGTGCGAGCGTGTCGGCGTGCTGCCAGGGCATGAAGTGCGGGGTCAACCGGCGGTGCAGCTGCCGAGGGTGGTCAACGACTGTCGGCTCAGCGTCAACGAGCTCGACTGCAGCGTGAGTCGCGCTCGATCCGCGGTCACGTTCACTCCGGCGAGGGTGACCCCCTCGGGGAGGTACTGGGCCACGCAGATGCGGAGCGGTTCCTCACCCAGAACACGAGACAGCAGGTTGCCGGCGTTGATGCTGCCGCCGCCTGAGGTGACGCTGGCACCGCTCGGCGTGAGCAGCAGTGCGTCGGCGTCCACGCTCGGCGTCGCCGAGGCGCGGTAGCCGATCGGGAAGCCGAGCACCTCCAGGCTGCCGCTGTAGCTGATCTCGTCCTTCCCGAGTTCGACGCCGGCGTCGGGGACATTGCTCGGCAGAGCCTGGCTCAGCAGGGTGTTGAGGGCATCGGGTTCGAGGTCGATGATGCCGCGCACGTCGCCGACGGGCTGGGATTGGTCGAGCGGGACATCCGTCGCCACGACGTGCACGGATGCCGGCACGCCGTCCACGGTCAGGGTGCCTGATTCCAGGGCCACCCGGTCGAAGCTGCCGCCGAGGTACTGTGCGATGACCGACAGGCCTCCGATGGAGACGGCCACGTCCCCCGTCACGGTGTCGGGCAGGTTCGAGGCGATCTCCTGCTCGATCTGGCCCTCGGCGTAGCTGCGCAGGCCCCCGTCGACGAAGAAGAAAGCAGCGACGAGCCCGACCACGACCAGACCCGCGACGATGAACGCCCCGAGCCCGCGACGACGGGATTTCCTGGCGGACGCGTCCATGCCTACATGCGTTCCGGTGCGGAGACGCCGAGCAGGCCGAGGCCGTTGCGGATGACCTGGCCGGTGGCGTCGTTGAGCCAGAGCCGGGTGCGGTGCAGGTCGGTGATCGGTTCGTCGCCGAGCGGGATCACCCGGCAGCTGTCGTACCAGCGGTGGTAGTAGCCGGCAACCTCTTCGATGTAGCGGGCGATACGGTGGGGCTCGCGCAGTTCGGCGGCCTGCGCGACGACGCGCGGGTATTCCTGCAACACGCCGAGCAGGGCCGATTCGCTGTCGTGGGTGAGTAGCTCCGGGGCGAATGCGGTGCGTTCCACCCCCGCGGTGGCCGCGTTGCGGGCGACCGAGCAGGTACGGGCATGCGCATACTGCACGTAGAAGACCGGGTTCTCGTTGGTGCGCTTGCCGAGCAGGTCGAGGTCGATGTCGAGCTGAGTGTCGCTGCTGGAGCGCACTAGGGAGTAGCGGCCGGCGTCCACGCCGACGGCGTCGACGAGGTCGTCGAGGGTGACGATCGTTCCGGCGCGCTTGCTCATCCGCACCGGTTCGCCGTTGCGCAGCAGGTTGACCATCTGGCCGATCAGAATCTGCAGGTTCACACCGGGCACGTCGCCGAAGGCCTCGACCATGGCCATCATGCGGCCGACATAGCCATGGTGGTCGGCGCCGAGCATGATCAGGTTCTGGTCGAAACCGCGCTCACGCTTGTCGAGGTAGTAGCCGAGGTCACCGGAGATGTAGGCCGGTTCGCCGTTGGAACGGATGATGACGCGGTCGCGGTCATCGCCGAACGTGGTCGTGCGCAGCCAGATGGCCCCGTCTTCTTCGAAGATGTGGCCCTGTTCGCGCAGCCGTTCGATGGCCCGGTTGACGGCGCCGGACTCGTGCAGGGAATCTTCGTGGAAGTACACGTCGAAATCCACGCCGAAGCCGTGCAGCTTCTCCTTGATCTCGGTGAACATCAAATCGACGCCGACGCTGCGGAACACTTCCTGCTGCTCGTCGCGGGCCAGCACCGCGATGTCGCCTTCGTGGCTGGCCACGACCTGGTCGGCGATGTCTCCGATGTAGGCGCCGCCGTAACCGTCTTCGGGGGTGGGCTCGCCGAGGTAGCCGGCGAGCACGCTGCGGGCGAAGCGGTCGATCTGCGAGCCGTGGTCGTTGAAGTAGTACTCGCGGGTGACGTCGGCGCCCTCCGCCTGCAGCACCCGGGCCAGGCTGTCACCCACGGCCGCCCAGCGCACGCCGCCCATGTGGATGGGGCCGGTGGGGTTGGCGGACACGAATTCGAGGTTGATCTTGAGGCCGTCGTAGAGGTGCCCGGTGCCGTAAGCGGGGCCCGCATCGACGATGGTCTTGGCGAGTGCGCCGGCGGCGGCGGCCTCGAGACGGATGTTGATGAAGCCGGGTCCGGCGACGTCCACCGAGGCCACGTCGGGAAGCTGTTCCAGGCCGGCAGCCAGTTCGGCGGCCACCTCGCGCGGGTTGGAGCCGAGTGGCTTGGCGATCTTCATCGCGATGCTGGAGGCCCAATCACCGTGGTCGCGGTTTCTCGGACGCTCGAGGGTGACATCCGCCCCGGTCAGGTTGACGTCGGTCACGTCGATTCCGGCCTCGCGTCGACTCTCGCTCAACTGGAGGATGAGGTCTAGCAGGGATTGGGAAAGCTCAGCGGGAGTCACGACTAGCAAGCTTACCGGCCCGGTCACAGACAACCCTCTTGGTAAGGTCAAGCGTGACTCACTCCCTCTCGCCCAGACTCCCGCGCGGACGGCTCCTGCGCACCACCCTTCTCCTTGCCACCGGCACGGTCGCCGTCGTGGCGCTGGCTGCCTGCGGTTCGGGTTCCACCCCGGAAAGCAGCCCGTCGGCAGCGTCGCCATCAGCTACTCCCGGGTCGACGTCGGACGCGACGCAGACACCGGGGCCCACCGCGACGCCGACGCCCACCCCCACGGCAGCAGGCACCCCGGTCACATTTACCTGCGACCAGGTGCTCACCCTCGACGACGTCTACGCCTTCAACCCGAGCTACGGCACCGCCCCCGGTTTCGAGCCGACCATCGCCGCGGGTCAGACGGCGGCAGAGTACCAGGGGCTGAATTGCGGACTGCTCAATCAATCCAGCGACGGAACGATCGAGGTCTCGGTGACCCAGCCCAACGACGTGCTGCTGTCGCAGCTGAAGAACGATGCCATCAGCTCCAGCCAGATCGTTCCCACGTATGGCACGCCGCCCGCCGTCGAGGGCTATTTTTCGGCTGCCGGCGGCATTGGTGTGGCTCAGGTCTTCACCTCCACCTACTGGATCACGGTGGGCTCGAGCGAGTTCGTCGAGCCGGGCGACGCCGAGTCACTCGTTTCCGCGGCGATCGCGAACCTGCAGTAACACGCCCGGGCGGACCGCGCGGCGGAACCCACCTGAACCTGCCCGAACCTGCCGAATTCGGCCTTTCCGGTCGAGTTCGGATGGTGTGCCGGGCGGGCTCGACCGCATCCGTCGAACTCGATGCGGAACATCGCCTGCCAAGATGCTGATAACCTAGTGTTTTCCCTGGCCCCCATAGCTCAGGGGATAGAGCACTGCCCTCCGGAGGCAGGGGCGGCAGTTCGAATCTGCCTGGGGGCACAACTGTCAGAGTCCGTGCGAACACTGGGTCGCGGGCTAATCGGCGACACGATCTCAAGGCTTTGTCACGCCGTTTGCCCACACTGGCCCACAGCTCCTCGCCGCCGACTCTGATGCCTTGCCGCTCGGCTACGCCCGGATGCGTGACCCGGTAGGTGTGCGGCATGAAGTCCTCGCCGACGAGGCTCGGCGTCGCTATGCCGTGGTCGCACCGGTCACCCGCGCCACCGACAGGTCAGCGATGACCATTGAGCCACACCGGGACGGGACCGCCGCCATCCGATGGGTACGCCGATCAGCTGAGGAGCGCGACGGGATCACGTGGACGTCGGCGCCCGCGGCGGTCGGTCGGGTCTGGGAGCACGTCGTCGGAGCCCCACCGCAACGACTCGAGACCGCGGTACTTACAGACGATGGCCGGGGACGGCTGCCACCAAGACCTTCCCCCCGTTCGAATCCGGAAGCAGCGTGGTTGCCGTGCCCCGGCCCCTCCGGAATCGCGTGCAACGCGGAGAATACCGCTACCGCCTCTGGAGCTCCGGGCCCGGTGGTGGACCGATTCGACGGAGATTCTGGTCTGAAACCACATTTTTGGGCTTCCTGGGGCAGTTTCGGGCAGAATCTCCGTCGAATTCGTTCGGGAGAGAGTTGCTGCTCAGCCAGTGACGAGAAGACACGGGAGTCCCGGAACGCTCGCTCAGGAACCACGGACCGCTCCCCTAGAAGTCGCGGAACCCACGCTCATCCCGCGTCGCGGTCGATCGCCTATGCCGGCTTAGGAGCAACTGCCCCGCCCCTTGACCCGCCCCTGCCCGCGACGCAGGTCGAGCCCGTCGAGACCCGGTCAGGAACCCACTCGAGGTTCCCGCGACGCGGATCGAGCCCGTCGAGACCAAGCGCTACAGCGCTGCCCTCTTGCTCGGCAACGCCACCAGCGTCTGCTTGGGGTCTACCTCGATCGGTGGCCTCAGCCAGTACTGCGTTCCGGTGCGGCTGATCGTCCAGTGCTGGTTGTGCAGCAGCAGATGGTGGGGATGGCAGAGGAGTGCCCCGTCGGCAAGGTCCGTACATCCGTTGTTTTTGAGCCACTCGTTGATGTGATGCGCTTCTGCCCACGCTGGCGGTTTCTCACAGTCGATCCAGAGGCATCCGCCGTCGCGTACTGCCATTGCGGCGCGCTGTTTCTCGGTGAAGAGTCGATCGTCGCGGCCGACGTTGATGATCTGGCCGTTGTCGTCGAATTTGATGCCGCGGGTCCCGGTGTCGCAGAGGAGTCGGTCGATGGTTTCCTGCGAGATGGGGACCGGGTTGCCCTCGAGCTGCCCATGAGCGGCCCCTTCGGCGGGTTCGACGGGTTCGACGGGTTCGACGGGTTCGACGGGTTCGACGGGTTCGACGGGCCCAGATTCGCCCGTTTCAGTCTGGACGGTCGTCGGCGCCGGCCCGGTCTGACCGGCTGCCCGGTCTGCCCGGTCTGCCCGGTCTGACCGGCCGGGCCACCTTTCAACGCCTTCTCGGTCACGATCACGCGCACCGAGGGGCGGCGGCCGCCGAAGACCCGGCCCGGGTCGGCCTCGCCGGCGATTTTGAGCAGCTGCACGAGGGAGTCCGCGGCGATCTGTTCGGTCGTGCGGAGGTCGTCTTGCATCTTCTTTGCCCAGGCTGCCCGCTCTGCGTCCACGAATCGCACCCCGCCGCGGCGCGGGCCCGTGATCGAGTCGAAGGTGGAGAGCACGAACTCGCCATCTTCGGGCGCGAACAGCCCGTTCAGGCGCACGGTGCCGTTGCCCAGCCGGTAGACCCGCAGGTAGCGGTCGTCGTAGGCCTGCTTCTCGCGGGCGGCAATGCCGGCCTCATCGAGCCGGTCGCGCATCCGTCTCGCCTGCTTGAACACCTGATCGGCATTCAGCGACGACACCTCCGCCAGGAGCGCTTCCAGCGCCACCGCGAGCTTCTCGGCGGTAACTGCCGCATCGATCTGGCCGAGCCCCGCGCGGATCGCCTCGGCCGCGTCAACCGAGAGCGTGCCGGCGGTGACGGCCCGGGCGATCGGCGCCTGCCACGGCACCTTCGCCTCGAACTCGGCGACCTCGGCGGCATCCCTGTCGGGCGAGGACAGCGCCGCCTCGACGAGCCTGTCGGCCGCCTCGGCATCGGCCATCATTGTGCCGACCGCGACCAGCTTGTAGGCGTCGCCCTTGGACGAGCCGGTCGAGTTCTGAATCAGGGCCTCCGGGGAGAGATACCCCTGCTGCGCCGCCAAACCCGAGTGCCCGAGCTCCGGTCGGGAACGCTCGGCGATGGTCGCCGCCATCCAGGCAGCATAGGTATCGACGAGACGGCGGATCGAAGCGATTCGCTTCTGACCGGCCAACACCTCGGCATCAGGAAGGGCCGAGAAGTCAGCGCATGACGAGCCCAGCAGGGCCACGGCATCGGCCGCCTGCCTGAGGTCTTCCGCGAGGTTGGTCATGTTACGAGGATACCTCATTGCGTACACATAGTCGAGTGTTCGTCAGATGGTTGCGGATTTTTGGAGGTTGAGATTCGAAGTTCTGTTCATCGACCTTGGAGGCATCGCTTCGGGTCTCGCCCAGCTCGACCACCGGGTCGGGAGCCCTCTGAGGCTGGGCGGCCGCCCCGTTGTCCCCGGGAACAGCCGGGCCTACCATGTGTCGCAGCCCCACTTCGGGGACCGAGCGTCGTTGCCTTGCCTCGGCGGGTTGCCGCACACAGGTCTCGGGCATTGCTCCGGATGTCCGCGTCCAGCACACCACAGGACGGGACTGACCATGAGCCAGTATCTATTTGGAGCGAACTAGGTGGACGAGGGCATCAGGGGCTTCATGCGCGAAGGCGGAACCGGCCGTCGGAAGGCGCTGGTCGCAGCCCTCAAATCGGTGGGTGGGTCGGTCGGTCGGTCGGTCGGTCGGTCGAGAGTTTCTACTACGCCTTCGGGGAGACCGACGTTCTGGGGGTCATCGAGGTTCCGGAGCAGTCCGACGCCGCCAAGAAAACGCCGGCGTATCGGGCTCCCGGCCAGTAGGTCTGCGGCGGCGTTCTCCCGCTCTAGCGGCGCATCCATGGGCACTCGGATGCGGTGACGCCCCGAGCCGGATGGCCATCGGCTGACACCTACTCCAGCCAGTTGCCCGGAACGACGACGACCAGTCTGCAGCGCGGACATCGGTGACAGGACTCGAGCCCCTGAGCGGTGTCCACACCGTCGGGGGTCATTTCGGCCCCGCACGCCGGACACACCGGGCCGTCACCGTCGAAAGCGAACTCTTCCATTACTCCAGTCTGCGGCGTCCGTGCGGGCCGGTGCCGCGGCAACCGTCTCGCGCGCATCGTGCGCCGTTGCGCGCGTGGCACGCGACGGGCGCAGCGGCGCAGTTCCGGCGCGACGCCGATTGGCGGCGACGCGGACGGGGAATCGGCACGCGACGCGGAAAGGGAAGCAGTGCGGGGAACGACCGGGCACTGTGCCATGCTGACCGAATCGACGATCGGGGGCTCTCAGTGGTGCGTGACCACGGCTCCGAAGACGCGTACTCGCTGGCCCAGCGCGATCCGGCCTACCTCGCAGCGGTTCGGGTCGCTTACTCGGGAGAGAAGAACGTGCTCAACGCCCTGTGGTGGGCGACTCACCCCGCCGAGGCGGCACCGGATGGCTCACCGTCCCCGGCAAACCAGCTGCGCGACCTCCAGAAGCGCGTCTTCTCGGCGAACGGCGACTTCGTCGGCGATCCGAAGGCCACCGCCGCGCTGCGGGAGCTGCAGGCCACGGTGGCCGCCGACCGTGCCGCGATCGCCGCCGCGATCCGTGCGGCCGAATTCGAGGTCAACACCCAGCCGCCCCGCTCCCCCGGTGAGTCGACGGCACCGAGGAATACTGGTCCCCGGACGATGCACGAGGGGACGTCCGAGGGTTCGCTTCAACCGTTTTTCGAGGAGGTACTCGACGAGACTGCGCTGCCCGCCGGGGGACGCGACCGCAACGCCCTCCTGGTTCTCAGCATCCTTGTCGCACTGGGTGTCGGTTTCGTCGTCGGCACTCAAACGAATGCCTCGCTCGTCACCGCATCGCCTTCTGCGGATCCCGTGAACGCGGAGGACACCTGCGGCCAAGTGAGTGACGTTGTGACGCTGATGCACAATGCGTACGGCTCGCTGCTCGCAGAGCCCTCAACCCAGCGGGAGTTCGAGGGAGCCGCACGGCTCGTTGCGCGACTGAGCGCCCGCGTGGACACCGTGCCCGGCTCCGCGGTGGCGGACCACGTGGAGGCCCTGAAGGGCCTGCTGCCGTCGTCGGCCAGCGAGCAGATCGATCCGCTGTCGACAGAGTGGGGGCAGGCTCTGGCCCGTGTCAGCGCGGCCTGCAGTGCTGCCGGGTTCGACATCAGCGTGGACGCCTGGATTGGCAGCTGACGGCACCGGCCCGGTCGGGAGCGCGATTTCTCGGATGCATGGACCTTCGGTTCGATGACCTGGATTTTCCGTCTTGGCCGCCCGCTCCGCGCGATCAAGCGGTGCGCTCTACGCCCGCCAGAATCGCGGTGCCGAGCTCGGCCGGCCTGGTGAACTGGAGCCAGTGCCTGGTGGGCAGGTCCACGTACTCGACGTCGTGCAGGCGGGCCAGCTCCGCCACGAACGAATACCCGGCGGCGATCCACTCGGTGAGCAGCGCGGACGGGATCTCGCAGGAGCGGTGCGGAGGCATGGGCTGCCGCGGGTCATCCGGTGCGCCCGCAGCACCAACCTCGGAGATTTTCGCGACACGCCGCTCATGGCCCCCGAACCGGCGTTTCCCGAAAATCTCCGCGATTACGTGACGACGGATGCCTGTCAGCGAGCCCTCGTTCCACGAGCGCTCGCACGGCGAATCCTTCCTCCACCTCGTCGCGACACGGTCCCGCTACCCGGGCTTGTGGATCCTCGACGAGCCGGAGTCGGCCCTCTCCTCCACCGGTTCTCTCGCCCTGATCCGCCACCAGCAGGACATCCTGGACGCGGGCGGATCCCAGGTCATCCTCTTGACGCACTCCCCGATCCTGGCGTCGCTCCCGGGCGCCGCCATCTACGAGGTCGGGCCCTGGGGTTACCGCCCGTGCGCCTGGGAAGACCTTGACCTGGTGCGCGACTGGCGCTCCTTCCTGGAGGCCCCGGAGCGCTACCTGCGGCACCTGTTCTGACCCGGGGCAACCGATGACCACCGGCCGCGACCGGCACCCGATCTCACCAACGGCCGGGCCTCAGTTCTGCAGGATTGTGGTGACGTACGCCACCGTGTCGGCCGGGCTGACCCCCAGCTCCCGCAGCCGTTCGACATAGGTCTTTGCCGCGCCGAGCGCCTGCTGTTCGACCGAGTCCGGTGCGGCCTTGACGAAGGAACCGGCCCTGCCGCGGGTCTCGATGAACCCCCCCGCCTCGAGTTCCTTGTAGGCACGCGCCACGGTGTTCGGCGCGAGCACCAGGTCAGCGGCGAGCCTGCGCACCGTGGGCAGGCGTGTTCCCGCGACCATGGCCCCGCTCCGGATGTGCGCAATGACCTGCACGCGCAGCTGGTCGAATGGCGGTGTCGCCGAGCGCGGGTCGATGCGGAGAATCACTGCGGGCCGACCGGGCGCGAACCGGCATCCGCGTGGAGGGTTCGCCGAAAGTGACGCCGTGACGAGGTGAGAACGGATGCGGCGGCACCCGCGCCCAGCACGACCAGCCCGAACAGGTTGAACGCCTCCACGGAGGCTACGCCGCCACCGATTCCCGGTCGCACCGCCATCGCGATCTCCTGAAGGCCGAAGAAGACACCAAAAGCACCGAGGAGGAACGCGGCGGCGACCAGATCCAGGATCGCGGCCGAGCGCATCGCATCGTCCCAGGCCAGCTCCTGCTCCGACGCCATGGTCTGGGGACGCGCGACGACGATGCGACCGCCGATTTCGAAGGCCGCGAGCACCGCCACGGCCAGCCCGGCCACGACGACCGCCACGCTGAAGGACTGCGGGAAGACGGAGAGCTGCAGCTTCCAAAAAACAGGCAGCAGTACCAGCACACCGACGACCGCCAGGTTGAGGAATACGGTGCCACGAACGCCGACGCGTTCCCACCGCGGAACGTAATCGGCCAAGCGGGTGCGCCGCCCATGGGCAACCCGCTCACCCTCGCCGGTCCTCGCCACCTCGCCGGCCACGGCTGCGATCGCGCCACCCAGCACCCCGACGATCACGAAACCGCCAAGCAGGAACACGGTGGCCGGACCACTGCGGTCCGCCCCGATGAAGTACACGAGGAAAATCGAGACGATCACGCCGAGGAATCCGCCGCCGGAGAAGCCCCGTACTCTCCGCACCTGGGCCGCCAAGACCATCGGATGCGAGGCGTGCGGCAGGCCGAGCCCGGCGACCGTTGACGCGTGGGCGACGAGCCGACGCTGCACGGCGGGAACATGGGTCAAGACCCACAGCAGCACGCACGACCCCACGAGCAGACCGGCTACCGTCCACGTGGACACGGCGACGTGGAAGATCATGTTGGACCAGACGTCACCGAGCATCAGATCCCCTTTTTGTGTTCTTAGTTTTGTATCATCTTATCAATACAAGCATGAATACACAACAGGGTTCCCGGCGTGCTGCCGTTCTATCGCCGCGCCATATGAGCTCGGAGCTCGACCTACGTCCACGGTCACCTCGCGGATCGTGCCGGTGAACCAGTACGGTCTCGGGTATGCCGGCGTCACCGGGGAGTCCGGGTCGGCGTTCCCTTGCCCGCCTTCAGGTCGGGCGGTCCGTTCGGCAGGATGTCAGGGCAGGAGACGGTATGGAGTTCGCCCACCACGGAATTGTGCACGAAATACGTCGCCGTCCTCGACATCGAACGAGTAACCTGCGGCCGGGCACGCGCCCCCGGCTCGGCTCGGCTCGGTTCAGCGGGCCAGCATATCCGGCAGCAGCGGCGAGAAGATCACGACGAAAGCCAGCACATTCAGGGCCACCGTGCCCCAGAACGCCTGCCGAAAACCGGCCTTCTTGGTTTTGTGCCGCAGCACCTGCTGCGCCACGATCGCGCCCGGCCAGCCGCCGGCGAATCCGAGCAGCAGCAGGGTGTTCTCCGGCACCCGCCAGCGCGCAGCGACCGCTGCGGTCTTGTCCATGGCGTAGGCGACGAAGCAGGCGAGGCTGACGGCCAGGTAGAACGCGGCCACCCAGATCGAGACCGGTCGGTAGGCGTCGACGACGAGGTAGATCGACGTGAAGGCGACGATGGCGAGGTAGGCGACGGCTCCCGAACCGGTGCGGGCGGGCATCCGTCGCCGCGTGCCGGTCTGCCTCTTGCGTGGGGACTGCCGCCTGGGCTTGGTCTGTCTCATCTGTGTCTTCTCGCGGCAGCAGCTCAGTCGAGGAAGTCGCGAACGACGGTGTCGAGGGCCGCGACCGTCAACGCGATCGAGCCGATGTCGATGCGCTCGTCGTTGCCGTGGAACAGCTGCCGGAAGGTGCCGTAGTCCCAGTGCCGGCCGAGCAGCGCGAAACCGTAGGCAGGGACGCCGCGGCGGCGGTAGAACCGCGCATCGGAGCCGCCGACGCTGAGCACCGGGAGCAGGTCGGCGTCGGGGTAGGCCCGGCGCACGGCCTTGCCGAGCGAGTGGAACAGCGGCGTGTCGACCGCGGACCGGGTGGCCGCGGCGAATTCGTCGCCCTCGATCGTGACCTCGTCGGCCAGGTCGCCGAGCGCCTCCCGCAGGTAGGCGTCGACGTCGGCGGCTGACAGGTCGGGCAGCACCCGGATATCGAGGGTGATCGTGGCGAGCGCGGGGATGACGTTGTCCTTCACCCCGGCCCGCACGATGTTGGGCGAGATGGTGGTGTGGGTGGATGCGTGCGCGAACCCGGCCAGGCTGCCGAGCTCGTTCAGGGCGCCGTCGATCCGGTGCGGGTCGAGCAGGCGCGCGGCAAGGTCGGGTTCCAGGTCGAGGGCCTGCACATATCGGCGCCAGTCGGCGGTGATCTGCACCGGGGCGCGGTAGCGGGCCAAGCGCCCCACGGCATCCGCCGCGATCACCGCGGCGTTGCGCGCGCCCCACGGGGCCGACCCATGGCCGGGGGTGCCGCGCACGGAAAGGCGCCGCCCGGCGATACCTTTTTCGCCGACGGCCGTCGAGATCAGCGGCCGCGGCCCGACCATGGCCCCGCCGGACTCGGTGAGCACGGCGTCCGCGTCGATCAGATCGAGCCGGTGCTCGGTGAGCCATTCCACGCCGAAGTGGCTGCCGTCTTCCTCGTCGGCAACCGCGGCGAAGATGAGGTCGCCGCGCGGCCGGAACGGTCCGGTCGCAATGGCCCGGGTGACGACCGCGTAACTGGCGGTCAGGTAGAGCATGTCGAGGGCGCCGCGTCCCCAGATCTCGCCGTCGATGATCTCGGCGCCGAAGGGGTCGCGGCTCCAGCCGCCGTCGTCGACCGGCACCACGTCGAGGTGGCCGACCAGGGCGAGCGTGGGCGCCGTGGGATCGGTGCCCCGGATTCGAGCGATCAGGGAGGCGCGGCCCGGATGCGGTTCGACCACCTCGAGGTCGAGTCCCGACCCGGCGAAGAACCCCTCGAGCGTACGCACGCTGCGAATCTCGCCGCCCGAATCGGGAGTGCCGTCGTTGACGCAGGCGTTGCGGATGAGGTCGCGCAGCAGGTCCACCGTCTGGCGGGTCAGGGCTTCATGGTCGCTCATGCGCACGCTGGACGGAGATGGTGCGCGACAGTCGATTCCATGGTGGCGGCCAGTCCTTTTGTAAAGTGCCTGAACTCTACCGGGTGAGATCGGCCGCGGCGCACGCCTGGGCGGCGGCCGCCCGGGAAACCGCGTAGCGGATGTGAACCCGGAGCGGTGAGCCGACGGGAATTTTCGGATGCTGGAACTCGGCGGTCGCGGTCATCCCGAGTCGTTCCATCACGGCCCGCGACGGTTCGTTGATGACCGCCGTGATCGCCTGCACCTGTTCGAGATCGAGCCGCCCAAAAGCGACATCGAGGGCCGCCCGGGCGGCTTCGGTGGCGTAGCCCTGGCCCCAGAAGGAGCGGGCCAGCCGCCAGCAGACCTCGAGCCCGCCGGGTCCGGGGATGAACGCGGGCACGGGAGCGAGCCCGGTGAAGCCGATGAAGTCGCCCGTCGACTGTTTCTCGAGCGCCCAGAGTCCGTAGCCGTGCGTCTCGAAGAGCCGGTCGGCCCGGCCGGCGAGCTCGTCGCTCTGGGTCCGGGTCAGCCGAGACGGGAAGTACCGCATCACCTCCGGGTCCTCCCCCATCGCGGCGAACGGCGCCAGGTCTGACTCACGCCAACGGCGCAGCAGGAGGCGGGCGGTGCGGGTCTCGAGCGGCATCCGTCCAGACTAGTGACCCGGACCCCTGCGGGTGGTCAGGGAATCCAGTTGAACTGGTCCGGGTCGGGGCCGGTGCGCTCGTCGCGGTTCAACGCTGTGATCGCAGCCAGGTCGTCGGCAGTCAATTCGAAGTCGAAGAGCGCGAAGTTCTCCTCGACCCGGCTGCGGGTGACGGACTTCGGGAACACGATGTCGCCACGCTGCAGGTGCCAGCGCAGGGTGACCTGAGCGGCAGAGCGGCCCAGGCGGCCGGCGATGGCCGTGATCACGGGGTCGCCGAGCACCCTGCCCTGTGCGATGGGCGACCACGCTTCGGTCACGATGCCGTGCTGCGTGTTGAACGCGCGCACGTTGTCCTGGGTCAGGTACGGGTGCACCTCGATCTGGTTGACGGCCGGCACTGTGCCGGTCTCGTCGAGGAGACGCCGCAGGTGCTGCGGCTGGAAGTTGGAGACGCCGATGGTCTTCACCCGCCCGGAGGCGTGCATCTCCTCCAACGCCTTCCAGGTCTCGACGAAGTCTCCGACGGCCGGCAGCGGCCAGTGGATCAGGAAGAGGTCGAGGTAGTCGAAGCCGAGGGTCTCGAGCGTCTGCTCGAAGGCGGCCAGGGCATCAGTTCGGGAGTGGAAGCCGTTGTTGAGCTTGCTCGTGACGAAGACGTCAGTCCGATCCAGGCCGGATTCGCGCACGGCCTCGCCGACGCCCTGCTCGTTGCCGTACATCTCGGCGGTGTCGATGTGGCGGTAGCCCACCTCGAGGGCGGCGAGCGTCGACCGCCTGGTGTCGGCCGGCTCAATCTGGTACACGCCGAACCCGAGCTGCGGGATCGTCTCTCCGTTGTTGAGGGTGATGCGGGGAATGGATGTCGTCGGTGCTGCGGTCATGTCGTAGAGCTCCTTTTGTCGACGAGGCGCACGGAGAAGACTGCGCGCCCCACCCTGACCTAAACGGCGCACGGTGAAGCGAATTCCCGTTCAGGGCCGATCGACAGGCTCGAGACCCGGCGGGCGCCGGCGAGGTGCTGGACGACCTCGACCTGACCATCAGGGGTGTCGTCGATGATCTGCAGCCCGCGGCAGATGCCCAGCCAGCCAGCCGCCGTGACAGTGGGCAACAGTGATACTCCTGCCTGGGCGGTGGACGGGCCTGTGTCGCCGTCCTATGCTCGACCTGGGAACGCCCGAGTGTCGATGGTGGTGTGAGGATGGGGTCCATGCGGTCACGGTGGTTGATTCCGGTCGCGGTTGCGGCGGTTCTGAGCTTTGCGATGTCCAGCGCGTCGGCGCCCACGGCGGCTTGGGCGCAAAACCCGGTCGACTTCGGCGCCAGCCACATCGTCGACACGGTCGACGCCGTCACCGCCCGCGCCGACGAGGTCACGGCCGCGTTCGACGAGCTCTATTCCGAGACCGGAGCCGACCTCTTCGTGGCCTATGTCGACAGTTTCACAGGGGTCGAGGACCGCGAGCAGTGGGCCGACCAGACGGCTGACAACAACGGCCTCGGCACCAACGACGTGCTGCTGGCCGTAGCGACGGATGACCGCCAGTACCAACTTTCCGTGGCCCCCGACTCCGCCCTGACGGATGCCCAGCTCCAGGAGATCGAGACCGTCGCCATCGAGCCGGCTCTGCGCCAGAACGACTGGGCCGGCGCCGCGATCGCCGCAGCCGAGGGTTTCTCCGCGGCTCTGCGGGGCGAGCCGGTCTCGGCCGGCGAGATCACCCCCGGGGACGAAAGCCCCGGCGGCGGTGCCGGCGGGTTTCTCATCGTCGTGTTCGTGATCATCGCCGTGCTGGTGCTTCTGGTCGCCGGAGCGGTCATCCTGCTCGCCCGACGCGGGCGGGGGCGTGCCCTGCCAGCCGGAGCCGGAGCGCCGACCGGGCTACAGTCCCTGCCGACGCCCGAGCTCAAGCGGCGCGCCTCGAGTACCCTCGTGCAGACCGACGACGCGATCCGTTCCAGTGAGCAGGAGCTCGGCTTCGCGATCGCCCAGTACGGCACGGAGGTCACCACCGCCTTCCGGGCCGCGCTCGAAACGGCGCAGAAGCAGCTCAGCCAGGCGTTCACCCTGCAGCAGAAGCTCGACGACGCCGAACCCGACTCCGAAGAGCAGGCGCGCGCCTGGCACGCCGCGATCATCGACCTCTGCAGCCAGGCCAACCTCACCCTCGATGCGCAGGCCGACGACTTCGACGAACTGCGCCAGCTGGAGAAGAACGCGCCTGAGGTCGCCGCTGCCGTGTCCCAGGGCGCCGAGGCCGTGCGGGCCCGGCTCGCCGGCAGCGAGGAGAGCCTGGCGGCCCTGGCCGCCCGGTACACCGACGTGGCGCTCGGCACGGTTGCCGACAACCCGGCCGAGGCCCGCGAGCGTCTCGCCTTCACGGAGACCGCTCTGGCCCGGGCCACCACCCGGCTGGGTGCCGGCGATACGGCGGCCGCGGCCGTGGACATCCGTGCGGCCGAGGTATCGGTCGACCAGGCGCGGTTGCTCCTGGACGCCGTGGACCGCCTGGGCACCGACCTCGCCGGCGCGACCCGGCAGATGGCGGCCACGGTCGCCGAGCTGCAGACCGATCTGGTGACCGCGCGCGGCCTGCCCACGTCGACCGAGGCCGCCGCCGCGTTGCCGGGAGTGATCAGCCAGACCGAACAGACCCTCGCCGAGGTGCGCGCTCGCTCCGCGGCCGGCCGGATCAACCCGCTCGAGGTGATGGCGATGCTCGACGCCGCCAACACCGCGATGGATGCCGCGCTGCAGGGCGTGCGGGACGCCGAGGCGCACGTCCAGCGCGCCCGGGCCACCCTCAACCAGAACCTGCTCGCCGCGCGCGGGCAGGTGTCGGCCGCGGAAGACTTCATCAGCACCCGGCGCGGGGCGGTGGGCGCGGAGGCGCGCACCCGGGTCGCCGAGGCCGGCAGGGTTCTCGTGGAGGCCGAATCGCTGGCCGCCACCGACCCGGGTGCCGCTCTCGCCGCCTCGCAACGGGCCAACTCCCTGGCCGCGGCCTCCATCGCCGGCGCCCGGAACGACGTCGACGGGTTCGCCGGCCAGGTTCCGGGCGGCCACGGTCCCGGCTACCGAGCCGGCGGTAGCGGCGGGAACGGGGTCATGGGGGCCGTGCTCGGCGGCATCCTGATCAACACAATCCTCTCCGGCGGCGGGGGTGGCATGTTCAGTGGCGGTGGCGGCGGCCGGCGCGGCGGCGGCTTCGGCATGCCCGGCGGCTTCGGCGGTGCCGGTTCCCGCTCACGCCGGGGCGGGGGCGGGCGGTTCTAGAAACCGGCGCCGTCGCAGCCGTCGCAGCCGTTTCAGCCGTTTCAGCCGTCGCAGCCGTCGCAGCCTGCACGGCGGTCCACACGTCTTGACCAGCACAAACCGACACACTGGAGGTCAGCCGATGCTCCGGAACTCGAAAGGACACCGCACAATGACGAAACAGTCCATCTTTGGCCGTATCTCCCAGTTGGCGAAAGCGAACATCAACGCGCTTCTGGACTCCGCCGAGGACCCGCAGAAGATGCTCGACCAGATGGTTCGCGACTACACCAACAGCATCGCCGACGCGGAGAGCGCGATCGCCGAGACGATCGGCAATCTGCGCCTGCTCGAGGACGACTACCGGGAAGACGTCGAGGCCGCGACCGAGTGGGGTGGCAAGGCCCTGGCCGCGAGCCGCAAGGCCGACCAGCTGCGCACCGCCGGAAACGCGGCCGACGCCGACCGTTTCGACAACCTCGCCAAGGTCGCCCTCGGCCGTCAGATGCAGTCGGAGAAAGAGGCGAAGCTGGCCGAGCCTCAGATTGCCTCGCAGACGGCCGTCGTGGCCCAGCTCAAGGACGGCCTCAACAAGATGAAGGAGAAGCTGAACCAGCTCTCCGCCAAGCGCAGCGAACTGATCGCCCGGTCGAAGACCGCCGAGGCGCAGACCAAGGTGATGGATGCCGTCAAGAGCATCGACCTGATGGACCCCACCAGCGAGGTCAGCCGCTTCGAGGACAAGATCCGCCGCGAGGAGGCCCGCGTTCGGGGCGCCAGCGAGCTGGCCGCGTCGAGCCTGGACGCCCAGTTCGAGAGCCTCGAGGACCTCGGCGAGCTCACCGAGGTCGACGCCCGCCTCGCCGCGCTCAAATCCGGCGGCGCCGACTCCATCACGCAGTAGCCCTCAGCCTCCAGCGCAGCCGGGCGCCGACGGGAACATCCCGTCGGCGCCCGGCGTTGTCCCTAGCATGACAACTCTCGGAATCATCGGCGCCGGCAACATCGGCAGTCAGCTCGCACGACTCGGCGTGGCCAACGGATACGACGTGGTCGTGAGCAATTCGCGTGGCCCCGAAACCCTCACTGATCTGATCGGCGAGCTCGGCCCGCACTCCCGCGCCGCGACCCCCGCCGAGGCCGCCGCGGCCGGCGACCTCGTGGTCGTGACCATCCCGCTGAACCAGATCCACACCCTGCCCACGACGGAGCTGGCCGGCAAGCTCGTGATCGATACGAACAACTACTACCCGCAGCGCGACGGCGACATCGCCGCACTCGACGACGAGAGCACCACCACGGCCGAGCTGCTCCGTGATCGCCTGCCGGAGTCCACGATCGTGAAGGCGTTCAACCACATCTATGCCGCCGATCTCACCGAGCACGGTCAGCCGGCCGGGTCCGTCAACCGGCGCGCCCTGGTCATCGCCAGCGACGACGCCCCCGCCGCCGCTACCGTGACCGCACTGCTGGACCGCTTCGGCTACGACACCGTCAACGTCGGCGCGCTCAGCGAGGGCTGGCGCATCCAGCGGGACACCCCCGGCTACGGCCCGCGCTTGAACGCGGCCGAGTTGCGGGACGCGACGGACGCCGCTGCGCGCTACCGCGACCAATAGGCGCTGCGCGTAGATCGGCCCGATCCAGCACGAAAATTCCGCGCGCGGGGAAGCTCTGGGAGCATACTGAAGTATGGCTCCCTCCTTCGTTGTCGTGCCACAGTGGCAGGGTTCGGTTTCTCCGCGCGCGATGCGCCTGAGTGACGGGGCGGAGGCGATCCGAGGTGATCTTCCCTACTCCGTCACCCGTGAAGTGCCGGTGCCGGTCGAGGCCGGCGATTCTCTCGACACCGGCATCGACCGCTTCTCCACCCTGATGATGGTGCGCGAACGCCTCACGGCTGCACTGCACGGCGGCGCTGGCCCGGTGGTCACGATCGGCGGCGACAACGGGGTGTCCCTGGCGGCCGTCGAGCATGCGTCGCGGCAGCATCCTGATGACCTGGCCGTGGTCTGGCTCGACGCCCACCCCGACCTGCACACCCCCGACACCTCACCGTCCGGAGGTTTCACGGGGATGGTGCTGCGCGCCATCACCGGCGAGGGTGCCGACGGCCTGACCCTCGACCCGGGTGAGCGCGTTCCTCTGGAACGCGTCGTGATCGGCGGCGCGCGCGCCATCGACCCGGCCGAGGACGCCCTGATCCAGGACCGCGGAATAGTGAGTCTTCCGGTCGAGGACCTCGACCCTCCCGACGCGCTCGTCGCGGCCCTGCGCGCCACGGGCGTGGGCACCTTCTACCTACACCTCGACCTGGACGTGCTCGACCCGTCGGCGCTGGCCGGCCTGGCCGACCTCTACCCGTTCGGGCTGAGCGTCGACACCCTGAACCGGCTGATCACCGCCCTGCGCGCCGAATTCGAACTGGCCGGCGCCACCATCGCCGGCTTCGCCCCGGCCTCGCCGGAGGCCGCCACCGACGACCTGCCGAGCATCCTGCGCATCATCGGCGCGCTGACCCGACCTGCTCAGCCATAGCATGGGACCGACGCGCCAGCGTCACGAGGCCAAGGGAGGCATCCGTGAACGAGCAGCACTCCGTTTCCGATCCGTCGAGGATCATCACCGAGAGGCGCGGGCACGTGCTGCTGATCGGGTTCAACCGTCCGGAGAAGCGCAACGCCGCCGATCTGGCGCTGCTGACGCAGTTGGCCCTCGCCTACGGTGAACTCGACCGCGACCCTGAGCTGCGGGTCGGCCTCGTCTACGCGGTCGGCGACCACTTCACTGCCGGCCTCGACCTGGCCGACATCGGCCCCCGACTTGGCCCCGACGGCCTCGACATGGTGCCGCCCGGCGGCATCCATCCGTGGCAGGTCGACGGGCCAAGCGTGTCCAAGCCCGTGGTGATGGCCGTGCAGGGCACCTGCCTCACTCTCGGCATCGAGCTGATGCTCGCGAGCGACATCTCCGTGGCGTCAGAGTCCACCCGATTCGGCCAGATCGAGGTGGCGCGCGGCATCCTGCCGTTCGGCGGCGCGACCATCCGCTTCCCGCGCGCGGCCGGCTGGGGCAACGCCATGCGCTGGATGCTCACCGGCGACATGTTCGACGCCCGCGAGGCCCACCGCATCGGGCTCGTGCAGGAGGTCGTGCCGGACGGCACCCAGTTCGAGCGCGCGCTGGAATTGGCCGAGCGGATCGCCGCCCAGGCCCCGCTGGCCGTGCAGGCCACGCTGGCCAACGCCCGCACGGCCGCGCGGGAGGGTGCCGCGGCCGCCGAGGCGGGGCTGCAGCCGGCCCTGGCCCGCCTGGCCGCGACCGAAGATTCCCGCATCGGCATGGAGGCATTCGTCAGCCGCCGGCCGGCTACTTTCGTGGGTCGTTAGGCTGGCATCACCACCTCATTGGAACTACAGCACCACTCATCTGCACCACTGACCAAAGGAGAGACGGATGTCTGCCGCCGCCAGCACCACCCCACCTGACCCTTCCGCCAAGAGCTACGACGTCATCGTGATCGGCGCCGGCGCGGCGGGTGAGAATGTCGCCGACCGCACGACGCAGGCAGGCCTCCGCACCGTGATCGTCGAGGCCGAGCTGGTCGGCGGCGAGTGCTCCTACTGGGCCTGCATGCCGTCGAAGGCGCTCCTGCGCAGCGGAGCGGCCCTCGCCGCAGCCCGGCGCGTCGGCGGTGCGGCCGAGGCCGTGACCGGCGACCTGGACATCGCGGCCGTTCTGCGCCGCCGCGACTCCTTCACGAGCAATTGGTCCGACGAGGGCCAGGTGCGCTGGCTGGAGAAGACCGGGATCACCCTGGTGCGCGGCCACGCCCGCCTCACCGGCGTGCGGGAGGTGACCGTGACCGCTGACGACGGCACCACGACCGTACTGGTCGCGGCGCACGCCGTGGTCGTCAGCACCGGGTCGGCGGCGCTGCTGCCCGATATTCCCGGTTTGGCAGCCGTGTCGCCGTGGACCAGCCGCGAGGCCACCAGCGCCCCCGGAATCCCGGACAGTCTGGCGATCATCGGCGGCGGCGTGGTCGCCGCCGAGATGGCCACCGCCTACGCCGGGCTCGGCGCCGAGGTCACGATGATCGTTCGGAGCGATTTGCTCGGCGGTCAGGAGCCCTTCGCCGGTGAACTCGTGCTCGCGGCCCTCCGCGGGGCGGGCGTCACCGTGCTGACCGGGGTGTCGACCACCGAGGCGGCCCGCACCGCCGACGGCGATGTGACCCTCACCCTCTCCAACGGCAGCGGGGTCACCGCGACCGAGGTACTCGTGGCCACCGGCCGGGTTCCCCGCAGCGCGGATGTCGGGCTCGAGACCGTGGGCCTCACACCGGGCGACTGGCTCGAGGTCGACGACACCCTGCTGGTGCGGGGCACCGCGCCGGACCTGACCGGGGACTGGCTGTATGCCGTCGGCGACATCAACCACCGGGCCCTCCTCACCCACCAGGGCAAGTACCAGGCCCGCGCGGCCGGTGACGTGATCGCGGCCCGGGCCGCCGGCAGGCCCGTCGACGACGCCCCGTGGGGATCGCACGTCGCCACAGCCGACCATGCCGCCGTGCCGCAGGTCACCTTCACCGACCCCGAAGTGGCATCTGTGGGACTGACCCAGGCTGCTGCCGAGAAGGCCGGGTTCCGCACCCGGGTACTGGACTACAACTTGGGCCAGGTGGCCGGGGCATCCGTGCACGCCGACGGCTACACCGGGTCGGCGCGCGCGATCGTGGACCTCGACCGTGAGGTTCTGATCGGGGTCACCTTCGTGGGGCCGGATGTCGCGGAGCTGCTGCACGCGGCGACCATCGCCGTGGTCGGCGAGGTGCCGATCCGCAGGCTGTGGCACGCGGTGCCGAGCTACCCCACCCTGAGCGAGGTCTGGCTGCGGCTGCTCGAGGAGTACGGTCGCCCGTAGCCGCGCTTTCGCCCTCGCGGCGCACCCGGTGGAGGCTGGCGCACTTTCCAACCCGCGCCACCTTCCACCACCTGCCCCGCGCCACCTCCGCCGTGAGTCGATCATGGGAAACCCAGGCTTCTATCGTGGGGGCCACCTACGCTGGAGGAGTGCGCCGCATCTTCTTCGACTCCCCCATCAGCCGGGCCGGCTACCTGTACGCCACCACGGTCGGCGTGATCTGGGGTTCCATCTGGAGCACGGGCAAGGTCGAGCGCCGAGGCGGCCTCATCGTTTTTCGCGGCATGCCCTCCTGGGCATTCGGACGCGGCGGAGCCTGTGTCGGCGGCTGCTACCTGACCAACCAGAACGTGTCGATGGCCATCCTCGAACACGAGGCCGTGCACAAACATCAGTGGCAGCGCTTCGGGATGGTTTTCCCGCTGCTCTACCTGGCGGCCGGCCGCAATCCGCTGCAGAACCGCTTCGAGATCGAGGCCGGCCTCAAAAAGGGCGGCTATGTCAAATAACCCGGAGGACCCAGAATGACCGCACGCACCATCGTGATCACCGGCGCCAGCGACGGGATCGGCGCCGCCGCCGCCCGCGCCCTCAGCCAGTCCGGCGACCGAGTCGTGATCGTGGGCCGCTCGCCAGCCAAGACCGCCGCTGTCGCCGAGGCGCTGGGTGCCGACTTCCTCGTGGCCGACTTCGCCTGCCTCGACGAGGTGCGCACCCTTGCCGCCGAGCTGCAGGAGCACTATCCGCGCATCGACGTGCTCGCCAACAACGCCGGCGGCATTATGGGCGACCGCGTAACCACCGTTGACGGCTATGAGAAGACCTTCCAGGTCAACCACCTGGCTCCCTTTCTGCTCACCACGCTGTTGATGGACCGACTCGTCGCCAGTCGGGCCCGGGTGATCAACACGTCCAGCGCCGCCAACCAGCTCTTCGGCAAGATCGACCTCGACGATCTGCAGGGCGAGACGAAGTATTCCGCGAACAAGGCGTACGGCGACGGCAAGCTCGCGAACATCCTCTTCACCAGGGAACTCCACCGCCGCTACAGCGACGAGGGACTCACCACTGCAGCCTTCCACCCCGGCGTGGTGGCAACGAGCTTCTCCACCGGGTCGACGACCCTCATGCGCCTCATTTACCAGACTCCGCTCAAACGCCTGCTGCTCGGCGCTGAACAGGGAGCCGACACCCTGGTCTGGCTGGCCACCGCGACGCCGGGCACCGACTGGGCATCGGGCGAGTACTACGAGAAACGCCGCATCCAGAAGGCGAACAAGCAGGCCTACGACTCTCAGCTGGCCGCCGCCCTCTGGGAGCAGAGTTCCGCGCTGGTCGCCGCGCACTCGGCGCCTCTGGCCTCCTAGCCGGATCCTCCTGGCCGGAGCCTCCTGGACGAGGCTTCTGGTGTCGAACGAATTCGACGGAGATTTTGCTTCGAAACGGCTTTCTCGCGCTGTTTTGGGCCGATTCGGCCAAAATTCTCCGTCGAATTCGTTCGGGGTTCGGGTCGCGGTGCGGAACTCCAAACGGGAGAAACTCCGGCTGCGCACCGAGCTCGCCACGGCTCCGGTCGATGGGCCTTGCCGCCCTGCGTCCTGCCTCCGCGGGTCAGGGCGGCCAAGCGCGCGCGTGTGGCCAACTCAGGACATCCGTCACCCGCAGTTACCAACCGGTGCGAAGCAGTGCAGGATCAGCACGGATGTCCGGAGGGCCCGGACGGATCTCCTGAGTTGGCCACACGACGAGCCGGACGTGCCGCGGCACCTGTAGATTCGGGCGCCCACCCTGAGCTCCCTTATGGCCGAACCGGTGCAGCTCGGGGCCGGTGAAAGTGGACCGGGTGAATGGGGACGACAGCCGGAGCACGTGCGCAACCTTGACCGCGAATGGCCGGCAGCTCGCGCGGGGGCGGCTGGCGCCGGGCGCATCCGTCGAGGTGAGCATGTCCCACGTATGAAATGCCTGACCTAACGAGAATCCACCCGTTCACGGTGGCAGATCGGGCCGGTGGCGCGCATGATGGTCTGGGGGCGTCGCGGTCCCCAGTGAATGTCACCGAGTGAATGAACCGAGTGAATGTCACCCAAGTGGAGGAACAGCATGAGCTACGCACACACCGTCACGGTCAATGTCTCGTTCGACGAAGCGGTCCGGATGGCCCGGGAAGCACTGGCCGACCAGGGATTCGGCATACTGACCGAAATCGACATACAGTCCACCTTCGCCGCCAAGCTCGGCCAGGAGGCCGCCGACGCCGTCGGCGACTACCTGATTCTCGGTGCCTGCAATCCCGCCCTGGCCCAGCGGGCCGTAACCGCCGACCCGGGCATCGGCGCCCTGCTCCCCTGCAACGTGGTCGTGCGCCGCCACGCGGGGGCCGGTGAAACCACCGTGGAAGCCCTCGACCCGGCCATCATGGCGCAGCTCAGCACGAAACCGGAGATCGAGCAGGTCTCCATCGAAGCGGATGCCCGGCTGCGCGCAGCCCTCGCGGCCGTGCTCGCCGGCGCAACGCAGTAGCCAACGCGCAGCGCTGGATGCGCAGGTCCACCGGGCGCCGCGCTCCGCGCTCCGCTTGCCGCTGACTCAGCTCGCGAGCGCATCGACACGACAACGCCCGACCTCGAAAAGGCCGGGCGTTGTCGTGAACGGATTCTGCGGGTGCAGCGCTGCTGCTACGGGGCGGCGTACCCGGCTGCGGCCTCGGCCAGCAGGTCGGCCTCGGCCCAGGTCGCGAGGTTCGCGCGCAGCTTCACGCCGAGGTCGGCGTCGACGCTGGTCCAGTACGCGATAGCTCGCTCGGTCACTTCGGGACGTTCCACCCCGCTGATGGCACCGGTGATGGTGTCGAGGAAGCGCGCCTTGGCGTCATCGTCGTAGACCTCGCGGTACAGCGTCCCGGCCTGGCCGAAGTCGCTGTCCTCGCTGCGCAGCTGCGCGGCGGCGCGCACGAGTTCGCCGTCGTTCTCCCAGCTTCCGTCGGTTGCCGCCTGCGGGTCGGCCACCGGGCCGCCCAGCGAGTTCGGAGCGTAGTTCGGGACATCCGTCGCGTTGAAGTGATAGCGAGCGGCGCCATCCTGCGAGTAGTTGTTCACGGGAGCCTTCGCGGCGTTCACCGGCAGCTGGTTGAAGTTCGTGCCGACACGGTATCGCTGGGCGTCCGGGTAGGAGAAGATGCGCGCCATCAGCATCTTGTCAGGACTCGCCGCGATGCCGGGCACGAAGTTCGCCGGGGAGAACGCGGCCTGCTCGATCTCAGCGAAGAAGTTCTCCGGGTTGCGGTTCAGGGTGTGCGTGCCGACCTTGACCAGCGGGTAGTCTGCGTGCGGCCACACCTTGGTGATGTCGAACGGGTTGAACCGGTAGGCCTTGGCGTCGTCGTACGGCATGATCTGCACCGAGACGTCCCAAGACGGGAAGTTTCCGGCATCGATGGCGTCGAAGAGGTCGCGACGGTAGTAGTCGGCGTCGGCCCCCGCGATGAGCTCAGCCTCCGAGCCCTCCATCTCGATGTTGCCCTGGTTGGAGGTGAAGTGGTACTTGACCCAGAAGCGCTCACCGGCGGCGTTGATCCACTGGTAGGTGTGCGAGCCGAAGCCGGGCATCTCGCGCCAGGAGCGCGGCAGGCCGCGGTCGCCCATCAGGTAGGTCACCTGGTGCGCGGACTCCGGGGAGAGGGTCCAGAAGTCCCACTGCATGGTCGCGTCGCGCAGGCCGGAGCCTGGCAGGCGCTTCTGCGAGTGGATGAAGTCGGGGAACTTGATGCCGTCGCGGATGAAGAACACCGGTGTGTTGTTGCCGACGATGTCGTAGTTGCCCTCGGAGGTGTAGAACTTCACCGAGAAGCCGCGCACGTCGCGCCAGGTGTCGGGGCTGCCCTGCTCACCGGCAACGCTGGAGAAGCGCTGCAGCGTCTCGGTGGTCGTTCCGGGCGCGAAGACGGCGGCGCGGGTGTACGCGGAGACGTCTCCGGTCACCTCGAAGACGCCGTGCGCTCCGCCGCCCTTGGCGTGCACGATGCGCTCCGGAATGCGCTCGCGGTTGAACTGGGCGAGCTTCTCGACCAGGTAGACGTCGTGCAGGGCAGTGACTCCCTGGGTTCCAACGGTCAGGGAGTGCTCGTCGCTGACGACGGGCGTTCCCGTCTGCGTGGTGGTGGACTTGATTGTCATTGTGCTCCTTCGTTCGACAGCGGTGCAGGTGTGGAAAGCGCGGTAAGTGTGGCGGTCTGGCAGTCGGGGCAGAGGCCCCAGTAGGTGACCTCGGCGGTTTGCACGGTAAATCCGGAGGTGTTCGAGGGCGTCAGGCAGGGGGACTCACCCACGGCGCAGTCGACGTCGTGCACCGCGCTGCACCGGGTGCAGACGATGTGGTGGTGGTTGTCGCCGACCCGGCGTTCGAAGAGAGCCGGGGAGCCGGCCGGCTCGATCTTGCGGGCGATCCCCGCGCCGGTGAAGGCCGCGAGCACACCATATACCGCCTGCAGTGAGGTGCCCGGCAGCTCGGCTCGAACCGTGGCGTAGAGCCGCTCCGCGGTCGAGTGCGGGGCCTGGTCGAGAACACGCAGCACCGCCAAGCGGGGCCCGGTGACCTTGAGCCCAGACGCACGGATGCTGTCGGCGAGCAGACCGGAAGCCTCAACCGCCCGCACCCGCCCTGTTTCCGTCATGCGCCCCACGCTAACAGTTGTTTTGAATTACTCAAAACAATGGCGACCACCGGGCGTGGCGCACGCGGGCTGCTGGGCGCGGATCACCGGCTCAGGACGGCGAGCCGAGTGCCGATTGGTAAACGTCGACGACCCGGGCCAGGAAGGCCTCGATGACCTCTCGTTCCTCATCAGAGAGATCCTGGGTGAGCGCCGCCACTCCCCCGATCACCGGAAGCAGTTGCTGGAACGCCCGCGAAACCGACTCCTGAGCCGGCACCACGACCACCTTGCGCCGATCCGACGAGTGCGGATGGCGCTGGGCGTGACCGAGGGCCACGAGCCGGTCGACCACGAGAGTGGTTGCCGCCGTGGAGATGTCCAGGCAGCGGGACAGCTCGCCCGGGGTCAGCGACCCCTCCCGGATCAGGTGCTCCATCGCGGACAGGTCGGTGGCGTTCACCTCGAGCGCCTGCCCGACCTGGCGCTCGAAGGCGCGGGACAGGTGCACGATGTCGTGCAGCTGGAACCCGATCCGGTCCGAAACCGGCAGACTGGAATCCCGACTTTCGCCGCTCCCCGGCGCGCCGACTACCCCGGCCGCGGAGCCGGGAGCGAACTTGCGACGCTCTTCCATAGGAGCCATACTATTACGAAGATTGCTAGGACGCCTAGCAATCAGGCTTCTTGGAGGAATTTTGCTCGCGATTCAGCGGATCATCACCGGTCGACTCACGGCCTGGATCGTACTGATCGCGACGATTGTCGCCGTCGGTCTGCTCTTCTCCCTCCTCCCCTCCGACGATTCCGAGGAGTTTCCCACCTCCGGGCTGCCCACATCCAGCCAGGCCGCACAGGTCGACGCTCTCCTCGCCGAGTTCCCCTCCGCCGAGCAGACCTCCGCGATCGTGGTCTGGACCCGGGAGGGTGCCGACCTGACCCGGGCCGACATCGCAGCCATCGCCGAACGCGGCACCGCCCTCGCCGAGGAGTCGATCGTGCCGCAGGCCACCATGCCGCGGTTCAGCGATGACGGGCAGGCCGCGATCAGCATCGTTCCGCTGGACGCGGACGAGGCCGATGCCGACATCGGCGGGGCGGCCACCGGCATCCGTGACGCCGCGTCCGACGCACTGCCGAGCGGTCTGAACGCCTTCGTCACCGGCGCCGTCGGCTTTCAGTCCGACATCACCAACGCCTTCGTTGGTGCCGACTTCCGGCTGCTGCTCGTCACCGTGATCGTCGTCGCCGTGCTTCTGATCGTCACCTACCGCAGTCCCGTGCTCTGGATCGTTCCGCTCGTCGTCGTCGGCATCGCGGACGGCCTGTCCGGGGTCGTCGTCGGCGCCCTGGCCGAGCCGTTCGGCATCACCCTCGACCCCTCCGTCGCCGGCATCCAGTCCGTGCTGGTCTTCGGCGCTGGCACCAATTACGCCCTGCTGCTCGTGGCCCGCTATCGCGAGGAGTTACTCCGCACCGAGAACCGCAACGACGCCATGCTGGCCGCGGTGCGCGGTGCCGGCCCGGCCATCGCCGCCAGTGGCGGCACGGTCGCGCTCAGCCTGCTCACCCTGCTGTTCGCCGAGCTGTCCGGCAACCGCGCGCTCGGTTTCGCCTGCGCTATCGGTGTCGTCATCGCCATCATCTTCGCGCTGGTCGTGCTGCCGGCTGCCCTTGTGGTCTGCGGCCGCGGCCTGTTCTGGCCGTTCATCCCCCGCTTCGTGCCGGGCGCCGGTGCCGAGCTGCGTCCCGGCTTCTGGACCCACCTCGGTCGGGGCGTGCAGCGCCGTCCGATCGTAGTCACCGCGGCATCCGTCGCCGCGATCGGCGCCCTCAGCCTGGGCCTGATCGGCGCCTCCGTGGGGCTGTCGCAGGCCGACCAACTCCTCGGCAAGCCCGAATCGGTGCAGGCGCAGGCCATCGTGAAGGAATCCTTCTCGGCCGGCTTGACCAGCCAGACCATCGTGCTGGTACCGGATGCCGCGGCCGCCGAGGCCACGACGCTTGCCACCGACACGCCCGGCGTCGAGTCCGTGATGCCCGGCGAGAGCGCGAACGGCCTGACCCGGCTGAACCTCTCCCTGTCCAGCGAGCCGGGCAGCGACGAAACCTTCTCCGTCATCGACACACTGCGCGGCACCTATGCCGACACCTCGGGCGACGTGTCCGAGGCGCTGGTCGGCGGCAGCGACGCCACGGCGTTCGACAACAAGACGAGCGCCCAGGCCGACCAGGCCCTGATCATCCCGATGATCCTGGCGATCGTGTTCTCCATCCTCGCCCTGCTCCTGCGCTCCCTGGTGGCACCCGTTCTGCTGATCCTCAGCGTGCTGGCGACGTACTTCGCCAGCCTCGGTGCCTCCAACTGGATCTTCCAGAACCTGATGGGCTTCCCCGCCTTCAACACCAACGTGGTGCTGTTCGCGTTCCTCTTCCTGGTGGCCCTCGGGGTGGACTACAACATCTTCCTCACCACCCGAGCCCGGGAAGAGAGCATCCGGTTCGGCACGAAGGAGGGCATGGTGCGCGCCCTGTCGTCGACGGGCGCGGTCATCACGAGCGCCGGCATCCTGATCGCGGCGGTCTTCGCCGTGCTGGGCGTGCTGCCAGTCGTGGCTCTCACCCAGATCGGCGTCATCGTCTGCATCGGCGTGCTGCTCGACACGCTCGTGGTGCGCACCCTCGTGGTGCCGGCGCTGGTGTTCCTCACCGGCGACAGGTTCTGGTGGCCGTCCCGTCCGGCCGCAAAGGCCCCGCTGGTCTAGCGCACCGCGGTCGAGAATCCGTGTCGAACCCCGAACGAATTCGACGGAGATTTTGCTCTAGACCGCGTGTTCAGGCTCAAAAACCGGTGCTTGACCCAAAATCTCCGTCGAATTGGTTTGACCGCGCGCTCGGAATCGCTCAGCGGGCGCACGGGAGTCCGGGGCCGCCGGCCTCGGGCGGCGTGCGGTGCTGCCACTGCAGCCTCCGTTCGAGCTGCGCACCGAGCGCCAGTAGCGTGGCCTCCCCGCCCGGCCGGCCGATCAGCTGCACTCCCATCGGCAGTCCAGCCCCGGTTTCGGCAACGGGCAGCACGATCGCGGGCAGTCCGCTCACGTTGACCATGGACGTGAACGGGGTGTACTGCACCTGCTGGGCGAAGTTGCGCTCCCCGTCGACCGCGTCGTACCAGCCCAGCGGGCGCGGCGTGAGCGCGAGCGCCGGGGTCAGCACCGCGTCGAACCGGGACAACTGGCGGATGAACGACCGCTCGTAAGCCGACAGTGCCGTGAGCGCCTGAGCCAGATCCCGAGCGGACAGCTCCCGGCCGCGGTTCATCAGCCAGCGGGTGAGCGGCTCGAGCAGCTTCTCCTGCTCCGGGGTGTCGGCGGGGATGCTCGCAGCGCCGGCCTGCCAGATCGCGCGGAACGCCGGCACATAGCTGTCGTCGGGCTCGAGCGCCGTCTCCTCCAGGCCATGGCCCATACTCGCGAACCCGTCGACGGCCACCATCAGGGCGGCCAGCGCCTCGGGAGCGATCTCGATCGGGTAGGCGTCATCCCAGGCGGAGGTTGTCATCACGCCGAGCTGGAACCGGCCCTCGCCGCGCACGGCGGCGGCCAGCAGAGGTGCATCGTCGCCGGGGGGCCGGAGCGAGTACAGGTGCTGCGGATGCCCGCCTCGCGGCGCGATCATGGCGTCCAGCAGCAGGGCGGCATCCGCCACCGTCCGTGCCAGCGGTCCGGCCACGCTGAGACCGCCGAGCGCGTTGATCCCGGACGACGAGGGCACCCGGCCGCGCGACGGTTTCAGGCCGACGAGACCGCAGGCTGCCGCGGGGATCCGCACCGAGCCGCCGCCGTCGGAGCCCGGAGCGAAGGGAAGCAGCCGGGCGGCGACGGCCACCGCCGCCCCGCCGCTGGAGCCGCCCGCGCCCCGGGAGCGGTCCCACGGGTTGCGCGCGGGCGGCCCGGCCAGCGTCTCGGTGTACGACGGCAGCCCGAACTCGGGCGTGCTGGTCTTGCCGAGGCTCACGCCGCCAGCCGCGTCCAGGGCGAGCACGAGATCGTCGGACTCGGCCGGCACGTAATCCTGCATCAGCCGCGATCCGAACCGGGCCGGCACGCCGGCGCGGCTCTGCAGGTCCTTGTCGGCGAAGGGCAGACCCCAGAGCGGCATGCTGCGCGGCATCAGTTGCTCGACGAAGCGGGCCCGCTTCCGCGCGGCATCCGCTGTCACGCTCACGAACGCGCCGAGGCCGGAGTCCTGAGCCTCGATCCGGCCCAGGTAGTGCTCGGTCAGCTCGGTGGGGCTGATCTCACCGCGCTGCAGCGCCTGCCATTGTTCGAGAGCGGTCAGTTCATGCGGAGCGGCCATCCCCCGAGCCTAACCAGCCGGGATGCCGGGCATCGGCGCGACGGAGCGGCGAGACGCTCAGCGGCGCGACGCTCAAGAGTGGGACAGCCCGGTCAGCAACGCCTGGAACGCCCGCGGCGCGGCGCGGAGAACGGATGCCGCCGCCCACGACCCGGCCCACGGCAGCAGCTGCGCGACGTTGATGATCTCGTACTGCACGAGCGACCCGGCCTCCTCCTCGGGCAGCACCTGGTACTCGCCGCGGTACCACCAGCCGCGCCGCAGCACAAGTCGGCGTCGGTCCCGGTCGGTGTGCACGTTGCCCCCGCCGGCCGCCCCCGAGGCCATCGCCGTCACGAGCCGGTTGAACACGGCGTCGGGGCCGGCCTCGAGGTGTCCTGCGAACGAGCGCAACACGGTGTGGCGCTCGGGCAGGGTGGGCAGGGCATCGGTCATCCCTCGATTTTAGGCGTCCGCCGGCCGCAGACTCGCCGCTGCGCCTATTTGAGGCTCTTCTGCAGGAGCACGGTGCCGAGCCAGCGGTCGAACTTGAAGCCGACCTTGCCCATCCGGCCGATCTCCGCGAATCCGAAGTCGAGGTGCAGCTTGATCGACGCGTCGGCGCCCTGGTCGGCGACGACCGAGATGATCTCCTTGAGCCCGGCCGCCTGGGAGCGCTCGATGAGTTCGCCGAGCAGCATCCGGCCCAGTCCCTTGCCGGTGGAGGCCGCTCCGAGGTAGATCGAGTTCTCGACCGTGAACCGGTAGGCGCGTTTCTGCTTCCACGGGCTGACCAGGGCGTAGCCGAGCAGCTGGCCGGCCGGGGAGACGGCCACGATGAACGGCATCCCGAGCTTGCCCAGATAGTAGAACTTGCTGCGCCACTCGGCGAGGGTCATCGGGTCGACGTCGAAGGTGACCGTGCTGTTGGCGACGTAGTAGTTGTAGACCTCCCGGATATACGGCAGATCGGTGATTTGGGCCTCACGCATGGTGAATCCGAACGGCGCCTCTTCCGCGGGCGTCGGTCGAAGGTGCCGGGGCAATTGCCGACGCGGCTGGTATTCCTCTTCAAGCACAGCTAACTCCTCCAGAGAGCTCCAGATTACCCGAGGGACCAGTCCACCGGGGCCGCCCCGGTGCGGCCGAGGTACTCGTTGGCCCGGCTGAACGGCTTTGAACCGAAGAATCCGCGCCTGGCCGACAGCGGGCTCGGGTGCGCGGACTCGATCACCGGCGTGTCCCCGAGGAGCGGCCGCAGCGTGCCGGCATCCTTCCCCCACAGAATCGCCACGAGCGGCCGGTCCCGGGCGACAAGGGCGCGGATGGCCTGCTCGGTCACGCTTTCCCAGCCGCGGCGCCGGTGCGACCCGGCCAGGCCGGCCTGCACGGTGAGTACGCGGTTGAGCAGCAGCACCCCCCGCCGCGACCACGGCGAGAGGTCTCCGGTGGCGGCGGTGACGCCCACGTCGTCGTGCAGCTCCCGGCAGATGTTCGCCAGGCTGCGCGGCAGCGGCCGCACGTGTGCCTCGGTCGCGAAGGCGAGCCCGATCGGATGTCCCCGGGTCGGGTACGGATCCTGGCCGACGATGAGCACCCGCACGGCATCGAACGGCTCGGCGAAGGCGCGGAAGACGTTCTCCGGGGCCGGTAGCCAGATACGGCTGGCCAGAGTCTCGGCGCGCAGGAGCTCCGCCATTCGGTCGATCTCCGGCCCCACCGGCGCCAGCGCCTGGGCCCAGCCAAGATCGATGGCCCGGCTCTCGGTCAGCGCCGCGAGGGTGACGGGCATGATGCTCGGCTCAGGCCCCGAAGGTGCTCACGAGCACCCCGCCGTCGGCCTCGCTGACCCGCCAGACACTGCCGGCTCCGACGACGCTGAGCGCGCCCTCGCCGACGACCAGCGCGGTGTTCTCGTCGACGGCCAGGCCGCCGTCGATCAGGCCGGCCTCGGTGGCCGCGACCAACCGGGACAGCGTGCCCCACTGGGCGGCGTGCACCTCCACGGTGACGTCGAGCAGCCCGATGCCGGGTTCAACGGTGATCTCGTCGAGCCCCTCGGCGGCGTGTTCGCCGCTGACCTCGACGCCGCCCATGCGCCAGCCGCCGATCAGGGCACGCTCGGCCGCGATCATCGCGCCGGCAGAGAATCCGAGATAGGGGATGCCGGC
Organism: Cryobacterium sp. Sr3; assembly: GCF_004402835.1. Taxonomy (NCBI): domain Bacteria; kingdom Bacillati; phylum Actinomycetota; class Actinomycetes; order Micrococcales; family Microbacteriaceae; genus Cryobacterium; species Cryobacterium sp. Sr3. Next base: position 63,436 of record NZ_SOFA01000001.1, on the reverse strand, counting down.
GGCCACCTGACGACGGATCTCACCGAATATCGGGGCCACGGCGACCAGGTAGGCGGGGGTGACTCCGCCGCCGACCAGGATTCCGTCGGCCTCGGACACAGCGGTCAGGGCGAAGACGTCGCCCGGGGCGACGACGGTGACCTTCGGCTCGAACTCGCCGGCCGCGGAAACGGCGGCGACCAGGTTCGCGGCGTGGTCGGCGGCGTCTTCGGCACGCACGACGAGGATCGCGATGCCAGGCTCCGCGCGGCCTGCCACGACTCCGCGCGCCGTGGCCTCGGCCAGGAAGGGTCCGAAGACGGCCGCGTCTGTCCGGGGGTTCCAACCGCCGCCGACCAGGTGCACGCTCACAGCAGGGCGCCCCGGGCCACGAGGGGCAGGCTGGCGGCGAGCAGGCTCGCGACAGGCAGGTCGTCATCGAGCTGTGCGCCGCCCGGCAGGCTCGCACCGGTGAGGCTCTCCGCTACGGGAGGCAGCGAGGACCAGGGGAACACGATCCAGCGGTCCGTTTCACACCAGGTGAAATCGGGCACCAGCACGGTGCGAGGCTTCGTGTACAGGGTGGCGGTGCGCACCTCGCAGGCGGTTTCCCGCAGCAGCGCGACGACCATCGCGAGGGTGTGCCCGGAGTCGGAGACGTCGTCGACGAGCAGCACCCGCAGGCCGGTTAGCGACGGCGCGTCGAGCATCGGTCCCGACAGGACCGGCACGGGGAGGCGCTCGTCGACGCCGGTGTAGAACTGCACGTTGATGCTGCCGCAGTTCTTGGTGCCCAGCGCATACGACATGGCGCCGGCGAGCAGCAGCCCGCCGCGGGCGATGGCGATCACGACATCCGGCTGGAAACCGCTCGACAGCACCGCCTTCGACAGCTGGCGGGACGCGTCCGCGAACACGTCCCAGCCCAGCACTTCCCGCTCAATTCCGGTCACATCACGTGCAGCGTCGTCCGCGTCGAATCCCATTTCCCAATGGTAGGTCACGGCGCGGTCACGATGAGCTCAGGCCAGGTGCCGCTCCTCGTGGCCGTTATAGAGCGAGAGCGGCCGGATCAGGGCATTCGATGCGGTCTGCTCGATGATGTGCGCGGTCCACCCGGTCAGTCGCGCCGCGACGAAGATCGGCGTGAAAGTGAGGGTGTCGAATCCCATCAGGTTGTACGCCGGTCCCGACGGGTAGTCCAGGTTGGGCAGGATGCCGGTGCGCGTCGTCATCCCCGCCTCGAGGGATTCGTAGAGCTCCAGCAGGTCCGGCCGGTCATAATGCTCGACCAGGGTGACCAGCGCGGTGCGCATGGTCGGCACCCGCGAGTCCCCGTGCTTGTACACCCGGTGGCCGAAGCCCATCACCTTCCGCTTTGCGGCGAGGGTCTCATTCAGCCACGCCTCGGCGCGCTTCCCGGCGCCCAGGCCGAGCCCGATTTCGTCGAAAATATGCATCACGGCCTCGTTCGCCCCGCCGTGCAGCGCGCCCTTGAGAGCCCCGATCGCTCCGGTGACCGCGGAGTGCAGGTCGGACAGGGTCGAGGTGATCACGCGGGCGGTGAACGTCGACGCGTTGAAGGAGTGCTCCGCATACATGATCATGGACACATCGAACGCGTTCACGACCACGAGTTCGGGCACCTCGCCGAACGTCATGAACAGGAAGTTGGCCGAGTAGCCGAGGTCGCTGCGCGGTTCGATCAGCTCGAGGCCGTGGCGGCGGCGCTGGTCGTAGGCCACGATCGCCGGCATCTGGGCCCAGAGCCGCAGGCCCTTGGCACGGTTGGCCGCCGGCGACGCGTCGGCCGCATCGGGGTCGTTCGCGCCGATCAGGCTGACCGCCGTGCGCACGACGTCCATCGGGTGCGCCGTCATCGGCAGCTCGTCGATGACGCGCTTCACCGCAGGAGTCAGGTGCCGGAGGGAGCGTTCCTGCTCCTCGAATTCGCCCAGCTCGACGTCGGTCGGCAACTCGCCGTGCCAGAGCAGGTAGGCCACCTCCTCGAAGCTCTTCTGTGCCGCGAGTTCCTGCACCGGGTAGCCCCGGTACAGCAGCGAGTTCGATTCGGGGTTGACCTTGGACACCTGCGTATGGTCGACCACGACGCCGGCGAGGCCCTTGTAAATGGTCGGTTCGTTCTGACTCATGTCGCTCCCTTGCGTTGAGACTGGATCTGCATGCGGGGCCGGGCTGCTACGAGGCAACATCCGGGTTGAGGGTGAAGTTGAAGACGCCGGAATCGAAGTGGCTGTACGACTCGTAGTCGAGCAGCTCGTAGAGCCTCGCCCGGTGCTGCATCTCCGGCAGCAAGCCGGTCAGTGAGCCCTGCGCCTCGATGGTGTCGAGGCCGCGTTCGGCCGCCCCCATCGCGAGGCGCAGCAGGGACACCGGGAAGATGACGATGTTCATGCCGACATCCGCCAGCTGCTGGGTCGTGTAGAGCTCGCCCTTGCCGAACTCGGTCATGTTCGCCAGCACCGGCACGTCCACGGCGGCGCGGATGGCCGCGAACTCGGCCAGGGATGCCATCGCCTCCGGAAAGATCGCGTCGGCCCCGGCGTCGACGAGCTTCTTCGCCCGGTCGACCGCGGCAGCCAGGCCGTCGACGGCACGGATGTCCGTGCGCGCCATGATCAGGAAGTTCGGGTCGCGCCGGGCGTCGACGGCCGCCCGGATGCGCTTGGCCGCCGTGTCGTCGTCGACGACCTGCTTGCCGTCGAGGTGACCGCAGCGTTTCGGATTGACCTGGTCCTCGATGTGCATGCCGGCCAGACCGGCATCCTCGAGCGTCTGGATCGTGCGTGCCACGTTCATCGGCTCGCCGAAGCCGGTGTCGGCGTCCACGATCGTGGGCAGGTCGCTCATCCGGGCGATCTGCTGGCTCCGTCCGGCCACCTCGGTGAGAGTGGTCAGGCCGATGTCGGGCAGACCCAGGTCGGCCGAGAGCACCGCGCCGGAGATGTACACCCCTTCGAAGCCCTTGGCCGCGATCAGTCGAGCCGAGAGCGGGTTGAACGCACCGGGGAAGCGCAGCAGCCGGCCGCTCGCCAGGTCCTTGCGGAACGCGGCCCGCTTGGCGGCCGGGCTGACTTTCGAGTACAACATCAGAAGATTCCGTTCGGGGTGGGAAGTGAGGCGAGCAACCCGTTACGGGCCACGATGGTGAGCTGGCCGAGCTCCCCGGCGCCAAGCCGCGGCAGGCGTTCGGCCGCGGCGAGGAAGCGCACGATCTCGCCCTCCTCGACCACGTCGGCCGCGAGGGTGCGGAACTTGTGCACGTATTCGGCCCGCCCGAACGGCTTCGCGCCGAGCGGATGGGCGTCGGCGACGGCGATCTCGTCGACGACCCGGCTGCCGTCGGTGAGCTCGATCTCGACTCTACCGCCGAAGGCCTTCTCGGCCGGGTCGAGCGAGTGGTACCGGCGGGTCCACTCGCTGTCTTCCGTGGTGGTCACCTTGTTCCAGAGGGCGATCGTGTCGGCCCGGCCGGCGCGTTCGGGCCGGTAGGAATCCACGTGGTGCCAGCTGCCGTCCTGCAGGGCGACCGTGAAGATGTATGGGATGGAGTGGTCGAGGGTCTCCCGGCTGGCCGTGGGGTCGTACTTCTGCGGGTCGTTCGCGCCCGAGCCGATCACGTAGTGGGTGTGGTGGCTGGTGTGGATGACGACGGATACGACGTTGGCCGGATCGGACAGGGCCGGGTGCTCCCGGTGCAGCTTCCGGGCCAGGTCGATCCACGCCTGCGCCTGATACTCCGCCGAGTGTTCCTTCGTGTAGCTGTCCAGGATGGCGCGCTTGGCTTCACCATTCGACGGCAGCGACACCTCGTAGGCGGCATCCGGCCCGTCGAGCAGCCAGGCGATCACGCCGTCTTCACCCTCGTAGATCGGGGTGGGGCTGGTTTCGCCGCGCATCGCGCGGTCGACCGCCTCCACCGCCATCTTGCCGGCGAAGGCCGGGGCGTGTGCCTTCCAGCTGGAGATCTCGCCCTTCCTGGACTGCCGGGTGGCCGTCGTGGTGTGCAGCGCCTGCCCCACCGCCTGGAAGATGGTCTCGGGGTCGAGCCCGAGCAGGGTGCCGATGCCGGCGGCCGCCGACGGGCCGAGGTGGGCCACGTGGTCGATCTTGTGCGCGTGCAGGCTGATGCCCTTGACCAGGTCGATCTGGATCTCGTAGCCCGTGGCGATGCCGCGCACGAGGTCGCGACCGGTCAATCCGCGGGCGGTGGCGAGGTGCTGGGCGACCGCGACGATCGGCGGGATGTTGTCGCCGGGGTGTGAGTACTCGGCGGCGAGGAACGTGTCGTGGTAGTCGAGCTCACGCACGGCGACCCCGTTGGCCCAGGCCGCCCACTCAGGTGACACCCGGCGGGAGCGCTGCTCGCCGAACACGGTCGCCCCGACGCCGTTGAACGAACGCGGGTGCGCCAGCGCCTGCGAGCGGGCCGACACCACCGGGCGCCGGGTCAGCGACGCCGCGGCGACGGCGGCGTTGTCGATCACCCGGTTGACGATCATCTCGGTCACCTCGTCGCTCACCCCGACCGGGTCGGAAGCGACCTCGGCGATCTTCCAGGCCAGCTGGTCGGTGCGGGCAAGGTTCTCGTCGCTGCGGTGAACACGAACGTGGTGGAGCTGCACGGTGGATCCCTTCGATTGGTTCGATTGGTTCGATTGGTTCGATTGGTTCGAATAGTGCGGTCAGCGCGGTGGAGGCGATGGGTCGGCCGGAACGGCCGACGATCCCCGGAGGGTCGCGAGAACGCTGGTGAGGCTCTGGTGGAGGTGCACGTGCGTGGCGTGGGCGGCCAGCGACGAGTCGCCCGCCAGAACGGCGTTCACGATGAGCAGGTGCTCGGCGGCGGCGCTTCGGAGCCGGTCCGGGTTGTCCCGGGCCAGGCGACGGATGCGGGCGAGGTGCGTGCGCACCCCGGCGAGCGCACCCACGAGGAAGGGGTTCGCCACGGCCACGTCGAGGGCCAGGTCGAACTCGTCGATCAGCTCGTAGTAGCGGCGTAGTCCCGCCTTGCCGTGCCGGAGCAGCTCCGGGGCCGCAAGGAACTGCGTGCGGAGAGCCTCGAAGACCGCCGGGTCGCGGCGCTCGGCGGCGATCCGGGCTGCGTGTTCCTCCAACGCCCGTCGCACCTCGTAGAGTTCCCCGATTCTGTCCACGCTCATCTCGGTGACCATGAACCCACGGCCGGTGCGGCCGGCCACCAGACCGTCGGCGATCAGCCGGGCGATCGCCGCGCGCAGAGGGGTGCGCGACACCCCGATCCGGGCGGCTTGCTCCACCTCGAGCAGCCCCGTGCCGGGCGCCAGGAGGCCGTCGAGAATCTCGCCGCGCAGCTGCCGGTAGGCGCGTTCGCTTGCGCGAACCGGAGCCGTGGTCCCCGTCGTTGGGGTTTCTGTATACACAAATCACATGTTATTCCCTTATTGCGGGTTATGTGCCAGACTTCACGAATTCTATGTATACATAGGAACTTCAACGGAGAGGTTCGAATGTCAGGGAAAGCTTCGGCGGGGTATTACGACCTGTGGCAGAGAAGCATCGATGACGGCACGCGTTCGGCGTTCTGGCTGCAGGCAGCCCGGGCAATCGACTGGACCGTTCCGCCGACGGTGGCGCTGGAGGAACGCTTCCCCGGCGCCTGGCGCTGGTTCCCGGACGGCGAACTCAACACCAGCTACAACGCGCTCGACCGCCACGTGCTTGCCGGCCGCGGCGAACAGACGGCCGTCATCTACGACTCGGCGATGTCCGGCACCCGGGTGCGCCTGAGCTACCGCGAACTTCTGGGACGCGTCGAGCGCTTCGCCGGGGTGCTCCGCGCCAGCGGCGTCGGCCAGGGCGACCGGGTGATCGTCTACCTGCCGATGATCCCGGAAGCCATCGTCGCCATGCTGGCGTGTGCCCGCATCGGCGCCATCCACTCCGTCGTCTTCGGCGGCTTCGCAGCCAGCGAGCTCGCCGTGCGGATCGACGATGCGCGACCGACCGTGATCGTGACCGCCTCCGGCGGCCTCGAACCGGGCCGGGCGGTCGAATACCTGCCTCTGGTCGAACGCGCCCTCGCTCGCAGCAAGGGCTCGGTGCACACCGTCATCGTGCGCGACCGGGAGATGGTCCCCGGCTGCGCCGCCGACTACGCCGGCACCAGCGACGTGGCCTGGCTGGACTGGGCCCACGAGGAGAACGAGGCCTCCCCGGCCGCGCCGATCAGCCTTCGCTCCGACGACCCGCTCTACATCCTGTACACCTCCGGAACGACCGGCAATCCGAAGGGGATCGTCCGCGACAACGGCGGCCACGCCGTGGCGCTGGCCTGGTCGATGGCCAACATCTACAACGTCAAGCCCGGCGACGTCTTCTGGGCGGCCTCTGACGTCGGCTGGGTGGTCGGCCACTCCTACATCGTCTATGCCCCGCTGCTGGTCGGCGCCACCACGGTCATCTATGAGGGCAAACCGGTCGGCACCCCGGATGCCGGGGCGTTCTGGCGCGTGGTGGAGGACTACCAGGTGTCAGTCCTGTTCACGGCGCCCACGGCCATCCGTGCCATCCGCCGCGTCGACCCTGACCTGGTCGAACTGGCGGGGCACGACATCCAGAGCCTGCACGGGCTGTTCCTGGCCGGCGAACGCCTCGACCCGGAGACATACCACTGGGCCAATGACGGGCTGCACTGCCCGGTGGTCGATCACTGGTGGCAGACCGAGACCGGCTGGGCGATCTGCGCGAACCCGCGGGGCATCGCCGACATCCCGACGAAACCGGGCTCGGCCACGTTCCCGGTGCCCGGCTACGACATCGCCATCCTCGATTCCCAGGGCAAGCCGGTCACGAAGGCCGGCAAGGACGGCAACATCGCCATCCGCCTCCCGCTGCCGCCCGGCGCCCTGCTCGGGATCTGGGGCAGCGAAGACCGCTTCGAAAGCTCCTACCTGTCGGCTTTCCCCGGCTTCTACGCCACCGGAGATTCCGGCCACTTCGACGAGGACGGCTACCTCTATGTGATGGGCCGCACCGACGACGTGATCAACGTTGCCGGGCACCGACTGTCCACCGGCTCGCTCGAGGAGGTGCTCACCCTGCACCCTGCGGTCGCCGAGTGCGCGGTGCTCGGCGTGCGCGACCCTCTCAAGGGGCAGCGCGCGGCCGGCTTCGTCACGCTCAAGTCCGGGACCACGATCGACCACGACACTCTCGGCGCAGAGCTCATCGCGCTGGTGCGGGAGCATGTCGGGCCGGTGGCCGCGTTCCGAGACGTGACCATCCTGGACAGGCTGCCGAAGACCCGGTCGGGGAAGATCCTCCGCAAGACCATCCGGCAGATCGTCGATGGCGAGGCCTACACCGTACCGCCGACGATCGAGGATCCCACGGTTCTCGACGCCCTCAAGCAGGCCGTGCATGGAGTCGGCCCGAACGCCTGAAGCACCAGTCGACCCCCACAGATCACCCCAGCACCATCCCACACAGTCACATCCCTTCACCGGAGCAAAGGAGCCCGCATGGCGGAATCACTGAAAGACAAACTCCCGGACGGAGTAAAACCGTCCACCATCGACTACATCGCGTATGAGAAGACGCCGAAGTTCATCCAGCTGAAGAAGCAGCGCCGCGGGTTCGTGCTGCCGCTGGCCGCCTTCTTCTTCATCTGGTACTTCGCCTTCGTGCTCGTCGCGGCCTACCTGCCCGACGTGATGGCAATCCCGGTCTTCGGCAAGTTCAACCTCGGACTGGTGCTCGGCCTCGGCCAGTTCGTCACCACCTTCGCCATCACCATGTGGTACGTGTCGTACTCGAACCGCCGTCTCGACCCCCTCGGGGCCGAGCTGCGTGCCGAGCTTGAGGAGATGGACAAGAAATGATCGCAACCAGCATTCTGCAGTCCCTGCCGGGCCGCCTGGCCCAAGCCGTCGAACCCGCGGAAAACAACCCCGTGCTGAACATCTCGATCTTCCTCGCTTTCGTGGCGGTCACCCTGATCGTCGTCATTCGCGCCGGGCGCAACAACAAGACCGCGGCCGACTACTACACCGGCGGCCGGTCCTTCACCGGCCCGCAGAACGGGTTCGCCATCGCCGGCGACTACCTCTCCGCGGCGTCGTTCCTCGGCATCGTCGGGGCGATCGCGGTCAGCGGTTACGACGGCTTCCTGTACTCGATCGGCTTCCTCGTGGCCTGGCTCGTCGCCCTGCTGCTGGTGGCCGAGCTCATGCGCAACACCGGCAAGTACACCATGGCGGATGTGCTCTCCTTCCGCCTGCGTCAGGGTCCCGTGCGCGTGGCCGCGGCGACGACCACCCTTGCCGTCTGCTTCTTCTACCTCCTCGCCCAGATGGCCGGAGCCGGCGGCCTCGTGTCGCTGCTCCTCGGCATCAACGACAAGGTCGGGCAGTCCGTCGTGGTCACCGTGGTCGGCGGCCTGATGATCATGTACGTGCTCATCGGTGGCATGAAGGGCACCACCTGGGTGCAGATCATCAAGGCATTCCTGCTCATCATCGGCGCATTCGCGATGACCGTCTGGGTGCTGGCCATCAACGGCTTCAACTTCTCGGCGCTTCTCGACTCGGCCATCGCCGCCTCGACGAGTGTGCCGGCCGACGCCATCCTGGTGCCCGGCCTGAAATACGGCGAGAACCCGCTCGACTTCGTCTCGCTCGCCATCGCCCTGGTGCTCGGCACCGCGGGCCTGCCGCACGTGTTGATGCGCTTCTACACGGTGCCCAGCGCCAAGGAAGCCCGTCGCTCGGTCGTCTGGGCGATCTGGCTGATCGGTGCGTTCTATCTGTTCACGCTGGTGCTCGGCTTCGGTGCCGCCGCGCTCGTCGGAGCAGATGTCATCCTCGCCGCTCCCGGCGGAGTGAACTCGGCCGCGCCGCTGCTCTCCCTCGCGCTCGGCGGACCGCTGCTGCTCGGCTTCATCTCGGCCATTGCGTTCGCCACGATCCTGGCCGTGGTGGCCGGGATCACGATCACCGCCGCGACCTCCTTCGCTCACGACATCTACATGAGCGTGATCAAGAAGGGCAAGGGTGACCCCGACGCCGAGGTCAAGGTCGCACGTCGTACCGTCGTCATCATCGGCATCCTCTCGATCGCCGGCGGCATCGGCGTGCAGGGGCAGAACATCGCCTTCCTGGTGGCCCTGGCCTTCGCCGTCGCGGCGAGCGCCAACCTGCCGACCATCCTGTACTCGCTCTTCTGGCGCGGCTTCACCACCCGCGGCGCCGTGTGGAGCATGTACGGCGGCCTTGCGGTCACCGTCGGTCTGATCATCTTCTCGCCGGTCTTCTCCGGCACGGAGACGTCGATGTTCGGTGCAGACGTCGACTTCGCCTGGTTCCCACTGAGCAACCCCGGCATCATCTCCATCCCAATCGGGTTCTTCCTGGGCTGGCTCGGCTCGGTCACCAGCACTCGCAAGGAAGACCCGCTGCTGGCCGCGGAAATGTCCGTGCGGTCCATGACCGGCTTCGGCGCCGAGAAGGCCTCCGAGCACTGATCGAAACCGTACGACGCGCATGACCACTACTCCCCTCGGCTGCACCCCAGCCGGGGGGAGTAGTGTCGTTCCGCGGGCCGGAGGGCCAGACCATCCGCCTACGCCGAGCCTTTGACGCATGACTGGAGAAGATTCTCAATGAAAGCTGCACGTTTCCACGGCCAGAAAAACGTCCGCATTGAAAGCATCGAAGATCCGGAGACCCGCAGCGGCACAGTGAAGATCGCAGTCGCCTGGTGCGGCATCTGCGGCACCGACCTTCACGAGTATCTCGACGGCCCGATCTTCATCTCGGCGCCCGGCCACCCGCATCCGCTTTCGCATGAATCCCTCCCGGTCACCATGGGCCACGAGTTCGACCTCACCAGCGAGGGCTTCGACACCCTGATCAACCACAACGACACTGCTGTGAAGATCCTGGTCCACCCCTAGGCAGAACGCTTGAGTGCGTCAGTCTTTGGGTGCCAGCGGCCCCCGCGCGACTCGCATGGGGGCCGCCTGCGCAACCGGCTTGATCACGATCAGGTCCAGATTGACGTGGGCCGGGCGTTCGACGCTCGACACGATCGTCTCGGCAATATCTTCGGCGGTGAGCGGATTCGGCACCCCGGCGTAGGCCGCGGCAGCCTTCTCCGCATCACCGTTGAAGCGCACCAGCCCGAATTCCTCGGTCTGCACCATCCCGGGGGCAACCTCGATCACCCGGATCGGCTCGCCATTCAATTCCAGGCGCAAGACTTCCATCAGGGCGTGCGCGGCGAACTTCGCCGCGTTATACCCTCCACCTCCGAGGTAGGCGACATGACCCGCAATGGACGTGACCGTGACGATGTCGGCGGCGCCGCCCTCCGCCCGGATCCCGGCCCGCAGCAAGGGCAGCACGGCGCTCGTGACCCGCTTGACCGCGAGCACGTTGATCTCGAACATCCAGGCCCAGTCCTCGATCTTCGATTCCTCGACGGTGTCCAGCCCCACTGCGCCGCCCGCGTTGTTGACCAGCGCGTGCACCGGCCCGGACGCCGCGAGATAGTCGCGCAGCGCGTCCACGTCCGCCTGCCGGGTGAGGTCGGCCGTGAAGACCTGCGCCCCGGTCTCCGCCTGCAGCGTCGCGAGGCGGTCGGTGCGGCGAGCCACCCCCACCACATCCCAGCCCCGCTGGCGGAACAGGCGCACGGTGGCGGCACCGATCCCCGAACTCGCACCGGTCACAACGACTCTTTTTGTACCCATGGTCCCATTCTGGTCGGAGAAGCAGCATGATGAGCCCACGCGCCGCCGGAATACCGCACGTGCAGAAACGACGCGTGCCGCTCTGGGACAATGCGCGCTGGATCGCGATCGCCCTGGTTGTGCTCGGGCACGCCATCCTGAAACTCATCGCCGAGTCGGATGTCGCCTACGAGTTCTATCTGTTCGTCTACGCCTTCCACGTTCCGCTGTTCGTCGCCGTCAGCGGGTACTTCGCCCGGTCGGGCCCGCTCGGTACTCGCCAGCTGCATCGTCTGGTCACCGACATCGTGCTCCCCTACGTGATCTTCGAGACGATCTGGACAGTCGTGCACTGGCTACTCGGCGGCGAATTCCGCCTGGACTACTCGTCCCCCTCCTGGACCCTGTGGTTCCTGATCGCCCTCCTGGCCTGGCGCCTCGCCCTACCCTTCCTCGTGCTGCTGCGCCATCCGCTGCTGATCAGTGTGATCATCTCCGTCGGCGCCGGGTACTTCGCGTCGATCGACAGCACCTTCGCGCTGTCGCGCACGCTCGGGCTGCTGCCGTTCTTCGTCTTCGGCTGGCAGCTACGCCAGTGGAAGCTCACCGACCGCTGGCTGGGGCTGCACGCCACCGCGGTATGGCGCTGGCGGATCGGCGCGTTCACCCTGTTCACGGCACTGCTGGGCGTGATCGTGGCGAACATCGACGCCCTTCGTGAGGCGCAGGTGCGCCAGTTCCTGCTCTACGACGAGGCCTACCCGGCGTTCGGCTACGACCAGCTCTGGGCCGGCGTCATCCGTCTGGGTCTGCTGCTGCTCGCGTTCGCCCTCATCGTGGCATTCCTGGTGCTCATGCCCCGGCGACGGCTCTGGTTCACGCCCTACGGCGCGGCCACGATGTACATCTACCTGCTGCACAGTTTCGTGCTGTTTCTCCTGCGCGAGAGCGGGGTGCTCGGCGGACCCCAGCCGGGCTGGGTGCTGCCCGCGATGATCGGGTTCAGCGTGCTGATCTCCATCGCCCTCTCGCAGCGGATCGTGCGCAGGGTGTTCCACCCGCTGATCGAGCCGCGCGCCCGCTGGCTGTTCCGCAAGAAGGCGCGCACCGACACCGGCACTATCGTGCTTCCGCACCTCGACGCGCCTGCCGGCACGCTCGCCGCCGAGCCTCCCGCAGAGCCTCCCGCAGACGCACCGCCCGCAGACCCTGCCGTCGGCACACCGCGTGACACGCCGCGCTGACCGCTTCGTGACGCTGTGTTGCGGTGTCCGTTGCCAGCTCAACAACCCCCTGCCTAGAATCGCTGGCAGAGCGCTGGAAGGTCCACGCTCGTCGAGGATCACCCGGGAGATCACCTCATGAGCGACAACGCTGCAGACTGGAAGTTTGAAACCAAGCAGGTGCACTCCGGTGCCCAGCCCGACCCGACCACCAATGCCAGGGCCACCCCGATCTACCAGACCACGTCCTACGTGTTCGACAGCGCCCAGCACGCGCAGAACCTGTTCGCACTGGCCGAATTCGGCAACATCTACACCCGTATCATGAACCCGACCCAGGCCGTCGTCGAAGAGCGCGTCGCCGCCCTCGAAGGGGGCACCGCAGCCCTGCTCCTGGCCTCGGGCCAGGCCGCCTCCACGTTCGCGGTGCTGAACATCGCCCAGGCCGGCGACCACATCGTCTCGTCGAGTTCAATCTACGGCGGAACCTACAACCTGTTCAAGTACACGCTGACCAAGCTGGGCATCGAGACGACCTTCGTCGAGAACCAGGACGACCCCGAGGAATGGCGCCGGGCGCTGCGCCCCAACACCAAGCTCTTCTTCGCCGAGACCATCGGCAACCCCAAGATCAATGTGCTCGACATCCGTCTCGTGGCCGATGTGGCGCACGCCGGCGGGGTACCGCTCATCGTCGACAGCACCATCGCCACCCCCTACCTGATCCGCCCGTTCGAGCACGGCGCGGACATCGTCGTCCACTCGGCGACCAAGTTCCTCGGTGGCCACGGTGCCGTCATCGGCGGCGTCATCGTCGACGGCGGCACGTTCGAATGGTCCAAGAACGTGGAGAAGTTCCCCGGCCTCACCGAGCCGGACCCGTCCTACCACGGCGTCAGTTACACGGGCGCGGTCGGCGACGGCATCGCCTACATCATCAAGGCGCGCGTGCAGCTGCTGCGCGACCTCGGATCCGCGATCGCCCCGGCGAGCGCCTGGCAGCTCATCCAGGGCATCGAGACTCTCAGCCTGCGCATCGAACGCCACGTGCAGAACGCCCAGGACATCGCGGAGTGGCTCGAGAACCACCCCGACATCGCCTCGGTCAACTACGCCGGCCTGCCGTCGAGCCCCTGGTACGCCGCCGCCAACACCTACGCGCCCCGCGGTGTCGGCGCCGTGCTGTCCTTCGAGTTGAAGGGCGGAGTGGATGCCGGTCGCGCCCTCGTCGACAACCTTTCCCTGTTCAGCCACCTGGCCAACATCGGCGATGTGCGGTCGCTCGTCATCCACCCGGCCTCGACCACGCACGCGCAGCTCACCCCGGAGCAGCAGCTCACGGCCGGGGTTACGCCGGGCCTGGTGCGCCTCTCTGTCGGCATCGAGAACATCGCCGATCTGAAGGCCGACCTCGAGACCGGCCTGGCGGCCGCCCGCGCGGTTGTGCAGGCATCCCGCGCCAACGCCTGACACGCCCCCAGCCGCTGCCAATCCGGATGGGTATCCCCCCAGGCGGGTGGTTAACCAATTCGACGGAGATTTTGCCCTCCATACCCGGTTTCGGCCCGTTTCAGGCCAAAATCGGCAAAATCTCCGTCGAATTCGTTCGGGTGGCGAGCTGATTCGGCTCCGCCGAGTGCGAACAGAGTGCGAACAGAGTGGAAACCGAGTGGAAACCCAGTGCAACCCGAGTGAAAACCGGGCGCGGCCCGAGTGCCGGCCGGGTACTCCGCGGCGACGGCCGGGCGCGCGGTGCGCTCACCAGACGGTGCGGTGACAATAAGCCGGAAGGGCTGTTCACCCGGCAGAATAGGGAGCCTATGGACTGGCAATATTCGGCAGACACCGTCCCGTCGAGCTTCGTGACCGAAGCCCAGGCGCGGTCGCTGCTCGGCAAACCCCCGGCGACGGGTGCGTGGCGCGACGGCGACCCCGTGGGGAACCGTCGTTTCCTCGACGTCGGTGCGCTGCACTTTGAGGGGGGCAGCAGCCTCGGCGCCGTGCGGATCGCCTACGAGACGTGGGGCGAACTGTCCCCGAGCGGCGACAACGCCGTGCTCATACTGCACGCCCTCACCGGCGACAGCCACCTGGTCGGCCCGGCCGGCCACGGCCACCCGACCGCGGGCTGGTGGAGCAGGATCGTCGGCCCCGGCCTGGCCATCGACACCGACCGCTGGTTCGTGGTTGCCCCGAACATGATCGGTGGCTGCCAGGGCAGCACAGGTCCGGCCTCCCTCGCCCCGGACGGCTCCGAATGGGGCACCCGCTTTCCCTACCTCACCATTCGCGATCAGGTCGCCGCGCAGGTCGCCTTCTCAGACCATCTCGGCATCGACCGTTGGGCCGCCGTCGTCGGCGGCTCGATGGGCGGGATGCACGCGCTCGAGTGGGCCATCGAGCATCCGTCCCGGGTCGCCCGCCTGGCAATCCTCGCGGCACCGCCGGTGACGACCGCCGACCAGATCGCGCTGAATTCGGTGCAGATCGAAGCCATCCGCAGCGACCCGCTCTTCCGCTTCGGCGACTACTACGACGCCGCGGACGGCGACGGCCCGACCCGCGGCCTCGCCCTGGCCCGGCGGATGGCGCTGCTGAACTACCGCAGCTCCGAGGAGCTCAACCTGCGCTTCGAGCGCGGCTGGCAAAGCGAGATCAGTCCGCTCGGCGCGGGCGGCCGGTTCGCCGTCGAGTCCTACCTCGATTTCCACGGCAACAAGTTCACCCGGCGGTTCGACGCGAACAGCTACATCGTGCTGGTCGAGGCCATGAACTCGCACGACATCGGCCGCGGCCGCGGCGGTGTCGCATCCGCCCTCTCCCGCATCGATGCGCTCAGCGTCGTCGTCGGCATCGACAGTGACCGCCTCTTCCCCCTCGAGGGCCAACAGGTCATCGCCGCCCATCTGCAGGGCAACATCGACGACACGGATGCCGTCACGCTCCACTCCGGCTTCGGCCACGACGGTTTTTTGATCGAGAACGAGGCCATCGGCGCGCAACTTCTGCGCGTTCTGAGCCGTCCCGCTCCCTCGCATCGAGCTTGACGCGGTCCCGGATCAAGACGACGTCGACCGGCAGGCCACGGAACGCGACACCCTCGTGAACCGAGTCGTGCCCGTGAAGGCGACGTACCCTGACTCGAGACGTACCCGATGAGAGGACACGCGCCATGAAACCCGGTTCCGTTATCATGTTGATCTTTGGCGCGATCCTCTCCCTGCTCGGCTTCTCGCTGGCCCTGGCCGGGGCGATGACCGCCGTGGTCAACGCGCAGGGCGAGGACGGCTACATCACCAGCCCCGCCCGCTCGTTCTCGGGACAGTCGTTCGCGCTCACCTCGCCCCGGATCGGCTCGATCGAGCTCAAGGACGTCCCGGCGGACATCGGCACTCTCCGACTCCGCGCGCTCTCCACCTCCACAGCGGACGTCTTCATCGGCGTCGCGTCTCAGGCCGACGTCGACCGCTACCTGGCCGGAGTGAATAGCACCGAGCTGCGTGACCTGAACATCAATCCCTTCCGTGCGGTGTACCGCGACATTCCGGGCAGCCGCGCTCCCGAAGCCCCCGGCGCCCAGGACTTCTGGGTGTCCTCCGCCGAGGGTCCCGGCACTCAGGAGATCGACTGGGATCTGACGAGCGGCAGCTGGGCGGTCGTCGTCATGAACGAGGATGCCAGTTCCGGCGTCTCAGTCGCCCTGCAGGCCGGCATTCGCCTCGGGTTCCTCGCCCCGCTGGCGGTGGGGCTGCTTCTGGTCGGCCTGTTCATCCTTCTCATCGGCCTGGTGCTGACCGTGTTCGGGGCAATCGGCCTGGGCCGCGGCACACTGCCCGCAACCAGGCCCGGCGCCACGCCCGACACACCGCTCGGAGCAGCAACTTTCGTCGGAGCAGGCCCACCCGGGGCGACCGCGGTCCCTGCCCATCCCGGTGGACGGACGTTTCCCGCCCGGTTGACCGGAACCCTCGACGAGGGGCTGTCCCGCTGGTTGTGGTTGGTGAAGTGGATCCTGATCTTCCCGCACGTGGTGGTGCTGCTGTTCCTCTGGTTCGGGTTTGTCGTCACCACCATCGTCGCCGGGTTCGCCATCCTGTTCACCGGTCGATACCCGACGGCCCTCTTCCAGTTCAACGTCGGGGTGCTGCGCTGGAGCTGGCGGGTGTCCTTCTACGCCTACTCGGCGCTCGGCACCGACCGGTACCCCCCCTTCAGCCTGGCGTCGTCGGCCGACTATCCCGCCGATCTGCAGGTCGATTACCCGGAGCGCCTCTCGCACGGGCTCGTTCTGGTCAAATGGTGGCTATTGGCGATTCCGCACCTGCTGATCGTGGCGGCCTTGACCGGAAGTGCGACGATCTGGCGGAACGACGAGGGCGACTCGGTCTCGAACACCGTCCCGTCCCTGATCGAGGTCCTGGTGCTGATCGCCGCGGTCATCCTCCTCTTCACCGGCCGGTACCGGCGCAGCCTGTTCGATCTGATCCTCGGCATCGACCGCTGGATCTTCCGGGTAGCCGTCTACACCGCCCTGTTCCGCGACGAGTACCCGCCGTTCCGCCTCGACCAGGGCGGCGCCGACACCCCGGAGGCCGCGGTCACACGAGCACCGATCACACCCGCCGCACCTGCCGGCGGAGCGGCATCGAGCACGCCCTGAGTCGCCGGTCACGCCCGTGGGTAACGCCGTCGGTCGCGCGGACGCCGACGGATGCCACGGAGCGCGCGGGGGAACGGACACCGGGCCGGTAAGGTTCTGTATAGAGGGCAAATGGGGTGAGAGCGCCGCTATGCAACGAATCTACAAGGAACGTGACCGTCTGCTCCGCAGAGCGGCTCGCCTGTGCGGATTGGCCGGCTCGGCCGCCGCGCTCCTCGCGATGCTTGTCCCGGGCGGCTTGACCGTGAGCACCCTGGCCCGGAGCCTGCCACTGCTGCTGCTGCTGGTGGCCGGCCAGTACCTGCTCGGCCGGTCCGGCCGGATGCGCTGGGTCGCTCTGATCCTGGTCTCCGGCATCGCCGTGATCCTGCTCGTGGGCTGGTCGGGCCAGCGTGCCACCGGCCTGAACCTCGTCGAGCAGGCCATCATCGGCGGCATCGCCGCCGGAGCCCTGAGCTGCGTCGCCCTCGTGCTCGTGGTCAGCGCCGCCCGCCTGCTGGTGCTGTCCCTGGCATTCGGTGCGACCGTTGCCAGCGTGCTCGCCGCCACCCGCGCCTCGTCCGACGCCACCGTGCCCCTCCTGCTCACCTTCAGCGTCTGGCTTGCCATCGCCCTGGTGGCCTGGTGGCTGGCCCAGAGCGTGCCGCGCGTCATGGCGCGCATCGCCTTCATCGGCCGCGCCCACCTCGCCGAGCGCCATGCCAGCGAGCTCGAAGCCCAACGCCGGCAGGATGCCCGGCTGCTGCACGACACCGTGCTGGCCACCCTCACCCTCCTCGCGCACTCCGGCGTCGGCGTCAGCCCGGCCGCACTGCGCCAACAGGCCGGCGACGACGCCCGGTTGTTGCGGCAGCTACGGCTCGGCGGCCTCCCCACCCCGCGCCGCTCCGGGGTCTACACGCTCGAGCCGGCCACCGAGTCAATGCTCGGCAGCACCCTCGAATCGGTCAAGCAGCGGTTCGGGCGGATGGGACTCGATGTGGACTGGCACGGCAGCGGACAGGTTCTTCTGCCCAGCGACGTGCTCGACTCCTTCCTCCTCGCCCTCGGCGAGTGCCTCGAGAACGTGCGACGTCATGCCGGCGTCGCCCGCGCCGACGTGACGATCACTGATGACGACACAACCGTGCGCGCCATGGTCACCGACGCAGGGGTCGGCTTCGACCTCAGCGGCGTTAGCGCCGAACGCCTCGGTTTCGCCGAATCGGTCGTGGCCCGCCTGCGCGACGTGGGCGGCAACGCCCGCCTCTTCTCCTCCCCCGGCTCCGGCACCACGGTCGTGCTCGAGGTGCCCAAGTGACCGTCCCCGGCATCGTCGACGCCCGCCGCCGTGACGCGCGCCGCGCTGCGGCGGCGGGCGGGTCCGACCAGCCGAGCAATCAGGACCGCCAGGAACGCCGGGCTTACCGGCGCAGTTTCCGACGCCCCGAACGCACCGAGCAGACCACGCGCGCCAACCAGAGCGGCCTGGGTGGCCGCCACCTCGGCATCGGCCTGACGTTCAGCGGCGGCTTCATCACCCTGTTCCTGTTCGGGCAGTTCGCCGTGCAGTGGTCCGAATATCCCGACCCGACGCCCAGCCTCATCGCGTGGGGTCTCCTGATGGCGACCACGGTCCTGGCACTGATCACGGTGCAGCGCCTGTCGGCTCGGATGCCGGACTGGCTGTTCGCCGCGGCCATCGCCGCCGGCGCCGCCGTGGTGGCGCTCGACCTGATCGGGTCGTGGGGCGAAACCGACTCCGGCGTCTACCCGACCGCCGCCGCCGCCGTCGGCACCCTGCTCATCTCCCTGGCCACCGTGCGCCGCGGGCACGACCTCGTCTCGGCCGCGATGGCGCTCGGCCTGCTTCTCTTCCTCGGGGCGCTCACCGAGGAGCGCGCCGATCCGCTCACCTTCGCCCCCGACCTCCTTGTGATCAGCCTCGCCATCCTGCCTCCGCTGCTCGGCGTCGCCACGGTGCGGGGATTCCGCCGGATGGCCCAGCGTGAGCTCGACCTGGTGCTGGTGCAGAGCACCATCTCCCAGCCGCAGTTCGCGGTGGGGATGTTCGCCTCCGAGGAACTCGCCCGTATCGACCTCGACGCGGAGACTCTGCTCGACGACGTCGCGAAGGGTCGCACGGCGCTGCCGCTGAGTTCCGAGAAGTCGACGACGGCGGCAGACCTCGCCACGCAACTGCGGCTGCACCTGATCCGGGGCCGCCGGGAGACCTGGCTGCACCACGCGATCACCGAGTCCGAGTTCCTGGGACCGTCCGTCGGCCTGCACGACCCGGCGGGGCTGGCCGGCATGCTCAACCCCGACCAGCGCGATGCCCTTCTGCGCACGATCTGGCTGCTGATCAGCGACACAACCCGCGACGAGGCATCCGTTTCGCTCTCTCTCGGTCCGATCCGACCCACGCACGGCGTCTCCGCTCGCCAGAAGTTACGATTTCCGATCGAATTGACCACGACGGGTGTGCCACGACGTCGAGTGGACCCCGAGACGTGGCAAGCTATCCGAATAGTCGGCCCTCACGTCGATTCCAGCCGGGACGGAAGTCTGCATCTGGAAATCGAATGCAGTATCGACAATCCCGCGGATGCTTAGGGTCCGTGGAACTACGCTGTTGAGCTTCTCATTCGGGGCCAGAAGCACAAGGAGACAGAAGTGACGAACACGACCACGTTGAGCACTGAGGCGCCGAGCAAGGACAACCCCATCCGGTTGGCCCTCGTCGACGACCACCGCATGCTGTTGGGGGCCCTCACCGAGTGGATCCGGGGGGCCGCGGACGACATCAACATGGTCGCCGCCGTCACCACCTGGCCCGAGCTGCTCACCCACCCCGAATTTCCCGTCGACGTCGTGCTCCTCGACCTCGACCTCAAAGACAACATCCCGGTCTCACTGAAGATCTCGACGCTCAAGACGGCCGGCGTGAAGACGGTGTTGATGAGCACCTATTCCGAGGCCGGGCTCGTGCGCGAGGCGCTGGCTGCCGGTGCGCTCGGCTACCTGGTGAAGAGCGAAGAGGCAACGATGATCGTCGAGGCGATCCGCTCCGCCTATGACGGCGACTCCTTCATCTCGGCCGAACTGGACGAGGCCCTCAACAACGGCGCGAACGGCGGTTCTCCCCGCCTCAGCGCGCAGGAGCGCCGGGTGATGGCCCTCTACGGCGCGGGCGAGCCGGTCAAGGCCGTCGCGCACCAGCTCGGCATCTCCGAGGAGACCGCCAAGAGTTACCTCAAGCGCATCCGGGAGAAGTACCGCCTCGCGGGCTTCGACGTGGGAACCAAGGTCGCCCTGCGCAAGCGCGCCATCCACGACGGCATCCTGCTCCAGGGCGACTGACTTCGGCGCTGCCGAACGGCCCGGCTGCCGAACGGCCCGGCTGCCTCGCGCCGACCACGCCGGCCACGCGGATCGCCTGGGTGCCGTCCGGGAGCTCCACACCGTTCCCGCGCCGGGTGCGGTCCAGGAGGAACGTCCCCACGGTGAGCAACAGGGCGAAGAAGCTTTGGCCCAGACCGATCCAGACCGGGGCGACGTAGCCGAAGTCGCCCGCGATGGCGAGGCCGCGAGCAGGTCTGCCTCCAGAGTACGGGGCCGGTGGCCCGAACGAATTCGACGGAGATATTGCTCTAAACAGTGCGTTTGGGCTCAAAAGCGAGGGTTTGACCCAGAATCTCCGTCGAATTGATTAGACGCCCGGTACGGCGTTCCGCCGGGGTCAAACAGCGCCCCGCGGAATGGTCGGCTCTGACTCCCGGAGAGCGATGCAACCAGATGGGATTCACCTGGCTACGCGGCCGGTGTGGCGGCCGTCGATGCTGCGGCCTCGGCCAGCGCCGCCTCGAGGCGCTCGACCTTCCCGGTCAGCTCCCCGGTGCGGCGGCCCCGGATGTCGGCCTTGAGCACCAGGGACACCCGCGGCCCCCAGGCTCCGACGGCTTCAGTGGCGGCCTTGACCACCGCGAAGACCTCGTCCCAGTCGCCCTCGATGGTGGTGAACATCGAATCGGTGTGGTTGGGCAGCCCGGATGCGCGCACGATGCGCACGGCCGCGGCGACCGCGTCGTGCACCGACCCTTCGTCATCGTGGGAGCCGGACGGGGCGACGGAAAATGCAACCAGCATGGGGTTACTCCTTCTGATAGGGGGTGGGTGGGAACAGGATCTGCCACACGGCCCAGCCGAGCAGCACGACCTCCAGCACGTTGCGCACGGTCAGCACCAGCACCAGAGCCGGGTCTGCCACGAGCAAGAGGTCGTAGAAGTGCGGGTAGACGAGTTGGGTCAGGGCCGCGATGACAAGCCCGAGCACGGCCGGGAGCCGCCAGGCACGCCCCCGCACCAGCAGCCCGAAAATGATGGGCGCGGCCAGCCAGGTCGTGAACTGCGGCGAGCCGACCTTGTTGACGACGATCAGGGTCAGCACCAGGGCCAGCGCCAGCGGCGGGAACAGGCCGGCCGGTTCGGCGCCTGCACGCATCCGCTGGCAGGCCAGGAGCACCACGGCCAGCCCGCAGAGGGCGAGCAGGGGGGTCATCGCCACGATGGCGACGTTCGTGCCGGTGCCGATGATCTGGAAGGTGAGGATCTGCCGGTCGTAGTAGAGGTAACTGCCCGGCAGACCCAGCGCGGCCGGCCACATCCAGAGGCCGGCGACCGGGGACTCGATCTGAATGCCGCGGTTCGTCTGCTCGCCGACGAAGCTGAGCACGTTCGGCCCGCTGCCGAGCCCGAGCGCCACCAGCACGATGCCCAGGCTCGTGCCGGCCGCGGCGACGAGCACCCGCCAGCGGTCCTTCGAGACGACGAATAGCGCGATCACCAGGGCCACCGGCCAGATCTTCACCCAGGTGACCAGAGTCAGCAGCACGGTGCCCCAGACCGGCCGGGCGCCGACGAACAGCAGCGCGGCGATCGCCAGCGGCACGGTGACCGCATCGATCCGGGCGAGGGCGACGGGCCCGAGCAGCAGCAGGAAACCCAGCCACCAGGCCGCCGCGGCCAGGGCACGCCGGTTGCGGCCCCGCCCGAGCAGCAGCGCGAAGGTCCCGGCGTTCAGCAGGGTCACGAGCCCGAGCCAGCCGGCGGCGTAGAGGTCGGGGCCGAACGCGAGCGGCGCCAGGATGGGCAGGAGGGCCAGCAGCGGGTAGACGAAGCCGGTGGTGATGCCCACGACGTCGGCACCGGATGCCACGTCGGTCGCCCAGCCGAGGTAGACGACCTCCACATCGCCCAGCGGCCAGCCGGGGGACGCGAAACAGAGCCACCAGAGCACGCCGTGCACCAGTGCGAAGCCGGCCCAGAGCAGCGTTCGCGATGTCGGCACGCCGGCTCCGGCGGCCAGGTGTTCTGCGACGGATTGGGGCACGCTCCACCTTCGCACACCCCCACGGCTCCGCCGCCGCACCGGGACAGTCAGCGCGGGGCCCAGCGCGGCGGTCAACGCGAGCCGAGCAGGTCCGCGATCGTGGCCGGCACCGCGCCGGCGATGTCGAGCGCGGTGATCGGACCTCCGTTGGACGCCCGGGCCGCTGCCCGGGCGTGCACCAGGGCGGCCGTCGCCGCGAGATGGGCCGGCGCGGCGGCATCCGTCTGGATCGCCCGTGAATGCGTGGCCAGGAGGGCGCCGAGGATGCCGCCGAGCACGTCCCCGGATCCGGCCGTCGCCAGCCAGGAGGGCGCCTTCGACACCGTCAGCCGGGTGCCGTCGGGCGCCGCGATCCAGGTGACGCTTCCCTTGAGCAGCACCGTGACGCCGAGGCCGGACGCGGCGCGCACGGCCCACTCTCCCGGCGCGGCGGCCACCTCGGAGCCGGCCACCGACTCGCCCTGCGGGGAGAGCAGGCGGGTAAGCAGCCGGGCGAGTTCGCGGTAGTGCGGGGTGATCACGACGGGCCCGGTCGCCCGGCCGACCAGGTCAAGGGCCCCAGCATCGCACACCGTGGGCAGCCCCTCGGCCAGGGCGCCGAGCAGCGCGGCCTCGGTCACCCGGTCGCGCGCGGCGGCGTCCTGGCCCGAGCCGAGCAGCCAGGCCTGCACCTGCCCGGGGGCGGTGACGGCCTCCGGGCGTCGCTGCAGCACCAGGTCGGACGCCCGTCTCGGGCCGAGGTAGCGCACCATCCCGACCCCGGTGCGGAGGGCCGCCTCGACTCCGAGCACCGCGGCCCCGGGGTACTCGTCGGAGCCCGTGCGCACGCCCAGCACGCCGCGGCGGTACTTGTCGTCGTCCGCCCGGGGAACCGCGATCCGCTCGCGCGCCCGTGCGTCGTCCCATTCCAGCCATCCCCGTGGTTCGCTCATGCACTCACGATAGGTTGTTTTGAGTGCGTCGGGCCGGCCGCTTCGCCCGCCCACTCGACCCTTGGGGGAAATCCGTGGCTGTTGCCGCCCTGTTCGAACCGTTCACCGTGCGCGACGTCACCCTGCGCAACCGCATCTGGGCGGCGCCGATGTGCCAATACGCGGTGCGGGAGAAAGACGGCGTCCCGCGGGACTGGCACCTCGTTCACCTGGGCGCGCTGGCCGCGGGCGGCGCCGGCCTGATCCTGGTCGAGGCAACCGCGATCAGCCCGGAGGGCCGCATCTCCCACGCCGACACCGGCCTTTGGAACGCGGAACAGACCGCCGCCTGGGCACCGATCGTGGCCTTCCTTCATGCGCAGGGCGCGAAGGCCGGCATCCAGCTTTCCCATGCGGGGCGCAAGGCTTCCGTCTGGCCGGCCTGGGGCGGAGACCGGCACGGCACTATGGCGACGGATGACGGCGGCTGGCCGACCGTGTCGGCCTCGGCCGTGCCGTTCCCCGGCTACGCACCACCCGTGGCCCTGGATGCCGCGGGCATCCAGGGAATCGTTGACGGGTTCGCGTCCGCCGCGCTCCGGGCGGTGGAGGCCGGGTTCGACGTCGTGGAGCTGCACGCGGCGCACGGCTACCTGCTGCACCAGTTCCTGTCCCCGCTGAGCAACCGGCGCACCGACGGGTTCGGCGGCGGGCTGCCGAACCGGGCCCGCCTGCTGCTTCAGGTCGTGGCCGCCGTGCGCGCGGCCATCGGCGAGGAGCGCGCCCTGTTCGTGCGGTTCTCCGCCACCGATTACACCCCGGGCGGCTGGACCGAAGACGAGACGGCCGAGGTCGCCGGCTGGGCCGCGGCCGCCGGGGCCGACTTCTTCGACATCTCCTCCGGCGGCAACGTGACCGGGGTGCGCATCCCGCTGGGTCCCGGCTACCAGGTGCCGCTCGCCGAGCACGTGAAAACGGCGGCGGACGTGCGGGTCAGCGCCGTGGGGCTGATCACCACCGCGCACCAGGCCGAGCAGATCGTGGCATCCGGCCGGGCCGACGCGGTCCTTCTGGGCCGCGAACTCCTGCGCGACCCGCACTTCCCGCTGCGGGCCGCCCACGAGCTCGGCGCCGGCGTGGACTACTGGCCGCCGCAGTACCTGCGCGCCCGGTGGCCGGCCGCCTGAGAACGGCTACAGGCGGCGGGTCGCGTCCTGCACTTCGCCGACCAGCTCTTCGATGATGTCCTCGAGGAACAGCACCCCCACGGTCTCACCGGTCGCGGTGAACGAGCGCGCCAGGTGCGCGCCGGAACGCCGCATGGTGGCCAGGGCATCTTCGAGGTCGGTGTCCTCGAAGATCGACGCCAGCAAACGGATGCGCTTGCCCGGGATCGGCTCCGCGTAGCTGCCCTGCCCGACCGAGGTGGCCGTGTCGCCGTCGAGGTCGATGACGTCCTTCAGGTGAACGTACCCGGTTGGTTCACCGGACTCGTTCACCAGAACATAGCGGGAGAAACCGTGTCTGGTGACGGCCTTCTCCACGTCTGCGGGGGTGGCCGCCTCGGGCAGGCTGATCAGGCCGTCGAGGTTCACCGCGACGTCCCGCACCTTGCGGGTGGTGAACTCGAACGTGGCGCTGAGTGCCCCGGTGCCGTCCCGCAGCACGCCCTCCCGGGTCGACTGGGAGACGATGGTCGCCACCTCGTCCAACGTGTAGGTGCTGGTGGCCTCCTCCTTGGGCTGGACCCCGAACATTCGCACCACCAGGTTGGCGGTGGCGTTGAGCGTCACGATCACGGGCTTGACCAGGCGGCCGAAGAAGACGAGCGGCGGGGCGAGCACGAGCACGGCCCGGTCGGGGATGGAGAACGACAGGTTCTTCGGCACCATCTCACCGAACACGACGTGCAGGTAGGAGACCAGCAGCAGCGTGATCACGAAGGCGATCACGCCGATGGCCTCCTCCGGTAGCGGGGTCAGGCCCAGCGGGATCTCGAGCAGGTGGTGGATCGCCGGCTCCGAGACGTTCAGGATGAGCAGCGAGCAGACCGTGATGCCCAGCTGGGTGGTCGCCAACATGAGGGTGGCGTGTTCCATCGCCCACAGCGCTGTGATTGCGCGCTTCTCGCCGGCCTCGGCGAGAGGTTCGATCTGGGACCGGCGCGCGGAGATAACCGCGAATTCCGCGGCGACGAAAAAGGCGTTGGCCGCGAGCAGCACGACCAGCCAGACCAGCCCCGCCCAGTCACTCATGGTCACTCACCGCGCGCTCCGTGCCGTTCTTCTTGCGGTCACCCTTTTTGTCCAACTTTTTTTCGGATTTCTTGTCGGTCCTGGTACCGCGGTCGCCCTGGGCAGGCTCGCCGCCCTCCTCGGGCTCGACGGGCTCGCCGCAGGGTGTGAAGCGGAGCCGGTCGATCCGTCGGCCGTCGAGGCGTTCCACGGACAGCACGCCGCCGGCCAGCTGCACGACGTCGCCGACCACGGGCAGGCGACCTAATTCGCTCATCACGAACCCACCCACGGTTTCGTAGGGGCCGTCCTCCGAGATCACGATGCCCGTGCGGTCGAGCAGCTCGTCCGGGCGGAGCATGCCAGGGAATGTCAGAGAGTCGGTAGACAACACCACACCGGCGCGAGTGCGGTCGTGCTCGTCGGCAACCTCTCCGACGAGTTCCTCGACCAGGTCCTCGAGCGTGGCCACTCCGGCCGTGCCGCCGTATTCGTCGACGACGATGGCCATCTGGTAACCGCGGCCGCGCAGCTCGACCAGCAGTCCGTCGAGTTTCATGGTCTCGGGCACCCGGATGGCCTCGGACTGCAGGGCCGATACCGGGACATCCGCCCGGCGACGTCGGGGAACGGCCACGGCCTGCTTCACGTGCACGATCCCGACGACGTCGTCGACGCCCTCGTCGACGACGGGGAAGCGGGAATACCCGGTTTGGCGGGTGAGGTCGATGACGGCCTGGGCGGAGGCGGTGCGCTCGATGCTGGCCACCCGCGGGCGGGGCGTCATCACGTCCGAGGCGGTATGCCCGGAGAAGAGCAGCGTGCGGTGCAGGAGTGTGGCGGTGTCTTTCTCCAGCAGCCCGGCACTGGCCGAGCGCCGCACGAGGGAGGACAGCTCCTCCGCGGTGCGCGCCCCGGACAGCTCTTCCTTCGGCTCGATCCCGATCGACCGCAGCACACCGTTGGCGCTGCCGTTGAGCACGACGACGGCTGGTTTGAACACGGTCGTGAACAGTGTCTGGAACGGGATGACCAGCTTCGCGGTCTGCACGGGCAGGGCGAGGGCGAAATTCTTCGGCACCAGCTCGCCGATGATCATCGAGGCGAGTGTGGCGACGATGACCGCGGTCGTGACCGCGACGACCGGCACCACCGCCGTGGACAGCCCCAGGCCGATCAGAGACGGCGACAGCAGCATGGTCAGAGCCGGCTCCATGGTGTAACCGGTGAGCAGGGTGGTGAGAGTGATGCCCAGTTGGGCGCTGGAGAGGTGCGTCGAGGTGATCCTGAGTGCGGCGATGGTCAGGCCGAGTCGGGTCTCTCCTCGATCGCGGCGGGCCTCGAGCTCCGACCGGTCCAGGTTGACCAAGGCGAACTCGCTGGCGACGAACAGGCCGGTGCCGACGGTGAGGAGGAGCCCCGCGGCGAGCATGATCCACTCATACATGGCGGACCTCGACGACGGCGGCGCCGAAGTTCATGACCGAGACGCCGTTCGGGTGACGGGAAGAATTTCCGGGCGAGAAACCGGGCGCATGCGCAGGAGGGGGGTCGTCCATTATTCCGCTCAGTCTACCGCCCGGCACCGAGGCCACGAGTCGTTCCCGGGTGTCAGGCCCCCCACCTCTACCAGGACACGGGCAGGGCCTTGCCCTCCTCGTAGCCGGCCGCCGACTGGATCCCGACCAGCGAACGGGTGTGGAACTCCGCGACCGAGGTCGCGCCCGCGTAAGTGAACGAGCTGCGCACGCCGGAGGTGATCATGTCCAGCAGGTCCTCGACGGACGGCCGCAGCGGGTCCAGGTAGATTTTCGAACTGGAGATCCCCTCGGCAAAGAGCGTCTTGCGGGCCAGCCCGTAGGCGTCGAGGCGGTCGAACCGCTGGCGCACAGCCCTGGTGGAGGCCATCCCCCAGCTCTCCTTGTAAATGCCGCCGGCGGCGTCCCGATCGAGCAGGCCGGGTGCCTCGATCGTGCCGGCGAACCAGGATCCGATCATGACGGATGCCGCGCCGGCGGCGAGCGCGAGCGCCACGTCGCGCGGGTAGCGCACCCCGCCGTCGGCCCATACGTGCGCTCCGAGTTCCCGGGCGGCGGCCGCGGTCTCGAGCACGGCCGAGAACTGGGGGCGGCCGACCGCCGTCATCATGCGCGTGGTGCACATGGCGCCGGGGCCGACGCCGACCTTTACGATGGTGGCGCCGGCGCCGACGAGGTCACCCACGGCATCCGCGGTCACGACGTTGCCGGCCACGATGGGGATGCCGAGGCCCAGGTCGGCGACGATCTCGATCGCCCGCGTCATGCCGCCCTGGTGGCCGTGCGCGGTGTCGATCACGAGAACGTCGACCCCCGCGGCGACGAGCGCCCGGGCCTTGGCCGCGATGTCGCCGTTGATGCCGACCGCCGCGGCCACGCGCAGTCGGCCCTGCGCGTCCAGCGCGGGCTGATACAGGGTGGAGCGAAGCGCGCTCTTGCGGCTGAGGGTGCCGATCACCCGGCCGTGGTGCTGCACGGTGGCGAAGTCGAGCTCGGCCGCGGTCATCACGTCGAAAGCGCGGCGCGGGCCTTCGATATCGTCGGCGTCGAGGGAGGTCATCGTGCCGTGCAGGAGGTCTCCGAGGAGCGCGTCGGGCAGCGCCGTCGCCAGCCGGGACGCGTCGATGGCACCCAGGTAATCGTCGTTCTGATCGTTGATGACCAATCCCTGGCCGGCCACAGCCGGCACCTGCCGCAGGGCGAGCGCCACGGTGTCCCCCGGGGCGAAGTTGAAGGGGGTGTCGAAGCGGGTGGATTGGGCCTTGACCCAGCGGATCGCGGCGTCGAGATCCTGCAGGTGCATGTCCTGCGGCAGCACGCCGAGCCCGCCGCGGCGAGCGAGCGCGGCCGCCAGGCGCGGCCCGGTGACCGAGTTCATGTTCGCCGAGACGATGGGGATGGTGGCGCCGCTGCCGTCGCCCGGGGCGAGGGAGACATCGAGGCGGCTGCTCACATCCGATTGACTCGGCACAAGGAAGACGTCGGAATACGTGAGGTCGTGGCTGGGTACCGCTCCATAGAACTGCATGGAAATAACGCTAGCGCCCCGCGGGGATGCCCGCAGCCAGGCCCGAGGGGATTAGGCTGGACGAGCAGACCGCGCCGGGCGTGCACGACCGCTCTGGACATTCAAAATCAACGTAGAGAGTGGGAACCGGCTGTGTCAAGCCAGTTGACCGGTAGTGGATCCGACGAGACGACGTCGGGTGAATTCGGAGCGAACGAGTGGCTCGTCGACGAACTGTACGAACGGTACCTCGTCGACAAGAAGCTGGTGGACGAGTCCTGGTGGCCCGTCCTCGAGAGCTACCACCGGACCGCGAACGGCCGCAGCGACGGTTCAGAGGCTCCCGCGAGCAGTGCACCCGCGAGCAGCGCACCCGCAGGCGACGCGCCCGCCGTGATCGCTCCCGACGTGACCACGCCCGCGGCAAGCGCCCCCGCAACCCCGGCCGCCCCAGCGGCGGAGCCGGCCCCGATCACGGCGCCCATCCCCGTCGTCGGCGGGCAGCGCACCGCGCGCACGACGTCCAGCGCGCCCAAGCGGGTCCCCGTGCCGGCCGACATTCCGATCACGAACTCGCAGCCGACCGCCGCCGAGGCCACCGAGGTCGACGTCGTCACCCCGCTCCGCGGCATGTCCAAGAGCCTCGCGGCGAACATGGCGGCCAGCCTGACCGTGCCCACGGCCACCAGCGTGCGCACCATCCCGGCGAAGCTCCTCATCGACAACCGCATCGTGATGAACAACCACATGAAGCGCTCGCGCGGCGGCAAGGTGTCGTTCACGCACCTGATCGGTTGGGCGCTGATCCAGGCGCTGAAGATGTTCCCCAGCCAGAACGTCTACTACAACGAGATCGACGGCAAGCCCTCGGTCATCGCTCCCGCGCACGTCGGCCTCGGCATCGCGATCGACCTGCCCAAGCCCGACGGCACCCGCTCCCTGATGGTCCCGGCCATCAAGCGCGCGGACACGATGACCTTCGGCGAGTACCTCTCCTCCTACGAAGACCTCGTCACCCGGGCCCGCAAGGGCAAGCTGACGGCGGATGACTTCTCCGGCGCCACGGTCTCCCTCACAAACCCCGGTGGCATCGGCACGGTGCACTCCGTGCCGCGCCTGATGAAGGGCCAGGGCTGCATCATCGGCGCCGGAGCCCTCGACTACCCGGCCGAGTTCCAGGGTTCCAGCGGCAAGACCCTGACCGGCCTCGCCATCTCCAAGACCATCACGCTGACCAGCACCTACGACCACCGGGTCATCCAGGGTGCCGGCTCGGGCGAATTCCTCAAGATCGTGCACGAGCTCCTGATCGGGCAGCACAACTTCTACGAGGACATCTTCTCGGCCCTGCGCATCCCGTACGACCCGATCCACTGGGCGCCCGACATCAGCGTCGACCTGGCCAGCGCCGTCGACAAGACCGCCCGCGTGCAGGAGCTCATCAACGCGTTCCGCGTGCGCGGCCACCTGATGGCCGACATCGACCCGCTTGAATACACGCAGCGCTCCCACCCCGACCTGGAAATCTCGAACCACGGGCTGACCTTCTGGGACCTGGACCGCGAGTTCGTCACCGGCGGGTTCGGCAGCAAACGCCTGATGCTCCTGCGCGACATCCTCGGCGTGCTGCGCGACTCCTACTGCCGCACGACCGGCATCGAGTACATGCACATCCAGGACCCTGCCCAGCGCAAGTGGATGCAGGAAAAGATGGAGAAGAGCTACGTCAAGCCCACGCATGACGAGCAGATGCGCATCCTCGGCAAGCTCAACGAGGCGGAGGCCTTCGAGACCTTCCTGCAGACCAAGTACGTCGGCCAGAAGCGGTTCAGCCTCGAGGGCGGCGAGTCCACCATCGCGCTGCTCGACTCGATCCTGCAGGGTGCCGCGGATGCCGGCCTCGACGAGGTCTGCATCGGTATGGCCCACCGCGGGCGCCTGAACGTGCTCACCAACATCGCAGGCAAGACCTACGGTCAGATCTTCCGCGAGTTCGAGGGCACGCAGGATCCCCGCACCGTGCAGGGCTCCGGCGACGTCAAGTACCACCTGGGCACCGAGGGCACCTTCCGTGCCACCAACGGCACGGAGATGCCGGTCTACCTGGCCGCGAACCCGTCCCACCTCGAGGCCGTCGACGGCGTCCTCGAGGGCATCGTGCGCGCCAAGCAGGACCGCAAGCCGATCGGCACCTTCTCCACCCTCCCCGTCCTCGTGCACGGCGACGCGGCCATGGCCGGCCAGGGCATCGTCCTGGAGACGCTCCAGATGTCCCAACTGCGCGGGTTCCGCACCGGCGGCACCATCCATCTGGTCGTCAACAACCAGGTCGGCTTCACCACACTGCCCGGTGACGGACGCACCTCGGTGTACTCGACGGATGTCGCCAAGACCATCCAGGCGCCCATCTTCCACGTCAACGGGGACGACCCCGAGGCCGTGGTGCGGGTCGCGGAGCTCGCCTTCGCCTACCGTCAGGAATTCAAGCGGGACGTCGTCATCGACCTCGTCTGCTACCGCCGCCGCGGGCACAACGAGGGCGACGATCCCTCGATGACCCAGCCGTTGATGTACAACCTGATCGAGGCCAAGCGCTCCGTCCGGAAGCTTTTCACCGAGGCTCTCGTCGGTCGCGGCGACATCACGCAGGAGGAATACGAGGCCTCGCACGCGGATTTCCAGGACCGCCTCGAGCGCGCGTTCATGGAGACGCACGCGGCGCAGTCCTCGTCGATCCCGATCGTCAGCGCGGCCGGTGCCGCGCCGCAGGGCATCGGTGCCGAAAAGCACGGTACCGACAAGCACGACGACGCGGTCGGGGAACCGGCCACGACCGGGGTGCCCGAAGCGGTCGTGCACCTGATCGGCGATGCCTTCCTGAACAAGCCCGCCGGCTTCACCGTGCACAATAAGCTGCAGCAGCTGATGCAGAAGCGCAACGACATGAGTCGCAACGGCAAAATCGACTGGAGCTTCGGCGAACTCCTCGCCCTCGGCTCCCTGCTGCTCGAGCGCACCCCGGTGCGCTTCGCCGGCCAGGATGCCCGCCGCGGCACGTTCGTGCAGCGTCACGCGGTGCTGCACGACCGCATCAACGGCCAGGAATGGCTGCCCTTGGCGAACCTCAGCGAAGACCAGGCCCGGTTCTGGATCTACGACTCGCTGCTCAGCGAATACGCGGCCATGGGCTTCGAGTACGGCTACTCGGTGGAACGCGCCGACGCCCTGGTGCTCTGGGAGGCGCAGTTCGGCGACTTCGCCAACGGTGCCCAGACGGTCATCGACGAGTTCGTCTCCTCCGCCGAGCAGAAGTGGGGCCAGCGGTCATCCGTTGTGCTGCTGCTGCCGCACGGCTACGAGGGCCAGGGGCCGGACCACTCGTCCGCCCGGATCGAGCGCTACCTGCAGCTGTGCGCGGAAGACAACATGACCGTCGCTCGCCCGTCGACGCCCGCGTCGTACTTCCACCTGCTGCGCCGTCAGGCCTACATGCGCCCACGGCGCCCGCTGATCGTCTTCACTCCGAAGTCGATGCTGCGCCTGCGCGGCGCGACCAGCGAGGTGGCCGACTTCACCACCGGCCGGTTCGAACCGGTCATCGACGACGCCCGGATCACCGACAAGCCGCGCGTCAAGCGGGTGCTGTTCCTGGCCGGCAAGCTCTACTACGACCTGCTCGCCGAACTCGACAAGAACCCGAACCCGGAGATCGCGCTGGTTCGCCTGGAGCAGTTCTACCCGCTGCCCGCCGTCGAACTCAAGCAGGTCGCAGACCAGTACCCCGACGCTGAACTCGCCTGGGTGCAGGACGAGCCGGAGAACCAGGGTGCCTGGCCGTTCTTCTACCTCGAGACGAACAAGCTGGGCCCGCGCCCGGTGACCCTGTTCTCCCGGGCGGCGTCGGCGTCGCCGGCGGCGGGCTCGGCGAAGCGTCACGCGGTCGAGCAGGCCGAACTACTACGCCAGGCGCTTACCCTGTGACCTGCGCCGACCGGCAGAACCGTTCGACAGAATGGGCCGCACCGGACGCTACGGCCCAGTCCTCGACGGGTGAGGCCTGATCGACGGGCTGTGTCACCCCCGCAAGATCAGAGGCGACGACCGCGTAGCGCTGGTCATGACCCGGCGTCGAACCAATTCGACGGAGATTTTCTTCCAAAACAGCATTTCCGGACGTTTTGGGTTGATTGGGGCGGAATCTCCGTCGAATTCGTTCGGGACAGCGCTACTGCACGGCTTCGGACTCGAAAGACACGGCGGGCCACACTTCATCCAGCGTCACGGTCCCCTGATCGCCCGGCGTCAGCACCGGGAACAACCGTTTCGGAACCGCGAACCCCTATCGCCCCTCGGCTATCAGGACTCACTCATCTAGGCTGGCCGCACCGCCCGCCGACGCATCGGCCACCGACAAGGAGATCCGCCATGCCCGCACCGCACGCGAACCGAACCGGTCAGCCCTGCTGGGCCGACCTGATGACCTCCGACCTGCCGCGCGCCCGGGAGTTCTACACACGGCTGTTCGGCTGGACGGCCAGCGATTCCGGTTCGGAGTACGGCAACTACGTCACCTTCCGGAAGGGCGACGCGGACGTCGCCGGCATGAGCTCACAGGAGCCGGGTTCCCGACTGCCCAACGCGTGGACCACCTACCTGTCGGTGACGGATGCCGACGCCGCCGTCGCCGCCGCCCGCGCGGCCGGCGCAGACGTGCTGGCCGAGCCGATGACGGTGGGAACCATGGGCCGCATGGCCATCCTGATGGACCCGACGGGTGCGCCCTTCGGGGTGTGGCAGGCCGACGAGTTCACCGGCTTCGACGTCTTCGGCGAGGCGGGCTCACCGGTCTGGCACGAGCTGAACACCCGCTCCTATTCCGCCGCTCTCGATTTCTACACCGAGGTGTTCGGCTGGAAAGCGGTCGTCCTGAGCGACACGGAGGACTTCCGCTACAGCACGATCGGGGCGGAGGGTGAGATGGTGACGGGCGTCTTCGACGCCGCGGAACACCTGCCCGACAGCGTGCCCTCGCACTGGCAGCTCTATCTCGGGGTGCCTGACGTGCACGCGGCCGTCACGACCGTGACAGAGCTCGGCGGCACGGTCGTCCGTGAGCCGTGGACGGCGGAGTTCGGCACCTTCGCGCTGGTCACCGACCCGACTGGGGCCCTGTTCGTGCTCGGCTCGGTCGACGAGCCGCTCCCCGAGGAGAAGAACATCGACGACGCCGGTGAGGAGGACGCCGACCTGCCGATCGGCTAGTGGGCGGACTGGATGGTGCGCAGCTTCAGCAACACCTGGTCGCGCAGGTCTTCGGGGGCCATTTCACGGCATGCGCGCTGCACAGCCTCGGTCAGTGTGCGCCCGACCAGGTGCTCGTCGCTGCAGTCGCTGCAGTGGGCGAGGTGCTCCTGAATGTCAGACGCGTCTTCGCCGCACAGTTCGTTGTGCAGGTATTCCTCGAGTTCGGCCTTGGCCTTCTCGCAGCCATAATCGGTCATGCTGGTGTGCTCCCGGTTCGAGTCTGGCCCGCCGCTGTTCCCAGGCCGCGCTCAAGGGCGTAACCGGCCAACAGGTCGCGCAGGAGGCGCCGGCCACGATGCAGGCGACTCATCACGGTGCCAATGGGTGTTTTCATGATTTCGGCGATCTCCTGGTAAGAGAACCCCTCCACGTCGGCGAAGTAGACAGCCAGCCGGAAGTCCTCCGGGATGGACTGCAAAGCGTCCTTGACGGCGCTGTCCGGCAGGTGGTCGATGGCCTCGGCCTCCGCCGAACGATTCGCCATCGCCGTGCGGGACTCCGCGCCGCCGAGCTGCCAGTCCGCGAGATCGTCGATGGTGCCCTGGAACGGCTCACGCTGCTTCTTGCGGTACGTGTTGATGAAGGTGTTGGTCAGGATGCGGTACAGCCAGGCCTTGAGATTCGTGCCCTGCTCGAACTGTTTGAACGCAGCGAACGCTTTCACGAACGTTTCCTGAACCAGATCCTGGGCGTCGGAGGGGTTGCGCGTCATGCGCATGGCCGCGGCGTACAGCTGGTCGATAAAGGGCAGCGCCTGCTCTTCGAACAGGTCTCGCATTTCGATCGCATCGGTTGTCATCACGGACAATCCTAAGCCGTCGCGTGAAACGACCGCAGGTCGCTCCAGCACCATGGACAGCGTCACCCTGGCCTCCCTCTCTCTTTCATCACCGACTATTCTGATAACCGATGTTGATCTCGAGATATTCCAAGCCTGAGTTCGATCCCTACGGCGACACGTCGCCCGAGGTGACGGATGCCCGCTGGCCCGCTCCGACGGCCGCCGGCCCGCTTTCAGCGTCCGTATCCCTGCCGGGGTCGAAGTCGCTGACCAACCGGGAGCTGGTGCTCAGCGCCCTCGCCGCGCATCCGTCGCTGTTGCGTGCCCCGCTGCACTCGCGGGACAGCGACTTGATGGTCGCGGCGCTGCGTCAACTGGGCACCGTCATCGAGGAGGTCCCCGGCGCCGGGGAGTTCGGTTCCGACCTGAGGATCACCCCCGGGGAGCTGCTCGGGTCGACGACCGTCGACTGCGGTCTCGCCGGCACCGTGATGCGTTTCCTGCCGCCGGTCGCGACGCTCGGCCTCGGGCCGACCACCTTCGACGGGGACGCCGGCGCACGCCGCCGCCCGATGGGCACCACCATCTCGTCCCTGCGGGCCCTCGGCGCCGACATCAACGACGACGGTCGCGGCGCCCTGCCCTTCACCGTGCACGGCACCGGCACGCTAGTCGGCGGGGAGATCACCATCGACGCGTCCACGTCGAGCCAGTTCGTCTCCGGCCTGCTGCTCGCCGCGCCGCGCTTCGGGCAGGGCCTGCACCTGCGCCATTCCGGCGAGCGCCTGCCCAGCCTGCCGCACATCGAGATGACCATCGCCACGCTGGCCCGGCGCGGCGTCACGGTGCACAGCCCGGCCGTCGGCGAGTGGATCGTGGCTCCCGGCCCGATCCAGGGCGCCGAGGTCGACATCGAACCCGATCTCTCGAACGCGGCGCCGTTCCTCGCCGCGGCCCTCGTGGCCGGGGGCAGCGTCACCATCTCCGGCTGGCCCGAGACCACCACCCAGGTCGGCGCCGACCTGGCCGACCTGCTGCCGCGCTTCGGCGCCGAGGTGTCTCGGGAGGGCGACCGGCTCACGGTCTCCGGGACCGGCCGCATCCGGGGCGTGGAGCTCGACCTGTCGACCGGCGGAGAGCTCGCGCCCACGCTCGTGGCCCTGGCCGCCCTGGCCGAGTCCCCGAGCACGATCACCGGGATCGGGCACATCCGGCACCACGAAACCGACCGGTTGGCGGCCCTCGCCGCGGAGATCAACGGGCTCGGCGGTTCCGTCACCGAGCTGCCCGACGGGTTGCGGATCGACCCGCGCCCGCTGCACGGTGGGCCGTGGAACACCTACGACGACCACCGGATGGCGACCGCAGGCGCGCTGATCGGTCTCCTCGTTCCCGGCGTGCTGATCGAGAACATCGACACGACCGCCAAGACCCTTCCCCAGTTCACCGACCTCTGGTCGACGCTCGTTTCCGGAGCCCCGTCGTGACGTGGTGGGCGAGTGCCGACGACGATGAGCCCGAGTTCGACGAGTCGAGCGTGCGTGTGCGCCCCAACCGCAAGGGCAGCAAACCGCGCACCAAGACCCGCCCCGACCACGAGAACGCGCTGACCGGGCGCATCCTCTCGGTCGACCGGGGCCGGTACACCGTCATGCTCGACGAGAACTTGCCTGCCGAGCGCCGAGTGACCGCCGCCCGGGCGAGCGAACTGCGCAAGCAGGCCGTCGTCACCGGCGACCGCGTCGACATCGTCGGCGACACGACCGGAGCACCGGGCAGCCTGTCCCGGATCGTGCGGATCGTGCCGCGCACGACGCTGCTGCGCCGCAGCGCAGACGACACCGACGCCGTGGAGCGAGTGATCGTCGCCAACGCCGACCAGATGCTGATCGTGGTGGCCGCCGCCAACCCGGAGCCGCGCATCCGTCTCGTCGATCGCTACCTCGTCGCCGCCTACGACGCGGGCGTGAATCCCATTCTCTGCATTACCAAGACCGACCTGGCCGACCCCACCGCCTTCCTCCGCAACTTCGCCGGCCTCGACCTGCCCGTCTTCGAGAGCCGCGACGACGCCATGCCGCTGGCGGAGATCTCCGCCGCCCTGGTCGGCCACGACACGGTCTTCGTCGGTCACTCCGGCGTCGGCAAGTCCACTCTCGTCAACGCCCTGGTGCCGGGCGCCCACCGCGCCGTCGGAGTCGTCAACACGGTGACCGGCCGCGGCCGGCACACGTCTTCGTCGACCATCTCGTTGCGACTGCAAACGGATGCCGGCCGGGGCTGGGTCATCGACACCCCCGGCGTGCGCTCCTTCGGTCTCGGCCACATCAACACCGACAACATCCTCAAGGCCTTCACCGACCTGGCCCTGATCTCCCAAAAGTGTCCGCGCGGCTGCACCCACCTGCCGAACTCGCCCGACTGCGCGATCAACGAGGCTGTTAGCGCCGGCAAGCTCGGCGAGACCGGCAAGGTGCGCCTGGACTCGCTGCAGCGTTTGCTCGCCACCTTCGCCGCCGCCCCCACCCACTAGCCCCTGTCACCCACCACCCCGAGCCAGCAGCCCCTGCATTGAACGAATTCGACGGAGATTTTGCTCTAGAAAGCCGTGCAGGGCCAAAAAACGGGTGCCTGGCCCCAAATCACCGTCGAATTCGTCAGGGATGGGCGGAAAATGGGTACAGGCGGGACCAGTAGCGTGGGGGGATGACCGATTCCACGCGGCTCGCGACCGGCGACCAAGCCCCTCCGTTCACCCTGTCCGACCAGGACGGGAACGCCGTGTCGCTGGCCGATTTCGCCGGCTCGAAGGTCGTCGTGTACTTCTACCCAGCGGCGATGACGCCCGGCTGCACGAAGCAGGCCTGCGACTTCCGCGACAACCTCAGCTCACTGGCATCGGCCGGCTACCAGGTGCTCGGCGTGTCGAAGGATGCCCCGGTCAAGCTGAAGAAATTCCAGGAGACCGAGCAGCTCACGTTCGCGCTCCTCAGCGACACCGACCTCGCGGTGCACACGGGCTACGGCGCCTGGGGCGAGAAGACCCTCTACGGCAAGACCGTCACGGGCGTGCTGCGTTCCACCGTCGTGATCGACGAGACCGGCATGGTCGAGCTAGCCCTCTACAACGTGAAGGCCACCGGCCATGTCGCGAGCCTGCGCAAGAAGCTCGGCCTGCCGGCCTGACCAAACGGATGCCGCCACGCGGCCGGCACAGTCCCGGCACGGTCCCTGCGCTGCCCCCACCGGCCGCAGGTGGCCCCTACCGGCCCCCGGAGCGCTCGAACGCACGTCTTACCCACCCCGCCGCTGCCGAAGCCGGAGCGGCCCAGCTGCGGCCCTGCTGCGCCGCTACTGCGCCGCTACTGCGCCGCTACTGCGCCGCTACTGCGCCGCTACTGCGCCGCTACTGCGCCGCTACTGCGCCGCTACTGCGGCAAGCCGTCCTCGGAGCGCGCTGACGTCGTTTCTGCGATTACGCGCCGCTGGAACAGCAGCACGAGGACCACGACCGACGGCAGAAGAAGCGCCCAGCCGAGGTCGGGCCGGGCGTAGAACCCCTGGAAGGAGCCGATGGCGACGGCGATCTGCACCATCTGCCAGGTGACGGCAGCGCCCCGGATCCAGGACCGGCGCCGCAGGGAGTTGACCGCGATGGCGGTTACCCAGGACGCGGCGATCAGCACCAGCACCAGGATGGCGAGGGCCGTGGCCAGGGAGGTCGGCGTCGCGATCAGCAACTCGAGAATGAGCCACGCGACCGCGACCCAGAGGAGGGCCGCCTCCGCGCAGAGGATCGCGGCGAGGAGCAGCACGGCCCCCGGCCGACGCACCCGGCCGGCCTGGTTCTCGTCGTCGCCGCTGTGGTCTGACCGTGCATTCACAGAGATATCCCATTCAAAACTATTGATTTGACTCCACCATTATGCGATCATTTTTGAGGCCCGGTTGACGCTCACAGGGACGTGAGTCGATCTGAACGAGTAGATCTACTACCCTTCCTGCAATCGGCAGCCTTTCATCTTCGGCCAATCGGCCAGGCATCCCTGCAATAAAGGAGCACCCCTATGGACTGGCGCGACAAAGCTGCCTGCCTCACCGCCGACCCGGAACTCTTCTTTCCGGTCGGTAATACTGGCCCCGCTGTGGACCAGATCGAGAAGGCCAAGTCGGTCTGCGCCCGTTGCAACGTCACCGAGGTGTGTCTGCAGTACGCCCTCGAAACCGGACAAGACTCCGGCGTCTGGGGTGGACTGAGCGAAGACGAGCGTCGCGCGCTCAAGCGACGCGCGGCCCGGGCCCGGCGCGCGTCCTAGCACGCCCCCCCCCCCGCACCACGGGATCACAGAGAAAGGCCTAGCTGAACAGCCGGGCCTTTCTTCGTTGCGCGCGACGCGCTCGGAACCCGAGGCGACACCCCACGGCGTCACCCCGCGCCCGGCGCTACGCTTCGCGCATGTACCGCAGCGGGATCTCGATGGTCACTTCGGTGCCGCTGCCCATCATGGTGTGCCAGTCGATACTGCCGCTAAGCTCTCCCTGGATCAGGGTGCGCACGATCTGGGTTCCGAGTCCCGACCCGACCTTGCCCTCCGGCAGGCCCGTGCCGTTGTCCCGCACCCGCACGGTGAGGGTCTCCTCGTTACGCTCGGCCTCGATCGACACCTCCCCCTCGCGTCCGGCCAGCCCATGCTCGACGGCGTTCGTCACGAGCTCTGTCAGCGCGAGGGCGAGCGGCGTCGCGTAGGCGCTGGGAAGAATGCCGAAACTGCCGGACGACTTCGGATGCGCCGTCGTGTTGTGCGCGGACGCCACCTCCATGATCAGCAGCAACACCCGGTCGAACACCACGTCGAAGTCGACCTTCTGGCTGAGGCCCTCGGAAAGTGTGTCGTGCACGACGGCGATGGCGGCCACGCGGCGCATCGCCTGGTTGAGCGCTTCCCTGGCCGTGTCGGAATGCGTGCGGCGCGCCTGGATCCGCAGGAGCGAGGCCACCGTCTGCAGGTTGTTCTTGACCCGGTGGTGAATCTCCCGGATGGTGGCATCCTTCGTGATCAGCTCACGTTCCTGGTGCCGCAGCTCGGTGACGTCCCGGCAGAGCACGATGGCTCCGATCCGTTCGCCCCGGTTGCGGATCGGGATGGCACGCAGCGAGACCGTCACGCCGCGGGCCTCCACGTCGGTGCGCCATGGCGCCCGGCCGGTGACCACGAGCGGCAGGGTCTCGTCGACAACCGCCGTTCCAGTGAGCAGGCTCGTGGTCACCTCGGCGAGGGACTCGCCCTCCAGCTCGTCGGCGAACCCCATTCGGTTGAAGGCGGAGAGGGCATTCGGGCTCGCGAACGTGGTCACGCCGTCGACGTCGAGACGGATGAGTCCGTCCGAGGCGCGCGGGGCGCCGCGCCTCGGGCCGGTGGGGGCGCCCAGATCGGGAAAATCGCCGGACGCGATCATGGCGAAGAGGTCATTGGCGCAGTCGTTGAAGGTCAGCTCCTGCCGGCTCGGCGTGCGCGCCTCACTCAGGTTGGTGTGCCGGGTGAGCACCGCCACCGGCGTGTCCGAGATCTGGGAACCCGTGGAACTGAGCCGCCGCCGCACCGGGATCGCGCGCACCCGGGTAGGGGTCTCCTCGTACCAGTCGGGGGCCGTGGTGTCGACGATCCTCGCCGTTTCGAAAGCCTCGGTGACCTGCTGTCGCCACTCGACCTTGATGCTCTGCCCGACGAAGTCACGATAGAAGAGGGTGGCGGCGCTCGACGGCCTGGCGTGGGCGACGGCCACGAAGCTCCCGGTGCTGCTGGGCACCCACACGACGATGTCCGCGAAGGCGAGATCGGCCAGGAGCTGGCCATCCGCGACAAGCATATGGAGCCAGTCCACATCCTCCGCACTGCTGCGGCCCTGGGCAAGTACGAGATTACTGAGCGTCGACACAGCAATAGCCTAGGTCCCCCGGACACGTGCCACCGCCGTCGTGGTGCCGTCTCGTAGTTTGGGCCATGCTGAACAGATGAGCACAGCAAATGGAAAGCCCGATCGGACCCTGGTTGTCCTACTGTCCGTGATCGGAGCGCTGGTGGTCATCGCCCTCATCGTCGTCTTCACCGGCGGCGAACCCGAACAGCTTGACGCCGACACCCCGGAAGGCCTCGTCCAGGACTATTCCGCGGCCGTCATCAACGGCGACGAGCAGGCCGCTGGCGCGTACCTCACCGAGGACGCTTTCAATGGCTGCGAGGACTTCGGCCGGGGCCCCACCGACAACATGCGGGTCACTCTCGTGTCGACCACCGAGCGGGCCGAGTCGGCCGACGTGAAGGTGTCCATCGTCACCTCCTACGGCAGCGGCCCCTTCGGAGCCGACGAGTACGAGACCCAGGGTGTCTTCGACCTGGTGGCCGTCGACGGCACGTGGTTGATCGATGACGCCCCCTACGAACTCAACATCTGCCCGAATCCGAAGGCCGGTTCCTGATGGTCAGCGTGGTGCTGCTGGTTGCCGTCCTGGTGATCGGCGGCGGTATCGCCGGCATCGTGATCGCGGTGCGCAAATCGACGCCATCCGGGGAGAGCGCGGCCCAGCCCACGGTACGCCGGGTGATCGTATACATTCTGCTCTTCGCCCTGGTCGTGATTGCCGCCATCGGAGTGAGCGGACTGCTCGGGCGCCTCCTCGACACCGGCAACGCACTTGCCTCCAGCGACATCACCGGGCTCGCCCGCTCGCTCGCGTTCACCCTCATCGCCGGCCCGTTCGCGGCCGTACTCTGGTGGGTGCTGTGGCGCCGAATGGACGGCGCGGAACGATCATCCGTCGCCTGGGGGCTCTACCTGGCCGGCCTGTATACGGTCTCCCTTGTCACGTTCAGCACCGCCCTGCTGACCACGGCGGCCGTGCTCGTGCGCGGGGACTGGCAACCGCGTCTCTTCGCCACCGGAGTGGTCTGGGCCGGCGTGTGGGTCTGGCACCTGTGGATGTCCCGGCACGAGGAGAAGAGCCCCACCCAGCTGGTCACCGTGGCCCCGATCCTCGGTTCCGTCTTCGGTCTCGTGATCGCGGTGGGCGGCGCCGTCACGGCCCTCAGCTCTCTTCTCGACGCCGCCGTCGACGCCGCACCGAGCCTCACCCCGGGCGAACCCTGGTGGGAGTTGACCCTCCAGGCGCTCATCTGGTTCGCCGGCGGGCTGGTCATCTGGTGGTGGCACTGGATCCGCAGCCAGGCCCGCGACCTGCGCGGCGGCCTCGCCGATCTAATGGTCGTGGCCGTCGGCGTGGCCGGGGCGGCCATCCTGACGCTGAGCGGGGTCGGAACCGTGCTGTTCCTGCTGCTCAGACTGGCTATCGACCGCACCGACCCGGTCACCGACATCCTCGACCTACTGGGTTTCGGCGTCTCGGTCGCCTTCATCGGCGCACTCGTCTGGAGCTACCACCGGGGCCTGACCCTGGCCCGGTCGGACACGACGAGGGTGGCGACGAAGCTTGTGACCTCCGGCGTGGGTCTCGTGGCCGCGGCCTCCGGGCTGGGCGTGGTCGTGAACGCGATCCTCGCCGCCACGACCACCCCGCTCGCCGGTTCAGGAACCCGAACCCTCCTGCTGGGCGGCATCAGCGCCCTCGTCGTCGGCGGCCCGGTGTGGTGGCTGGCCTGGCAGCCTACGACGCCGCTCTCCCCCGCGGAGGTCCGCTCCACGGGACGAAGGGTGTACCTGATCCTGGTGTTCGGCGTGAGCGCGGTCGTTGCCATCGTGACGCTTCTGGTGATCGGCTACCGGCTCTTCGAGTTCGCCCTCGGCGACTTCACCGGGGACAGCGTGATCGACCGGGTGCGGGCCTCGCTGGGGCTGCTGGTAGCCACCGG
Source organism: Cryobacterium sp. Sr3 (assembly GCF_004402835.1). NCBI lineage: Bacteria > Bacillati > Actinomycetota > Actinomycetes > Micrococcales > Microbacteriaceae > Cryobacterium > Cryobacterium sp. Sr3. Next base: position 21,331 of record NZ_SOFA01000001.1, on the reverse strand, counting down.
CCTCGCCGCTGGGTATCATTTCGCTGTCTGGCGACGAGACCGCTCGGTGAGTGCAGAGGCCCCGCAGCCGGCGCGCACCATCGGCCGCGTGCTCCTGGTAACGGACGCCGACCCGGAACTTCTCAGCCTCGCAATCGGCGCAGCGACCGGAGGCGCGGCCGTCTTCGTGCTAAAGCGCGCCGACGGCGCCGGTAGCTCGGCAACGGTGGAGCATCTCGCCCAGGCCCTCACCGGCGTAACCGGAAAGCGGGTGCTGGTCGTCACGGGCCCCGGCGACCGGGTTGAGGTGATCCCGCTTCAGGAATGAGCGCCGGTGCGGCCTTCCGCACCGGGGTCGGCACAAGGGTCGACGCGCAAGTCGATGCGGGGTTCGACGCGGGATTCGACGCCGACGGTGGGCTCAGGTGGCCACCGCTGGCCGGCGCCATCTCGATTCCCGGCGCCGTCGCCCCGTGGCGGGCGCGGGCACCGGCAGCAGCTCCGTGCGCACGAAGCGACGGATGCTGGTGCGCGCCGGGGACTTCGGCGCGGCATCCCGCAGCGTGCGCCCGGCGACGATGGCCGCATCCGTGGACACCTGGTCCTGCGGCACCAGGATCGGCGACTCGATGCCGCCGAACCGGCGGAGCGCCGATACGACCTGCCCGTTCGCATCCAGCCCGACCGCGCCCCGGCGCACCCGGTTCATGACCACGCTGACCTGATCGGTCGTGACCACCTCGGCCAGGTCCACCCAGGCGCGCAGGAACCGGGCCATCCCGACCGGGTCGGCGAGGCCGCAGGCGACGACGTGGTCAGCCAGTCCGAGGCCCGTCAGGGTGGCCGCGTTGCGGCGCGGGGCGAACAGGTCACTGGAGATCTCCTCGTCGCTCTCAAGGCTGAACCCGGTGTCGAGCACGACGTAGTCGACCCAGATACGGAGCGCGTTGATGGTGCGCGTCACCCGCTCGGTGGAGAGCTCGGGCCAGCGCGACGGCCGCCCGATGCCGGTGAGCACCCAGAAGGCTCCCTGCGGTGAGTTGTAGCGCTGCGCGATGCGCTCAAATTCGGACCGGGTGAAGCTGTCCGAGCCGGCCAGGCGGCACGCAGCGGCGAAGCCCGGCGCCTCATCGAGCATCCCCAGGCTCGGCGCCACCGAACCGCTGTAGGTGTCGATGTCCGCCAGGGCGACGGTATGCCCGGCAGCGGCGATCTCCGCCGCGATGTTGATCGCCAGAGTGGTGCGCCCCGGGGCGCCGGCCGGCCCCCAGACGGCGATGACCGTGCCCTGCCGTTTTGTGCCGGGCAAGCCCGCCGGATCGCCGACCCGCAGCGGAATGGCGACCCCGGCGCCGATCAGCGCCTCAGTCTCGGCCCAGTCGGCGGCGGCGTCGACCACGTCGAAGAGGCCGAGCCCGGCCGCATTGCGTCGGTCCTGGTCGTTGGCGGCGAGCGCGATCACCCGGGCGCCGTGGGCGTCGCAGGCGGTGATCAGCTCGGCCGTGAGCGTGCTGCGGCCGGCTCCGACGATCACCACCTCGGGCGCGCGCTGCCGCAGGGCGAGGATCACCTCGCCCGCAGTCGTCGAACGCGCCACGATCACATGGCCCTGCTCGATGATGTCGATCAGCAGACGGTCTTCGGTGTTCCGGTCGAGTGCCAGTGCGATGGTGGCCACGTTTACTTCTCCAGCGGTGCGTTGACGGGCACAACCGCGATGGCGTCGCGGTTCGCGATGGACTCCAGCACCGCCGCGACGGCTCCCTTCGGCACCAGGATCTCAAGTGTTCGAATGCCGCCTCCCGCCACGAGCCCCGTGGGCTCGACCAGACGCACGACCGCGGCCTGGTCGACGAGCACCGTCGGCGGCCCGAACGTGTTCGGGTCCGTTTTGCGGGCGGACCAGACATCGACCACGGAGCCGGGACCGATGTTCAAGGCCAGGGCGCTGGTCAGCTCAACGACCACGCTCGTGACCTCGGTGCCGGCGGTGCGCCCGACCGCGGACGCAGGCACGAGTTCCCCGGCGGCGATCGTGCGGGTGACGACCAGCCCGTCATCCGGCAGCCCGTCGGGGGTCACGTACAGGTCTCCCGTTACACCAAGCCGCACCTGCGTGGCCACGAGGTCGGATGCCTCCACTCGGTCCCCGACGGCGAGCGCCGAGCGCGCGGTGAACACCGCCGTGGACCGGTCGGCGGCGGAGACGATCAGATAGACGCCTCCGACGGCGGCGACCACGAGCGCCAGCCCGATCGCGAATCGCGGATCGAACCAGAATTTCGGTCGTGCGTTCCTGGCGGTCTTGCTCACGGGCGCCTGCCTCCCCAATACTGACTCAATTGGTGCTGACTCGATGGAGCCGGATCGATGGTGCCGACTCAATAGTTTCGGCTCGAAACTCCGTTTGACCCGGGAATCCGCCTCGACGTCCATCGTGGTCGTCTTCGCCCCCACGCGGGAAAGTTATCCACAGCCTCACTCCGCCCCGATTAGGGCCCGCCCGCCGACGGATAATCGATCCATGAACGATTCCGGGGCTGCTTCCAGTGTGGGCCGGTTCCTCACCCTGGCCGACACCGCGGAGATCCTCTCGTTGACGGTGGCCGAGGTGCTGGAGCTGGTGCGCACCGGTGAGCTGCCGGCCATCCGGCTCGGCACCCAGAGCACCCCGGCGGGCGGCGCAGGCACGATCGGGGCCGGCAGCGCGGGCGTGTGGCGGGTCGAACGGATCGTGCTCGAGTCTTTTATCGAGGCCAAGTACGAAGAGGCCCGGCGCATGTCGCTGTGGCAGCAGTCGGACTTCGGGAACATCCCCGAGCTGTCCGGCGGCACGATCATCCGTCCCGACGACTGACCCGGCTAGATTGATGCATCCTCGTCGTGTGGTTGTGCCGCTCCCGGAGGGTCAGGGCTGACCGCACGGGGGCACGCTGCTCATCCAGGCGGACCGCTGTCCCCGGCGTTGAACCAATTCGACGGAGATACTTGGTCAAACAACCGTTCTCGAGCCCAAACGGGCTGTTCAGACTCAAATCTCCGTCGAATTCGTTCGGACGAGTTGCTGCGGGCTGTGAATGCGAAAGGCACGGCGGCTCAGCGCGGACGGTTGGCGCAGAGCGTTGGCGCAGAGGATTAGGCCAGAGGGTTTGGCCAGAGGGTTTGGCCAGAGGGTTTGGCCAGAGGGTTTGGCCAGAGGGTTAGGCCAGAGGGTTAGGCCAGAGGGTTAGGCCAGAGGGTTAGGCCAGAGGGTTAGGCCAGAGGGTTAGGGCAGAGGGTTTGGCCAGAGGGTTAGGGCAGCCGTACGAGCTGGATCTCGCCTACCGGCACGATGCGGTACTGGTGCACCTCCGCTTCGCGGCGCAGGGTACCCGGCGCGTGCAGGGCCAGGTCGATGTGGTCCCGGCCCACCCGGTCGATGGTGCCGGGGAGCACACCCGCACGGGTGTGCACCTCCAAGTTGGAGCGCCGTCGGCAGAGGTCTCGCAACACAAACGCCAGGCCGATGCGGTCCACGACCCGGGCTGCGGATTCGGGCTCGGTGCCGAGCGATCCGGGGATCTCCCCCCGGCGCAGGACGACCCCGGCCACGGCGGCCAGCGGGAGCACGCACTGGGAACCGGCGGAGACGGAGTCCAGCAGGTCACCCGCCAGCCAATCCCGCCCGAATGTGGTCGGCCGCACGGCGATCGTCTCCCCCGTCGCGAGCACGATCCGCAGCACACCCGCACCGGGGACCGACCCGGTCCAGGGCTCTGATCCTTTCCGGGGATCTGCGGCGACGGCGGGAGTGCGCGCGAGGTTGGTCAATCGGTTACGCAGAGACAGCCGACCCAGCCGCAACCGTTCTTCTTCGGCGCGCAGGTCGATCTCCTCGGCGTGCAACTCGTGTTCGAGCTGCCCCTCGAGGTCGTCGAAAAGGTTGTCCCAGCGCACAGTCCCGAAGTTAGCCCGCACGACCAACATCCTGCCCGGGTTATCCACAGGTCTTAAAAGCACTCGACACCACCGTCCCCGGCTGATTGAGTGTCGAGCACGGCCCGTACCCCCCGCGTGGGGGTGCCTGACCCTCGCCAACACCTGCTCCACCGAATGTCTGCTCCATCGCACGCCGGATCCACCCGAACCCCTTGAACCACCCGATTGCCACGGCAGGTGTGCCGCCGGCAGCGGACTCACGCACCTCGGAGGAGTCATGAGCGATCCAGCCAACACCCCGGCACGCCAACCCCGGTCAAGGGACAACAAGTTCGTCCAGGACGACTTCTTCGGCCACCAACCGAGCAGCAGGGACCAGCTGCCAGACCCGGAGCCACTGCTGATCAACCTCACCCGCTGCGTGATCGAGGTGCTTGCCGGCGCCCGAGAGCTCGACCAGCTCGCCCGGTGGGTCAGCGACGACGTTTACCGGCACCTGCTGAAACGGGTGGTGCTCTCGGCACGGGCGCGCGCCGTCAAGGGGCAGAAGGCCCAGCGGCCCGCGTTCACGATCGGGCGGGTCACGATTTCCGAGCCGCGAGACGGCGTGATCGAGGCCGTCGTGATGGTGCACAGTAAGGTTCGCGTTCGCGCCGTGGCCCTGCGCCTGGAAGGAATGGACCAACGCTGGCGGGCCAGCGCTATCAACGTGTTGTGATAACCGGCTCCGCGGGAGAAATGAGCCCTCGCCCCGGGGGCGCGCTGCAAGGGGATTGTTCCCACTGCCGAGGTAGGCGTGCAGTAAACCGCGACGCGACTCGAACGTGTGTGACCGCTGCGGACCAGTGCGGGACCAGCGCGGAGGTCCGGCCCGGCGGGTCGATTCTCCCATGCTGGCCACAAGACCCGCCGGATGCGCGGCAGCGCTCGAGCGGTTCGGATCCCCGTCGAACTCCACCGCGCAGCCCGAACGAATTCGACGGAGATTTCGCCGGAATCGACCCTAAAAACTCCGAAAAGGCAGTTTCATCCAAGAATCTCCGTCGAATTCGCTTACCGGACGCGGAGCCCCGCCGTGATGAACGGCATCCACGCGGTGCGGGCGGCTCTGGGCCCCGGGAGCGCCTCCATCGTTCGATGAAGGCGCACGGACCTGACCGGGCTACTTCTTGCCCTGAGCGCGCCGTTCGGAGCGATTGACCGGAGCGGGCTTCGAGTCGTCGCCGCGCTGGCCGAACGCGCCGCGCTGGGGCGGTCCGGCCACCACGTCCGTCTCCGCTTCATCGGCGGGGGCCGCGGCGCTCGCCCGGCGGGCACGGTCGGTAGCGGCCTGCTGGATCTGTCCGCGCTGGTTGCGTACTTCGACTCCGCCCGAATCGCTCGGGGCGGTGTAGCTGAGCTTCTCACCCGCGGCCGCGGCCGGGGCGAGTCCCTTGGCGGCGACGATGGGACCGGCGACGGCGCCGGGGGCCTGGCTGACCTCGACCTCGAGGTTGAACAGGAAACCGACGGTCTCCTCGCGGATCTGGCCCATCATCTGCTGGAACATGACGAAGCCCTCGCGCTGGTACTCCACCAGGGGGTCGCGCTGGGCCATGGCGCGCAGGCCGATGCCGTCCTTCAGATAGTCCATCTCGTAAAGGTGCTCGCGCCAGCGGCGGTCGATGACCGACAAGACGACGCGGCGCTCGAGTTCACGCATCGCCGGTGAACCCAGCGACTCTTCTCGGTGCAGGTAAGCGACCTTGGCATCCGAGAGAATCTCACGGCGCATGAAGTCGCGGTTGATCTTGCCGCGGTTGCCGGCCTCGGCGACGACCTCGTCAATGGTCAGTCCCACCGGGTACAGCGTCTTGAGCTCGGTCCACAGGGCATCGAAGTCCCAGTCGTCGCCGTTGCCTTCGCCTGTGTGCACCTCGAGGACCTCGTCGACGACGTCTTCCAGGAAGCGCTGCGTGCGCTCGTGGAGGTCGTCGCCCTCCAGGATGTGCCGGCGGTCGCCGTAGATCGCCTCGCGCTGACGGTTCAGAACGTCGTCATACTTGAGCACGTTCTTGCGGATCTCGGCGTTGCGGCCCTCGACCTGCGCCTGCGCGCTACGGATGGCTCGACTGACGACCTTGGATTCGATCGCCATGTCATCGGGAATCCCCTGGCGGCCCATCAGGCTCTCGGCGGCCCCGGCGTTGAAGAGGCGCATCAGGTCGTCGGTCAGCGACAGGTAGAAGCGGCTCTCGCCCGGGTCACCCTGGCGTCCGCTACGACCGCGCAGCTGGTTGTCGATGCGGCGCGACTCGTGCCGTTCGGTGCCGAGCACGTAGAGGCCGCCGGCGTCGACGACCTTCGCGGCCTCCACGGCGACCTCGGCCTTGACGGCGTCGAACACGTCGTCCCAGGCGGTCTCGTAGTCCTCGGGGGTTTCGACCGGGCTCAGGCCTTTCGCGTTCATCTGGGCGACGGCGAGGAACTCGGCGTTGCCGCCGAGCATGACGTCTGTGCCTCGACCGGCCATGTTGGTGGCGACGGTCACCGAGCCCAGACGTCCGGCCTGCGCGACGATCGCGGCCTCCCGGGCATGGTTCTTGGCGTTGAGCACCTCGTGCCGCACGCCTTTCTTGGCGAGCAAGCGCGACAGGTATTCGCTCTTCTCGACGCTCGTCGTGCCGACCAGGACCGGCTGCCCCTTCTCGTGCCGGGCGACGATATCCTCGACGACCTGGCCGAACTTGGCCTCTTCGTTCTTGTAGATCAGGTCTGACTGGTCGATGCGCTTCATCGGCTTGTTCGTGGGGATGGACACCACGCCGAGCTTGTACGTGCTCATGAACTCGGCCGCCTCGGTCTCCGCGGTACCGGTCATGCCGGACAGCTTCGAGTAGAGCCGGAAGTAGTTCTGCAGGGTGACCGTCGCCAGGGTCTGGTTCTCCGCCTTGACCGCGACGCCCTCCTTGGCCTCGATCGCCTGGTGGATACCCTCGTTGTAGCGACGGCCCATCAGGATGCGCCCGGTGTGCTCATCGACGATCAGCACCTCGCCGTTCATCACGACGTAGTCCTTGTCTTTCTTGAACAGGGCGTTGGCCTTGATCGCATTGTTCAGGAAGGAGATCAGCGGGGTGTTCGCGGACTCGTAGAGGTTGTCGATGCCGAGGTAGTCCTCGACCTTTTCGATGCCGGGTTCCAGCACGCCCACGGTGCGCTTCTTCTCGTCGACCTCGAAGTCGACGTCGGGGATGAGCTTGGTCGACAGGCTCGCGAACTCGGTGAACCAACGGTTGGCCTCGCCGGAGGCAGGACCGGAGATGATCAGGGGCGTGCGCGCCTCGTCGATCAGGATCGAGTCGACCTCATCGACGATGGCGAAGTAGTGCCCGCGCTGCACCATGTCGGAGGACTGCCAGGCCATGTTGTCGCGCAGGTAGTCGAACCCGAACTCGTTGTTCGTGCCGTAGGTGATGTCGGCCAGGTACTGCTCGTGGCGCTGGGCCGGCGTCTGGCCGGACAGGATGCAGCCGGTGGTCATGCCGAGGGCACGGAACACGCGACCCATCAGCTCGCTCTGGTAGCTGGCGAGGTAATCGTTGACCGTGATGATGTGCACGCCGCGGCTGGTGATGGCGTTCAGGTAGGCCGCCGTCGTGGCCACGAGGGTCTTGCCCTCACCGGTCTTCATTTCGGAGATGTTGCCGAGGTGCAGGGCCGCCCCGCCCATCAGCTGCACATCAAAGTGGCGCAGTCCCAGGGTGCGGGTCGAGGCTTCACGCACGGCGGCGAACGCCTCGGGCAGTAAGTCGTCCAGCGACTCACCGCCCGAGTAGCGCTCACGCAGCACCACGGTCTCGTTCTTCAACTCCTCATCGGTGAGGTGGCTGAAGTCATCTTCCAACGCATTGGTGGCCTTCGCATACTGCTCGAGACGGCGCAGCAGACGCCCTTCACCAACACGAAGTACTTTTTCCAGAATTGAGGCCACGAATGCACTCCACTAGTCGTCACGGCGTGTGCACACGCCTGTCGTCGTTGCCGCACGCTCACAACGTCCGGCATGCGGCAACTATAACAAGGCTGGATGGTCAGTTGCTGCGCTCCCGAGAGGGCGGCACGACCTCCCCGGCCTCATCGGCGTTCTCGTCCAGTTCGATCACGCCGTAGTCCCAGCCCTTGCGACGGTAGACGACGCTCGGACGCTTGGTTACGGCATCCTGGAACAGGTAGAAGTCGTGGCCGACGAGTTCCATGAAGTAGAGGGCGTCGTCGACGGTCATCGGTGCGGCCGCGAAAACCTTGCGGCGGATGACGACGGGGTTGTAGACGTCGTCCGGTTCTTCGGTTGCCGGCGTCTCCGCGTTCACGACGGGGATTGCTCCGGTGCGCACCCGCTCGAGCACCTCGGCGTCGGCCGGCTTGATGTCGACCACGCTGAAATCGACGGATGCCGCGTCGTGCAACGAGATGGGACGGTGGGCCCCGCCGCGGTGCAGCTTCTGGCGGTCCTTGGCGCGGCGCACCCGTTCGAGCAACCGCCCCAGGGCGACGTCGAACGCCGCGTACTTGTCGGAGCCGTCGGCTTCGGCTCGAACGATCGGCCCCTTGCCGATCAGGGTCAGTTCGACCCGGTCGTTGCCCGTGGCGCCGTTCTTCTCCCGGTGGCGACTCAGCTTGATCTCGAGAGCCAGCGCCTTCTCGGCAAGACCGGCGACCTTCTCGGCCTTCTCGGTGGCATACTCGCGGAAACGATCAGTGATCCCTAGGTTTCGTCCAACGATGTTAATTTCCATGACGACCTCCAGATCTGGCGAACCGCCCGTATCTGGGCGATTATTACGCGCCTTCACGACCCACCGTAGCCGTGCGCGCCGGATAAGTCACAGCCTTTTGTCAATCTGTTTTCGATGTACTTTCGGCAACGGGGAAACGACGCCGTGTTTCCGCCAGAGTGGCCACGCCGACGACCTCGCCGCCCGCAGCGAGCAGGGCACGTCGCACCTCGAGCACGGTTGCCCCAGTGGTCAGGATGTCGTCGACGACCAGGATACGGAGGCCGAACAGCGACCGGTTCGCGACCAGCGAACCCGTTCGATTCCGGCCTCGCTCTGCGCTGCCCAGTCCGACCTGGTCCTGCGTCTCGCCCACGGTACGGAGCAACCGAGTCGGCCGGAGCCCCGAGTGACGGAGCAGCAGCTCCACCGGGTGATAGCCACGGATGCGCCACGCCTGCTGTGACGAGGGGACGGTCACGAGGTGCACCCCGGCACCCTCCGGTATGGTGGCCAGCGCCGCAGCCACGGCGACCCGGAGCGGACCGGCCAGCGCGCCGGCGGCATCCGTTCGGCCACCGTCCTTGAACGCTCCCAGGACCCGCCTGGCCACGCCGGAGTAGTCCAAAGCGGACCACACCAGGACACCCGATCGTTCGGAGCTGTGCGCCCGCGGTGCCAGGGCTGCCCGGCAGACCCCGCACAGGGCCCGGTCGGGCATGCCGCAGCCGCTGCACTCGGTGGGCATCAGAACTGCCCACGCGTCGAGGGCAGCCCGGGAGAGGCCGGCTGGAGGGCGCATCCCGCCATCGTGGGGCCAGGCCCGGCCGGCCCGGGCGCGGGGCTCGAACCGGTGCAGAACCGGCTTCCGCACGATCGGTGGAGGGGCTACCCGCCGATGCCCTGCTGGGTGGCCAGGAGGGTGACACCGCCGAGTCGTTCCTGCCAGCCGGCACCGCGCTGCACCAGGAGACCGCCCGTGGACGAGAGCGCACGCAGGTCGCGCAGGTTGTTGCTGCCGACCATGGTGACGCTGTCCGGCGCGGACTCGAGGCGCGTGGTGAGTCCACCCAGCTGCAAGGCCACGATCCGTCCCTCACCGCTGGGGAGGCGGGTCAGGCAGGCCACGGTGAGTTCGTCGATCCAGGCCGCGTCCACGGCCGTGCCTCCCGGCGCGGCCAGAAGCACCGCGTCGCCCAGCGCGACCGGGGTGCTCTCGTCCCGGGTGATGGCGCTGACGACAAATCGGCTGTCCTTGCCCGACTGGAGCAGGGCGATCAGCCGAGTGCCGTCCCGCGACACGCGCAACGACTGGATCGCCGAGACTTCCGGCCACGGTGTAGGGACGGCGGTCGCTTCGCCGTTCGGGCCGTACACGAACAGTTCACCGGGGCGGGCGGCGGGCACCGACCAGACGAAGCCGTAATTGTCGATGGCAGGCGCGATCAACCCCTGGCGGGGATCGAGCTGCACCGGGTCGTCACCGACCCTGACGCCGTACACTCCCGTTCCCGTCAGCACGGCGGCCGCGGTCTGACCGGGCGAGAGGGTGACGGAGGTCGGGTCCAGGGCGACGATCGAGCCGGACAATCCGGCGATCGGGCTGATCGAGGAACCGCTTGCCGCCAGGAATCCGAATTCGCCCTCGCGCAGGATCAGCGCCCGGGCGTCGACGCGGGAATTCGCGGTCGGGGCGTTCGCACTCAACTCGGCGATGTCCTGCAGGTTGCGGTTGACGGTGATGGTGGCGGACAGCCCGGGCGGAAGGCTGTTGGACAGTTGGGCCTTCATTCGCTGCAGGGTGACCCGGTCGGCGTTCAGCGCTTCGCTGTTGAGGTCGACCTTGGCATCCCTGGCGATGACCTGCACGGCATCGGCGGTGAGCTTGGTGCCGTCGGGGAACGCCGTCACGACGGCTCCGGTGAACCAGGGGCTCGGGCCGTCGAGCAGTCCGTTGACGATCTTCGTCAGAGTAGCCCCACTGCGCGGGTACCAGCGCAGATCGGGCACCAGGTAGCTGAAGCCCGGGTCGAAGAAGTAGAGCGCCTGGGCGGTGAAGACATCTTGAAAGATATTCCGATCGACGACCGTGCCGTTCGGGGCCGCGCCGATGCGCCACTGGCCGCCGACCTGCACGAACTGGTAGCGCAACGCCACCGCGGTGGGCGACTCGACCTCGCGGTACTCGCCGCGCTCATCCACCTCGGCGACCGGATTCACCGAGAACTGCATCTGACCCTCGCCGACGGAGACGGTGCTGCGCCCGGTGGCGTCGTCGATGGTCACCCCGGAGTCGGGCTCCCAGGAGCTGCTGTAGTTCGGAGCCAGGAACTCCCGCGCTATCGCGTAGTCGTTGTCGGGGCTCGTCGCCGCGTCGATGAAGCCGCGCAGGATCGCCTCGGGGGTGGCGTCCTTCTGCGGTCGCGAGGGCAGGAACACGGGTGCCGGGGTGGCGCCGGGCTGCACGGTCTGCCCCGCGCGCACGCCTCCGTCGCGCGGGATTCCCGCGCATCCGGTCAGGGCCACCGCGAGCGCGACCAGGCCAGCGAACATCCGGGTTCGACTACGCATAGTGCCCTCCCGTTTCTCCGGCGGCCGTGCCGCCGCCTGCATCGGCCGGGGGCAGCGGGCTCGGCGAGCTCGACAGCGTTCCGTTCGCGCTGCGCGGCAGGGTTAGCCGGAAGCACGACCCCTCCCCCGGGTGCGACCAGACCTGCAGCCAGCCGCCGTGCACGACGGCGTCTTCGAGGGAGATCGACAGGCCGAGGCCGGTGCCGCCGATGGTGCGCTTGCGCGACGGGTCGGCCCGCCAGAACCGGTCGAAAACGTGGGCCATCTCGGCCTGGCTCATACCCATGCCGTAGTCGCGCACCGACAGGGCCACCGCGCTCTCGTTGCTGTCGACGGACACGATGATCGGCTTGCCCTCTCCGTGCTCGATGGCATTGCCGATCAGGTTGTGCATGATGCGGCGGATGCGGCGGGGATCGACGTCCGCGTCGAGGTGCCCGCCCGGTGCCACCAGGGTCAGCACCGTGCCCTTGGAGTCGCCGAGCGAGCGCAACCCTTCGATGGCGTCCTCGGCCAGGTGCACCAGGTTCGTGGGCTCAGTCTCCAGCTGCACCGACCCGGCGTCGTATTTGCTGATCTCGAGCAGGTCGCTCAGCAGCAGCTCGAAGCGCTCGACCTGCGTGTGCAGGAGCTCGGCCGTGCGTTCGACCGCCGGCGGGAACGTGGCACGGTGGTCATAGAGAACGTCGCCGGCCAACCGGATCGTCGTCAGCGGGGTGCGCAGCTCGTGCGAGACGTCCGACACGAAGCGCTGCTGCACCTCGGACAGGTCGGCGAGTTCCTTGATCTGGCTCTGCAGGCTGTCCGCCATGCCGTTGAAGGAACGGGCCAGCGTCGCGATGACGTCTTCACCTTTTTCCGGGATGCGCACGCCGAGGTCACCGGAGGCCAGCCGCGCGCTGGTGGCCGCGGCCACGCGGATCGGGGTGACCACGAAGCGCACTACAATCCAGGTCACGCCACCGATCAGAAGGATCAGCACCAGGCCGGCGATGCCGAGGGTTCGCTGCACGAAAGCCAGGGTTGCCTCGGCGTCGGCCAGGCTGTACCCGATGTACAGCTCGTACCGGCCGGCGACCGGCACGGTGAGCTGGGAACCGACGACGATGCCGGGAACCAGCGCGCCGTCATCCGTCGCAAGCGTCACCGACTGCCAAAACTGCTCCCCGGCTTTCTCCTGCACCTGGAGGCGGAGAGCGGGCGTGATCACGCCGGTCGAATCACCGAATGACGAGGAGTCCTGCGGCGCCACAGTGGAGGCGTCCTGCCCGGGAGACCGGAAGATGGCGATCATCTGGGACGAGGATGCCGCGGTAATCAGGGTGCGGGCGGAGCCCACCAGGGTCTGCACCTCCACCCGGTCCGCGGCGTCGGAGGCGTCGAAGATGCCCTGGGCGGCGGTCGTGGCCCGGTTCGAGTCGACGAGCACCTGGTTCAGTCTTGATTGAAACAGGTCGTTGCCCACACTCGCGGAGATGTAGACCCCGACCACCATGATGGCCACCCCGGACAGCGCCACCGTGATGGTCACCGTGCGGAACTGCAGCGAGGAACGCCACAGTCCGCCGATCCTGGCCGGCCAGTCCCGCCAGTCCCGCCAGTCCCGCCACACGCTGCGGTCGTTACCGGTGCCACCGAACACGAGGAACCTAGCCGGCCGCGCCGGCCCGATAGCCGACCCCGCGCACCGTCATGACGATGCGCGGGTTGTCCGGGTCGTCTTCGACCTTGGCGCGCAAACGCTGCACGTGCACGTTGACGAGGCGGGTGTCCGCCTTGTAGTGGTAGCCCCAGACCTGCTCCAGGAGCATTTCCCGGGTAAAGACCTGCTGGGGCTTGGACGCAAGTGCCAGCAGCAGGTCGAATTCGAGCGGGGTGAGGTTGATCTGCCGCGAACCGCGCCGCACCTCGTGCCCGGCGGCATCGACGACCAGGTCCCCGATCTGCAGGTTGGCGGGGGTCTCCGATGAAATCGGGCGCAGGCGCGTGCGGATCCGGGCGACCAGTTCCTTCGGGTTGAACGGCTTGACCATGTAATCGTCAGCGCCGGACTCGAGGCCCTTCACGACATCCGTCGTGTCGGTTCGCGCGGTCAGCATGATGATGGGCGTGCCGGATTCGGCGCGGATCAGGCTGCAGACCTCGATGCCGTCGAGGCCGGGCAGCATCAGGTCCAGCAGGACCAGATCGGGCTTGACGGCGCGAAAGACCTCCAGGGCCAGGGAGCCGTCGGCGCAGAAGACCGGCTCGAAGCTCTCCGCGTGCAGCACTATGCCGATCATCTCGGCCAGCGCGGTGTCGTCGTCTACGACTAAAATGCGTGCGTTCATCAAACCGTTTTCCACTCAGTCACCCAAAATACCCCGGTGAGTCATGCAATCACTGGCTCAAGAGTAGTCGACGGCGCCGCAGGAAAGCTCAACGCGCTCATTCCACACCGAGGTATGCCAGCATAGGTTTCGTGACCGACCCGCAGAACTGGCACTCCCCGACCGATGACGGGCGCAGCATCCCGGTCGGCGACGAGCAAAAACCGCCCCTCGCGCCCGCCGGTTTTGTGCCCCCGGCAAAACCGACCGCTGCTCCCGGCGCGAATACGCCGCCGGTCTGGGGTCCCCCACCGACCTGGACGCCGCCACCCAGACCGGGACTGATCCCTCTGCGCCCGCTGGGTTTCGGAACCCTGCTGTGGGCGCCGTTCCAGGTTCTGCGTCGCAACCCGAAGGCGACCTTCGGCAGCGCGCTGCTCGTTCAGGCGGGCGTCGCCCTGATCGCCGTCGTCATCGTGGGTCTGGTCTCCTACTTCGCGCTCGCACGGGTGGAGAACTCTCCACTGGAGGACCGCGACGCGCTCGAGGCCGGCGCGACCCTCAGCATTGTGCTCTCGGCCATCGTGCCGCTGGCTCTGGCGGTGGTCGCATCCGCTCTGTTGCAGGGCGTCATCGTGATCGAGGTGGCCCGGGCCACGCTCGGAGAGAAGCTGCGGCTGGGCGCCCTGTGGCGCGCCGTGCTGCCACGCCTCTGGCCGCTGGTGCTCTGGACCCTGATGCTGAGTTCGGCCCTGATTGCGGCCATCGCCCTCGTGGCCGGACTGGTGGTGTTCTTCGCCTCCCTCGGCGGAGCGGGCGTGGGTCTGGCGGTGGTCACCGGCATCCTCGGTACGGTCGCCCTTCTCGCGCTCGGCATCTGGCTGTTCACGAAGACCTCGCTCGTGCCGAGCATGATCGTGTTGGAACGGCTCGGCATCCGGGCGGCGGTGGGGCGGTCCTGGTCGCTGACCCGCGGCTACTTCTGGCGCACGTTCGGCGTGCAGTTCTTGGTCGCGACGGTCGTGAACGTCGTCTCCCAGATTGTGACGACGCCGCTGTCGCTCCTGTTCGGTGCCGCCATCTCCGTGGTCGACCCGAACGCCGCCTTCGATGCGTACCTCCCGTCAGTGATCCTGTACGTTCTGACCATCCTCATCGGCCTGGTGCTCGGCGCCGTAGCAGCCGTGGTGCAGTCGGCCGCGACCGCCCTGATCTACATCGATCTGCGGATGCGCAAGGAAGGCCTCGACCTCGAGCTGGCCCGATTCGTCGAATCGGCCGCCGGCGCCGGTCTAGACCCCTACCGGTCGAAGCCGGCACACGCCTCGGAGACTGCCTGAGCATGATCGCAGGGTCGCACATCCACACGGTGATCCGGGCGGCGATACCGGTCGATCCCGGCGCGCCCGAAGCGCGGAAGTGGCTGCGGGAAGAGCTGGCCAAGGCTCCGTACGAGGCCGCCAAGCCCACCTGGTTCGACCGGTTGTCGACATCGATTCTGGACTGGTTCGCCTCCCTCACCGCGCCCTCGGCCGACGGTTTCGCCGCCTGGGTGCCCCTGCTCCTGACCGTGGCCGTGGTGGTCCTGGTCGTCGCCGCCCTCCTCATTTTCGGCCTGCCCCGGCTCAACCGGCGCAGCCGGCT
The DNA here is from genome assembly GCF_004402835.1 of Cryobacterium sp. Sr3. Taxonomy (NCBI): domain Bacteria; kingdom Bacillati; phylum Actinomycetota; class Actinomycetes; order Micrococcales; family Microbacteriaceae; genus Cryobacterium; species Cryobacterium sp. Sr3. The sequence goes on along the minus strand of NZ_SOFA01000001.1, from coordinate 6,153 downwards.
CGCGTCCGACCTCTTCGGCGTCGACGACCGTCGCGGCGCCGTCGACCTGCGTCGTGCCGCGCTGGCCGCCGCCTCCCACCGGGACTGGAACCTGGCGAGTGCCGAGATGTTCCGGGCGCTGGCGCGCGGACTGTCCGAGCGCACCATCCTGATCGTGACGCCGGGCACCACCGCGCACTCCTTCGCGGCGCGGGCCGCCGAGGCCTTTCCCGGCGAACGGGTGCGACTGAGCGAGGCGGCCGAGCTCTTCGACGGGGTGCGCTACCTGGGGGTCGACGGCACCGAGCAGCGCTTCCTGGCCCTGGCGGCGCTCGAGAGCGACCTGCGGGCCGCCCGGCCGCCGCACCTCGAGGACCCAGCCCCGACGAAGAAGCCATGAGTCTTCTCATCGAAACGGCCTCACAGTCGGCCGAAAACGCCGTCTCCTCCACACCAACCCTGCGCGAAGCCGGACGCCGGGCGCGGTACTGGCTGCTCGCCGGCGTCAGCGCACTGATCGTCGCCGTCGTCAGCACCGTCCTCGCTGCGGGCGGCGGCGTGGGCGGTAAGCCCCTCGGGGCCGACAGCGCGGCCCCAGCCGGCGCGCGGGCGCTCGTCGAGGTACTCCGCCGACAGGGTGTCAACGTCACCGCCGCCGACACCCTCGCGGAGGCGCGGAGCCTGGCCGGCGCCGCCGCCAACTCCACCGTGTTCTTCTTCGACGAGAGCGGCTACCTCACCGACGACCAGCTGAGCGCGATGTCCGCCCTGGCCCCGCGCACGGTGGTGGCCTCCCCCGATTTCCTGGCGCTGCAGACGCTGATCCCCTCGGTGGGCTTCGGCGGCGTGTCCCAGACCGCGGTGTCCCGTGCCGCCTGCACGGTCGCGGCCGCGGTCAAGGCCGACAAGCTCTCCCCCGGCGGCTCCACACTCACGATCCCGGCCGACGACGCCGAGCTGAGCGGATGCTTCACCTCGGGAGAGAACGCCTTCGCCCTGGTCGAACAGGCAACCGCCGACCGGACCCTCACCCTGCTCGCCGACGGCACCCTGTTCAGCAACGAGAAGATCGGCCAGGCCGGCAATGCCGCTCTCGCACTCAACCTGCTGGGCGCGGGGGACGACCTCGTCTGGTACCTGCCCACGATCGCCGATGTGCCGGGAACCGGAACGCCGTCGCTCGGCGAACTGACGCCCGGTTGGGTTACCCCGACCCTGATCCTGCTGGTGCTGGTCACCGTGGCCGCGGCCGTCTGGCGTGGGCGGCGCTTCGGGCCTCTCGTCGCCGAGAACCTGCCGGTCACCGTGCGGGCCAGCGAGACGATGGAAGGACGGGCCCGGCTCTACGCGCGCAGCAACGCCCGTCTGCGCGCCCTCGACGCACTGCGGGTGGGCGCCGTGCAGCGCCTTGCCGGCCAGGTCGGGTTGTCGCGGCTGGCGAGCCTCGACGATGTGATCGCCATGGTGGCCACCGTGGTCGACCGGCCGCCGGCCGACGTTCGGACCGTGCTGGTGGACGCCGTTCCGGCATCCGACTCCGATCTCGTCGCCCTCTCCGACCGCATCCAGGAAATTGAGCGGGCCACGGCCCGCGCGACCACGCCCCTGCCACCCGGAAGAATGGACTCATGAGCACTCATACCCCTGTCGATACCCTGCGAGGCTCCCTCGCCCAAGTCCGTACCGAGGTCGGCAAGGCCGTCGTCGGACAGGACGGCGCGGTAACCGGGCTGATCATCGCGCTGCTCGCCCGCGGCCACGTGCTGCTCGAGGGTGTGCCGGGCGTCGCCAAGACCCTCCTGGTGCGGTCCCTGAGCCACTCGCTCAGCCTGGAGACGAAACGGGTGCAGTTCACGCCGGACCTGATGCCGGGCGACGTGACCGGCTCACTCGTCTACGACGCCCGGGTGGGCAACTTCGAGTTCCGCAAGGGCCCCGTCTTCACCAACATCCTGCTGGCCGACGAGATCAACCGCACCCCGCCGAAAACCCAGTCGGCCCTCCTTGAGGCGATGGAGGAACGCCAGGTCAGCGTCGACGGGCGCTCCCTCCCGCTACCGGACCCGTTCATCGTCGCGGCGACCATGAACCCGATCGAATATGAGGGCACCTACACGCTGCCCGAGGCCCAGCTCGACCGGTTCCTGCTCAAGCTCGTGCTCGACGTGCCGGAGCGCGACGCGGAATTCGAGGTGCTGCGGCGCCACGCTGAGGGCTTCAACCCCCGCGATCTGGCCGGTGCGGGCGTCACCGCGGTTCTCGGCGCGGAGGAGCTGAAGACGGCCCAGGCCGCCGTGGCATCCGTGGGCGCCAGTCCGGACGTTCTCGCCTACATCGTCGACCTGGCCCGCGCAACGAGAAGCAGCCCGTCGGTCAAGCTCGGCGTCAGCCCGCGCGGCACGACCGCGCTCCTCGCCGCGGCCAAGGCGTGGGCCTGGCTGAGCGGCTATGACTCGATCACCCCCGACCATGTGCAGGCGATGGTGCTGCCGGTCTGGCGGCACCGCGTGCAGCTGCGGCCGGAGGCGGAACTCGAGGGCGTGTCCGTGGACGCGATCCTGCGTGCCGTGCTCGCCCAGGTGCAGGTGCCGATCTAAGTGACGCTCACCGGTCGGTTCGTTGCCCTCCTCGCGCTCGGCGTCGTGCCGATCGTGATACTCGGGAGTACCCCGGGGATGGCGACGGCCGTGCTGGGACTATGGGTGCTCGCCCTGGTGGGTCTCGGCATCCTGGACCTGGCCCAGGCCGGATCGCCGCGGAAGATCGTGCTCTCCCGCAGCATGCCCTCCCGGGTGCGCCTGGGCGAAAGCGTGACGAGCGACCTGTACCTGACCAACACCGGGGGTCGACGACTGACCATGGTGGTGCGGGATGCCTGGCAGCCGTCAGCCGGGACGGGCAACAACCGCACGCCGCTGGTGCTGCCTCCTGGCGAACGACGGCTGGTGTCGCTGCGAATGACGCCCACCCGGCGCGGTGAACGCCGGGTGGACCAGGTCACGGTGCGCTCGTTCGGGCCGCTCGGGCTGTGGGCCCGTCAGGCCACCCTCCGGGCACCGGGCCAGATTCGGGTGCTCCCGCCCTTCAACTCGCGCAAGCACCTGCCGTCGCGCATGACCCGACTCAAGGAGCTCGACGGGCGCACCAGCCTGCTCGTGCGCGGCCAGGGCACCGAGTTCGACTCCATTCGCGAATACGTGCGCGGAGACGACGTACGCTCGATCGACTGGCGGGCCACGGCCCGGCACAACGACGTCATGGTGCGCACCTGGCGCCCCGAAAGGGACCGCCGGGTGGTCATCCTGATCGACAGCGGCCGCACCTCGGCCGCGCGCATCGACGACGAGCCGCGCCTCGACACGGCTTTCGAGGCGTCGCTGCTGCTCGCCGCGCTGGCGGCCGGGGCCGGCGACCACGTGGACTTCATCGCCTACGACCGTCGGGTGCGCGGCCGCGTGCAGGGTGCGCAGGGAGCGGAGCTCCTTTCGCGCATGGTCGACACCATGGCCCTGATCGAACCGGAGCTGATCGAGACTGACTGGTCGGCCGTTCCCGGGGAGGTGCGCGCGGTGACGAGCCGCCGGGCCTTGGTCGTACTGATCACGTCGATCGACGCGGCCGGAGCCTCGAGCGCCCTGCTGTCGGTGCTCCCCCAGTTGACCCGCAGAAACACCGTGATCGTCGCATCCGTCACCGACCCAACCACCCTGGAGGCCACGCGCCCGCGCGGCAACCGGGAGGAGATCTACCGGGCGGCGGCCGCCGAACGGGCACTGCTCGACGTGGCCAGGGTCTCGGCCGCCATCCGACGCCAGGGCGCCGAGGTCGTCACCGGCTCCCCCGCCGACCTGCCACCCGCACTGGCCGACCGCTATATCGCGCTCAAGGCCGCCGGCCGGCTCTAGGCGCTAGGCCGCGTAGATCCGAGTGCTGCCGGCCTCGAATTCGGCCAGGTCGCCGGTCTCACCCGCCCGCACGGCACGCCGGCCGAGCACGAGCATGTAGGCGAGGAAGGCGAGGAGGGCGGCCGCGCCGATCCCGATCTTCACCGGCCACGGCCACGGGGCCGGGGTGACGAAACCCTCGATCACCCCGGAGACGAAGAGCACGAAGACCAGACCAATGGCCACCGTCGAGAGGGCGCGGGCATCCTCGGCCAAAGCCTGCGCGCGAGTGCGGGCCCCCGGGGCGATCCAGGCCCAGAAGATGCGCAGTCCACCTGCCGCGGCCACGAAAATAGCGGTCAGTTCGAGCATGCCGTGCGGTGCAATGTACAGGAAGAACACGTCGCCCTTGCCGTAGGCGAACATGACTGCGGCCGTGATGCCGACGTTCTGCGCGTTCTGCAGCACGATGTAGGGTACGTAGACGCCGAGGATCCCAAAGGCGATGGCCTGGGCGGCGATCCACGCGTTATTGGTCCAGACCAAGCCGGTGAAGGATGCCGCGGGATTCTCCGAATAGTAGTTGACGAAATCCTCGTTGACGAGTTTCTGCAGCTCGGCGTCGGAGCCGACGGCGGCCAGGGCCTCAGGGTTGCCGGAGATCCAGAAACCGTAGAGGCCCGCGACCACAATCGTCACTACCGCCACGGCAAGGGTCAGCCACCGTAGGCGGTAGAGGGCGGCTGGCAACTGCAGCACGAAAAAGCTCGGGATCTGGGAAACAACGTTCGCGCTCGCCCCCGTGAACCGCAGCCTCGCCCGGGACAGCGCCACCGAGAGCCGGTCACCCTCCAGCGTCGAACCGGCGGTCGACTTGATCGCCGACAGCTGGGTCGCGCCGGACTGGTACCGCTCGATCAGCTCGTCTGCCTGCGCGCCGGAGAGCCGCCGCTGCGTACCGAGCTCAGCCAGGCGGTCCCACTCGGCGCGGTGCGCCGCTGAATATGCGTCAAGGTCCATCTGCTCTAATAGTAGACATGGAGCAGCCCGGCAAGGTGGCCGATCACGGCCAGTATTCGTGGAGCGAGCAGGAATTGGTCACCGGCGAGGCCGTTGCCCTCGATGTAAGGGCGGCCAGCATCATCCTGCGCGCCGCCGGAACGATCATCGATTATGTTGCCTACATCCTCCTCTTCCTGGGGGTGGCCTTTCTTGTGGCCGGCCTCACGGGCGTGGCAATCGACGACGCACTCGGACGGGCGCTCGGGATCGCAGGCCTAGTGGTCTGCCTGCTCATCGTGCCGATGGCCGTCGAAACGGCCAGCGGCGGACGGTCCCTGGGCAAGCTCGCCATCGGCGCCCGCATCGTTCGCGACGACGGCGGCGCGATCCAGCTGCGCCACGCGTTCATCCGCGCCCTGCTGGGCATCATCGAGATCTACTTGACGTTCGGCGGCATCGCCGCCACCACTGCGCTTCTGAACAGCAAGTCCAAACGCCTGGGCGACCTGCTGGCCGGCACGTACAGCCAGCACGAGCGGGTGCCCCGCCTCACTGATCGAACCGTCCCGCTGCCGCCCGTGCTCGAGGCCTGGGCGCAGACGGTCGACATTGTGCGTCTCCCCGATCGCCTGTCCCGCCGCATCGCGCAGTTTCTCCGCCAGGCCGACAAGCTGACTCCGGCTACGCGGCTGCGCCTCGCAGACAGCCTGTCCACCGAGGCCGCCCCGTTCGTGTCGCCGAAGCCAGAGGTCCCGGCGGAGGTCTTCCTGGCCGGGGTCGCCGCGGTGCGCCGAAGCCGGGAGTCCACGGCGCTGAAGCTCGAGCGGGAGCGTCTCGACCGTCTTCAGCCCATTCTGCATAGCCTCCCGCACGGTTTCCCCCAGCGGTAGGGCAACGGACCTCTCCCCGGCCGTTCCCGCGACGTATCCGACGAAGAATGTGGCGCTGCCGCCCGCGGGGCGCCCTCGCACCAGGGCCCGTGTGTGTGTGGCAAACTCAGGACATCTGTTGCCCGCAGTAGACGGCCGCCGCGGGTTAGTGCGGCATTGGTGCGGATGCCCGGCACGGCCCGGCTGGATCTCCTGAGTTGGCCACGACCGCTGCTGGATGTGCGCCGCGGGGTGGATGGGGCGGGGGCGTTGCTGTTGGTGGCCACCGGGCGGGGCGGTGGTGGTGGTTAACGCACAATGGCCACCCGTTGGGGTGGCCATTGTGTGTGTTGCTACGTTGAGTCCGGCGGTGTCCTACTCTCCCACAGGGTCCCCCCTGCAGTACCATCGGCGCTGAG
>NZ_SOFA01000037.1:0-47213 GCF_004402835.1 Cryobacterium sp. Sr3 | reverse complement strand
CCCGAGCAGCCACCTACCAAGACTGGATCCATAGCTACAATCACCACAGACCCCATACCGGCATCGGCGGCAAATCACCCATCAACCGTGCTCACAACGTCAGTGGGAACAACAGCTAGGCCGCGTGTGGCTCCGGCACTGCCCAGCGGATGGCGCGCAGGCCGGACCTGGTGGCGTGCGTGTCGTCATGGCCGCTCTGCCGTCGGCATTCCACGAGGTCGTTCGTCGGGGTGATGTGCGGGTCGCGGCACGAGCTGGCGTAGCTGGTGTAATCCGTTTCGAGCAACAGCTGATCGTCGGTGAGGTGTTTGTCGGTCATCGATCTGCGTTCCTGGTTCAGGCGCACAGGCCGAGTTTCCCACGACGGTTGCGCGCAGTGCTGCCCGTGTTCTCTGGCACGTTCTGGTGCGGCCGGGCTGAGTGATTGCGTCATAGCGTACGTTGGCAGACGCCGAATGTCTCCACAATGTCGAGTACTGGTCATTTCATCCACCTGACCGAAACCCGCCCGGCCCGCGAGCGGCGACATCCGTCGACCACAGGTCGACCGAGTCCTGAGCCGAGCAATCGGGTCAGCGGAAGGCGCTGATCCCGGTGAGGTCCCGCCCGATCAGGAGCGACTGCACGCTTTCGGTGCCCTCGTAGGTGTGCAGCGACTCGATGTCGGCGAGGTGCTGGATGACGTGGTTTTCGAGCAGGATGCCGTTGCCACCGAGCATGTCACGGGCCATCGACGCAATCTCCCGCGCCGCCCTGGTGTTGTGATACTTCGCCAGCGACGCCTGGATCGGGCGCAGCGTTCCGGCGCCGTCGAGCTCAGCCAGACGCAAGCAGTGCAGCTGCATCGACGTGAGCCGGGACAGCATCATGGTCAGGCGCTCCTGCACGAGCTGGAAACCGGCGAGCGGCTTACCGAACTGGATGCGCTGGGTCGAGTAGTTCAGAGCCGCCTCGAACACCGCCGTGGCGTGGCCGAGGGCCGACCAGGCCACTCCGAGCCGGGTCGCGAAGAGCACCGTGGAGGCGTCCTTGAACGTGTGGGTGCCCGGCAGCACGGCGTCCAGCGGGATCCGCACATCCGTGAGGGTGATCCGAGCCTGGTGGATGGCGCGCAGGGACCCCTTCCCGGTGATCGTCTCTCCGTGATACCCGGGGGTGTCCTGTTCCACCAGGAAGCCGCGCACATTGCCGTCGTCGTCGCGAGCCCAGACCACCGTCACGTCGCCGACCGAGCCGTTTCCGATCCACTTCTTCTCGCCGTTGAGCACCCATTCGTCGCCGTCGCGCTGTGCGGTGGTCTCCAGGCCGACCGAGTCGGAGCCGTGGTCCGGTTCGGTCAGGGCGAAGGCGCCGAGTTTCTCGGCGCGGGCCAGCGGCACCAGCCAGCGTTCCTGCTGCTCCGGGCTGCCGAACAGGGCGATACTGCGCAGGGCGATACTGCGCAGGGCCAGCCCGCCCTGCACGGCGACCACGGTACCCATCGAGCCATCGCCGCGGGAGATCTCCATGTTGACGAGCCCGGCCGCGAGCGGCGACATGGGACTCAGTCCGGGGCCGACGACACCGTCGGTGAGAAGGTCGAGCTCGCCGAGTCTACGGGCAAGGTGCAGCGGGTACTCGGCTTTGTCCCACGCAGTCGTCAACTCGTCCAGCGACTCGGTGGCAAAACTGCGGGCGCGGTCCCAGAAGGCCCGGTCAGTTTGAGGCACGTCGGCGAATACGCCGTAGTAGTCGGTGTCGAGGGGCGTGGATACGTCGTAGTCGGGCACGGTTTCCCTTTCGTGGAGGACAGCGAAGTCGGGCAGGCCTGATCGGCTGATGTCGTCCGGCACCAGGGAATGAATGCCCTCGTGCGCCGGTCAGAAAATACCCAGGTACAAGTTCTATCTGACACTCAGTCTCAGGTCAAGTGATACTGAGTCTCAGCGGGAGCGCGTCTGGGCGCGCAGCCGCTCCTCGATGGCGCGAGCCAGTTCGGTGGGATCCGTGGCGGCCGGGAAGACGGCGACGACCACGTCGCTCGCGGGTCGCGCCTCGGGACCTGGCTCCGCGGCATCCAGGTGGAAAAGCCGTCGCACCTCGGTGAGTTCGGCGGCCAGCGAATACGGGCCGACGTTGTCCGTCGCCCGGATCAAGCGCCGCAGCACGAAGTTGTGGGTGGCCGTCACAGCGGCCGCGAAGCGGATGGCAGTCAGGGGCGGCACACCCGGCACGGTGCTGCGCAGGTAGCTGGCGAACATCCGTTCATACCGGATCGCCATAATGGTCTCCCGGTCCCGCAGCACGGGGGTCTCTCGCAGGACCCGGTCCCGGATGCGCACGATCTCCAGTCGCTCGCGGAACCGCTCGAAGACCATGGCGGCGGCCTCACACACGGCCAGCCAGGGATCCGAATGCGTCGCAGCGAAGTGCTCGTCGATACGGGCGACCAGCTCGTCGTGGTCGGCGAAGATCACGTCGTCCTTGGACCGGAACTGCCGGAAGAAGGTGCTGCGCGAGACCCCGGCCGCCTCGGCGATGTCCACGGTGCTCGTGGCCTCATAGCCGTGCTCCTGGAACAGGCGAACCGCGATGTCGGCAACCTCGACCCGCGAGAGAGGTCTCTGCGGCCCGAGCGGCTCGGCAGCCCGGGAGGATTCGGCAGGCAGGTCTGACATGGTCAGGTGAAATTATCATGGAATGCGCACGAACGGATGCCCTGACAGGCCACCCCCGCTTGCCCGGTGCGGCACGGACGGGCAAGCTGACGGCGGCGAAGGAGTGACCATGGCCGCTGCAGGCCGGCACCCAGGCAGAGCAGGCGCCGCGCGGGGCGCCGCGCCCTCACGGCCTTCTGGATTTCCGTGGCCTTCCTGCCGGTGTTTCTTGTCGACGCCGCACTCCTGGGTGATGCCCTGCTGAGCTGCCGGGATACGAGCGCGGCGGCGAGGAGCCGGTCCCGCTGGGGGCAACAGCATTGGCCGGCCTCCCGAGCCGTTCTTGTGCTGCTCGCTCCAAGCATTGAGGCGATGGTGTTCGGCTTCAAGGCACGACGCCTCGGCGCATAGCACCCGCAAAAGTGGCTCCGCCACCTCAGCTCTGGTCGCACACGCCGAATCGGAGTAACGTCACCGGCACGGTCAACACAGACGGCAAACTGCCGCGCCGAGAGAGAGCGCTCCATACATGGACTTCAATCCCCAGTGCCAGCAGGCCGCGTGCGCCGGACTCATGCGAACCCGAGCCGTGGCAACCGACACCCTGGCGGATGAAGAGATCTGGTTCCTGTGCGACGAGTGCGGCTCAGAGAAGCACTGGACGAATCTTGCCGACCAGGACGCTCCGCGGCACCACACGAGAGGGTCCTGATCGATCGGTCGCGTAGCTCCCGGAGGGGCCAGAGCTGACTACACCCCGGGGATGCCTGTCGGCACAGGCGGAGCGCCGGGTCAGCTGTCGAACCAATTCGACGGAGATTTTCCTGAAAAACAGCTGTTCAGCAGTGTCTAGGGCCATTTTGGCGCAAATCTCCGTCGAATTCGTTCAGCGGCGTTGCCGCACGGCCTCGGACTCGGAGCAGGACGTTCGGGCACACTGCGTTCGGCACGCACGGTGATCCCGCGTAGCGGTCCACTGCTCGTCCACGTCGGCACCAGGAACAACCGCCCCGAAACCCCCAATTCGCGATCCATCATCGCCCACAGCCGTCCGGATTCGCTCATCGAAGCGTACCGGTCAAATTGAACATAGATTTCGAACAGCACTTATCCACAATAGGAAAGACCCTCGTTTTTTTGTTCTAATTTTGGTAACCTTTTGTTTGTGATCAACCTCTGGGAAAGCTTCGAAGCGGTTGCCGTGCCCGGCCCGTCCGCGGCGGCCCGCGCGGTCGCTGAGTGGCAGACCCTCGCGGTGGGGCGTGGGGAGTCTCTGCGGTGTTCGGCGGTGTTCGGCGGTGTTCGGCGGTGCGCGGCTTCGACGACGACGACCTGCTGCAGGTGACCGCGGCGGTCGGGGTCCACGGGAGACGGGTGGACGCGGTTCGGGTGGCGGCAGCGGCCGAGGTCGCCGACCGGTCCACGCCCGACGCACTCGCCGTCAGAGATCTGATCAGCAACGGCGGCCAACAGAAGGCCGTGATCAACGATGGCGGACGCATCATCGCCCGGGGCGCACCGGAGCGTGCTTTACCCGCGCGGAGCGACGGGCCATCCGCATGCTGCGCGGAGCCGCACAGACCATGGCACCACCCCGGCTCGAAACCGGGCCCCACACAGGGCGAAACACGACCAAATCCCGCACCCACACCCACACCCACACCCACATCGACACCGACACCGACACCGACACCGACAGCCGCACCGACACCCGCACCCGCACTCGCACCCGCATGACGGCCACCATCGAACGGAAGAACGCAACCCGGGACGACGAGTAAGGGGGTACTGGGCCCTGGGCTCGACCGGTTCGACCAACGTCACGGGGTCCCTGGCCGGGTTGGGTCTCCAGGGTCTCGCACGCTCGACCACCGAGGGGGAGCCGCCGGAAGGACAGCCTGAAGGACAGCCGGAATTGCCCTGGCCCACCGGGTGCCGTAACTTCTGAATCGGTGCTGTTCGCTGCCGCGCCGAGTCGAACCGGAGTTGAACATGACCACAATCGAGCTGCTCGTCTACGCCGACCGCCTGGGCGGCACCATCCACAATCTGCAGACGCTGCTCGACGGCCCGCTGAGGGCCTTCGGCAGCGTGCACGTGCTGCCGTTCTACGTTCCCTTCGACGGCGCGGATGCCGGCTTCGACCCGATCGACCACGCCGCGGTCGATGCCCGACTGGGCACCTGGGACGACATGCGCAGCCTCGCCGGCACGCGCGGGCTCACCGCGGACCTCATCGTCAACCACGTCTCCTCCTCGTCGGTCGAGTTCATCGACTGGCTGGCCCGTGGCACCGCCTCCACCTCCGAGGGCATGTTCCTCACCTTCGACACCGTGTTCCCGAACGGCGGCACCGAGAAGGACATCACGGCGTTCTACCGGCCGCGACCCGGACTCCCCTTCACCGCCTACCAGGGCGCCGACGGCAGCCGTCACCTCGTCTGGACGACCTTCATGCCCACCCAGGTCGACCTGGACGTGCACCACCCCGCAGCCCTCGCCTATCTGCGTCGGGTGTTGCAGACGCTGGCCGCCGGCGGCGTCACAACGGTGCGGCTCGACGCCGTCGGCTACGCCGTGAAGACCCCCGGAACCGACAGCTTCATGACCGAGCAGACTCTCGAGTTCGCCCGCACGGTCGTGGCCATGGCCCACGAGGAGAGCCTCGAGGTGCTGGTCGAGGTGCACGCGCACTACAGCCAGCAGCTCGCGATCGCCCCGCTGGTCGACCGCGTCTACGACTTCGCGCTGGCGCCTCTGCTTCTACATTCGCTCGGCACCGGAACCGTTGACCGCCTCGCGGACTGGCTCAAGATCCGCCCCGCGAACGCCATCACCGTGCTCGACACTCACGACGGTATCGGCGTCATCGACGCGGGCCCGATCGGCGACAAGCCGGGCCTGCTGACCCAGGCCGAGATGATCGACATCTTCGCGCGGGCGGAGCGTGCCACACACGGCCACTCCTCCATCGCATCCGTCGTGCCCGAGTGGTTCACGCTGCCGCACCAGATCAACGCGACGTTCTACAGCGTCCTCGGCGGCGAGGAAGTGCCCTATCTTCTGGCCCGCGCCGTGCAGCACTTCCTGCCCGGCCGACCGCAGGTGTACTACGTGGGACTGCTCGGCGGCCTCGACGACACCGAACTCTTCGAGCGCACCGGCAATGGCCGCGACGTCAACCGCCACGTTTACACGGCGGAGGAGGTCGAACGTGCCCTCGCGACCGACGTGACCCGGGCCCAGCTCGGCCTGACCCGCATCCGCAGCACGCACCCGGCCTTCGACGGCGACTTCTCCTGGACGGCCATCGGCGACGACCGACTCGAACTCCTCTGGACCGGGACGGACGCCGTCGCGCGACTCACCGTGGCCATGACGCTCGACTCACCGAGCCTCCGCATCGAGCTGACGGATGCCGGACGCACGCAAGTGCTCGACACCGTCACATCCGTCGCCGCCTGGGAGCCCCCCGCGCGCTGACCTATTCGATCGGTCGAGATCGGGCTTGACTGGAGTGTGCCCACACCCCGTACCCGCTGCTACCGCGACGGCTCTCTCGTCGACGAGGATTTCCCGCTCGCCGAGGTGTCTGAGCACCTCGCCCTGTCCGGCGCCGTCGTCTGGGTGGACCTCGCCGATCCCGGCGAAGAGGATCTCGTCAGCCTCGCGGGCGAACTGGGCCTGCACGAGCTGGCGGTCGAAGACGCCCTGACGCTGCGGCAGAGGCCCAAGCTCGACCGCTACCCCGACCACCTGTTCCTGTCCGCGTACTCGGCCGAATTCGGCGTGGCGACCGCTCAGGTCACCACGCACGAGATCGCGGTGTTCATCACCGACCGGGCCTTGGTGACCGTGCACACTGAAGGCTTCGACCTGGAGGCCGTCGTGGCCCGCTGGGATTCGGCCTCCGATCTGGCCCGGAACGGAGTGGCCTTCCTCCTGCACGGGCTGCTCGACCACCTCGTCGACGGCTATTTCGACGCCGTTGAAGCGCTGGACGAACAAGTCGAAGAACTCGAGGACCAACTCTTCCTGCCTGGTACCAAGCAGGAAGCGGTGCAGCGGGCCTCCTTCGAACTGCGCAAGAGTCTCGTGACGATACGCCGGGTCATCCTTCCTATGCGCGAGGTCGTGAACACGCTGCTGCGGCGCGATCTGCACCTGCTGCGGGACGAAATGGGTCCCTATTTCCAGGACGTATACGACCATGTGCTTCGCGTCATGGAATGGACGGAGAGCCTGCGTGACCAGGCCACCGCCATCCTTGAGGCGAATCTGGCGATTCAAGGCAACCGGCTCAACGTGATCACGAAGAAGGTGACTGGTTACGCAGCCATCATCGCCGTGCCCACAGCCATCACGGGCTTCTACGGGCAGAACGTGCCCTACCCCGGCTTCGCCCAGCCGTTGGGCTATTACAGCTCGGCCGCGCTGATCGTGGGGCTCTCGGCACTTCTCTACGTGCTGTTCAAGCGCAACGACTGGATCTGACGCTCCATGCGTGAAGAACTTAGTGCTTGAAAGCGTCCTTGACGTTTTCGCCGGCCTTCTTCACACTCGCCGAAGACTGCTCCGCCTTGCCGTCGGCAACCTTGGAATCATCCTTGGTGACCTTGCCCACGGCCTCAGTGGCCTTGCCCTTGAGGTCCTGGGCGGCGTTTTCGATCTTGTCGGATGCACTCATAGTGTCTTCCCTTTCCAGTGGTGTTGCGTCGGTGGCAGCCAGGCGCGCGTGCCCCAGACGTATGCGGTCGCAGCCGTCGAGTCCCCGGCGTCATCATCATCATCGGCCGGACCGACGAGCAACGAATCGAACGTGGGCATGACGGCACCGGCGGATATGCTGTCGTCGACGGCGGGTGAGTGGAACATCGGGAATCCTTCCGTTCTGCGGCTGACAAAGGCTGTCAGTAATACGACGTGTGTTGTGGCATATTTGTCACACGGATTTGTCAAGTAATTTTTGGACACGGCGGGTGAGAGGGTGGAGAAATGATGCCAACGACCCCAATCCGGGCACCGCTCGCATCTCCGTTTGAGTCATTCACCGACCAGACCCTGGCCGACCGCGCCGCCGACGGGGACATTCGGGCGTTCGAGGCGCTCGTGCGTCGCTACGGCCCGCTGATGCGGGTGTATGCCAGCCGGGTCCTGGGATCAAATGACGAGATGGACGACGTCGTTCAGGAGTCCTTCATCACCGCCTGGCAGCAGCTGCCCACCCTCGACAACGGCGCCGCCGTCAGAAGCTGGTTGATGCGGATCGTGAGCCGGAAAAGCGTCGACCGGCTACGTGCCCGGCGTCCGCACCTCAACGTCGATCTCACCGACGCCCCGGCACCGGAGAGCCACTCCCCCCATAGACTGGCGGAGGTGGAGTCTCAAACCGAAGCTCTGACGCGTGTCCTCGGCGATCTGCCGGAGGACCAGCGCCGTTGCTGGATGCTGCGAGAACTCGCGGAATGCAGCTACGGCGAGATCGCGGAGGAACTGGAACTTCCCGTTTCAACGGTTCGTGGGCTTCTCGCCCGAGCTCGGAAGACTCTGCTCCAAGAGATGGAGGAATGGCGATGATGAACCCCTCCGATGAGCTCGCGGGCCACACCTTCGAAGAACTGAGCGACTACCTCGACCGGGACCGCACCCCCGCAGACCCGAGCATCGACGGCTTCCCCGAGTGCGAGATCGCCCTGCGCGGCATGCAGCGGCTCCGGCGCACGCAGCGCGCCCTGCTCCGGAAAGACGTGGAGCGCGAATCCGAGCGCGAGGACAGCTGGGTCAACTCGATTCTGCAGCACATCAATCTGGAGGCGCGCGCGGGCCGGGACATCCCGATCAGCCACCCCTCCCCCACCGCTCGCCTGAGCGTGACCGAAGGTGCGGTGCGCGGCATTCTGCGTGCCGCCGGTGACGGCGTGCCGAACATCATCGTCGGCCGGTGCCGCCTCGACGGCGAGGTCAGCGAGCCCGGCGCACCCGTCACCGTGCGCGTGGATGCCACGGTTCTGGAGGGCAAGAACATTCCACCGCTCGCCGAGCAGCTCCGGGAGGCTCTTTACACCGCACTTAGCCAGCACACGGAACTCGCCGTCGAGGCCGTCGACATCACCATCCGCGACCTGTACCAACCCGTACCCCCGCCGGCGAAAGCGAAAGCGAGCAGCGATGAGTGACGCCCTTGCACCTGGAGCGCCGCCGCCCGACCCCGGGACGCCGGCCCAGCTGACCGCTCAACTCGAGGGGGCGGTGCTGGCAGTCCCCGGCGTGGATGCGCTGTATTCGGCAGCCCCGCTCGTGGCAACCGTGGTCGCCTCGGTGATCGCAACCACCGTCGAAGCCGTGACCGGCAAGCCGCGGTCGACCAGCTCCGTCTCCGTCTCCGTCTCCGAGAGGGAGGGCGGCCTGAAGATCGCGGTCAAGATCGGCGTCGCCGCACCCTTCGAGGCCCCCGACGTGAGCCGCCGCGTGCACGATGCGATCACAGATCAGCTCGACCAGAACGGTAACCCGGTCGTGACCGAGATCGCGGTCACCGTGGCCCGGATCGACTGACCGGGTTCGCGGTCACTCCGGTTGGCCACCGGTCCTCACGGCGGCGTCACACCCCGGGTGTGTAGCGTGAATACCCACACGACCTAAGGAGTCACCAGTGAGTCAGATAATCGACATCGGTATCCCGGATCAGCAGCTCGAGAAGATCGTTCACGGCCTGTCCCGGGTGCTGGCGGACTCGTACACCCTGTACCTCAAGACTCACAGCTACCACTGGAACGTCGTTGGCCCCATGTTCCACTCTCTGCACACCATGTTCATGGACGAGTACACCGAGCTGGCCCTGGCCGTCGACGACATCGCCGAGCGCATCCGTGCACTGGGCACCCCGGCGCCGGGCACCTACCGTGAGTTCACCGAGCTCGCCGTCGTGCGCGAGGACACCGACCTGCCGGATGCCCCGGAGATGCTCCGTCGTCTGGTCGCCGCCCATGAGGCCACGGCCCGCACCATCCGGGAGGTGCTGCCCCTCGCCGAGGGTGCGCCCGACCAGGTCTCCACCGATCTGCTCGTGCGTCGCCTCGACGTGCACGAGAAGACGGCGTGGATGCTGCGCAGCATGCTGGCCTGAGCCTGCCAACTGCATTCAGTCGCCCAGAGCACGGCCGATCCGATCGATCACCTGGCCGACGAGCGCCTGCTGTTCTCCAACGCTGAATTCGACCCACCAGAACGGGGCCGCATCAGCCGCCGCCGACAAGGCGTGTGCCGCCATCGGACCTAGACGTGACGTGACGTGACGTGACGTGACGTGACGTGACGTGACGTGACGTGACGTGACGCAACAGGGTGCGCCGGCTGGCCCTGGCGGCGGATGCGACGTCCGCCCCGCTGCAGGCATCGAATTCGCGCTTCCGGAAGAGCCGCAAGGCGATCAGCGCCAGCTCGTTCGGATTCCATGGCTCCCGCATTCGCCCCGTACCGTTTGCAGGGCCAGACGGCCATCGTGACCGGTGCGGGGTCCGGGCTCGGCCGGGCCCCGGCCATCCGTTTCGCCAGCGAGGGTGCCCGGGTCATCGCGAGCGATGTGTCCCCGAACGGATAAACCAGTTGGCCGTCCTGCCGGCCGACGGCGGCCAGGCCGCGATCTGGGGCGAGCACGCCCGGACTCGTGCGCTATGCCCCGCGTCGGGCCGCCGCAACCGCGCTTCCAGCCATCGGGTCCCAGGTCGCGCTCGGGCGGCCCAACAGGTAGCCCTGGGCAAGCACGGCGCCGCTGGTGCGGAGACTGTCGAGCTGTTCCGTGGTCTCCACCCCCTCGGCGATCACCTCCACGTCGAGCTTCGACGCCAGCGCCAGGATTCCCTGCACGAGGGAGACGGAGGAGGCGTTGGGAAGGTCCTGAATGAAGCTGCGGTCGATCTTGATCTGGTCGACGGGAAGGGTGTTGAGCCAGGCCAGGGTCGAGAAGCCGGTGCCGAAATCGTCAAGGGAAATGCGGATGCCCAGGCGGCGCAGTTCCACGAGGCGCTCGACGATGCCGGGGAGGTCGACCAGTGACCTGCTCTCCACCACCTCGAGGGTCAGTCGCTCCGGTGCGAGGTCGTTGCGGTTGAGAGCCGTGCGAACCGTCGACACGAGTCGGCAGTCCAGAAGGGTGGCGGCGTCGAGGTTGACCGCGACGCCTAGAGGCCGAGCGCCTAACTGCGGCCACTCGACCACGTCCCGGCACGCGGTCGCGATCACCCACAGATCCATCTCGGTGATGAGGCCGCGTTCCTGCGCCAGCGGCAAGAAGGCGCCCGGGGCCAAAACGCCCAGTCGCGGGTGCGCCCAGCGGATGAGGGCTTCCGCACCCACCACCGTCTCCTCGCCGAAACGGGAGATGTCCACGACAGGTTGGTAGTAGAGCCTCATCTCGTTCGCCTCGACGGCACGGGCCAGCTCGACCAGCAGTGACGTGTCGGTGTCCCCCGGTGATTCCGGGTTCGATGATGCACTGCCCGGCACCTCGGTGCGGGCGACGGCGATCTGATTCCGTCCCGTTCTCTTTGCGTCGTACATCCCGGCGTCGGCCGCGTCGAGGAGCTGCTCGCCGCGACCCCCCTGTCCACTGTGCGAGGCAACACCCACACTGGCGGAGATGCGCACGTGCTGGCCGGCCAGGTGGAAAGGGGGATTCAGGCAGCCGACTACTCGGTGGGCCAGCTCGATGGCCGAATCTTCGCCGTCGAGATCGGTGACAAGCACCGCGAACTCGTCGCCGCCGAGGCGGCCGATAGTGTCATTGGTTCGAACCTCGGCGCGCAGGCGAGCCGCGACCTGCCGCAGCAGCTCGTCCCCGGCGCGATGGCCCAGCCGGTCATTGACGCGTTTGAAGTTGTCGAGGTCGCAGAACAGCACCGCCGTTCGGCTGTGAGGCTGGCACTCTGCCAGGGCGGTGTCGAGCAGCAGCGCGAACAGCGCTCGGTTGGGCAAGCCTGTCAAGGCATCGTGCTGGGATTGGTGCCTCACGGTCTCGAGCAGCCGGGCCCTTTGCATGGCCGTTTCTCCCTGGTGGCTGACACCTTCGATCAGGGTGATGGCCTCCGCCAGGACCTCGGCCGCGACGGGGGCAACCCAGCAGGCCGTTGCGACGCCCATCAACATATCCCCGGCGAGAAGGGGAACGGCGACCACGTTGTGTGAACCGATGGCACGGAGCAGCTCCGCCAGGGCCGGGCTGGCGTCGTCAGCCGTGATCAGAACGCGTTCCTGCCGTCTGAGAACGCCGAGAAGCTCCGGCGTCTGCTCCACAGTCAGCGTCGTACGCATGAAGAATTCGCGATCGGCAGGCTCGAAACCGACGGCTGAGGCAGGGCGAAGCTCACCAAGGTCGGCGTTCCAGAGGAGAACGGATGCCGCGTCACTGCCGACGATCGCCGCCAGTGCCGACGCGATGACTTCCGCGATCGCCTCGACGCTGTCGCTGATCGCCAGTTGGTGGGCGAGGTTGAGCAGTGCGGTCGTGCGAACTCCCTCCCGGCGGGATTCCTCGAGAGCCGTGAACAGGTCCAGGGCCGCGGCCGCGTGTCCGGCGTAGGCCTCGAGCAGGGCCCGATCTCCTAGCATCGCGGTGTGTCCCTCCGTGAACACGGCGGCCAGATGCCCGTGGACCCTGCGATTGGAGGCGATGTCGACGACCAGCGCGCGCTCGCCCAGTTGCTCGCCGCGCAGCATCCGTGCCACGAGATCGGCGCCACGTTCGTCGCCAAGCCCTCGGTGGCGGACCAACGGCGCGCCGCCCCCGGCAGGTTCGACGATGAGGAGGTACGACGGCGCGAGCACGGCGGAGGCGGCGCGATCGACGATTCGGGCGAGCACCTCGTCGACATCGTCGCTGCTAACGAGGTCAGCCGCGGCCAGTTGCACCTCCCGCACCTTGTCGCGCAGTACGCCGAGGGATGCGTCGACCCAGCGACTCCGCGTGCGCCAGGACCACCAACGCACCCGCGTTGACCAGGTCAGCACGTATTCGCACGCCGGGTAGCCGTCCGATTGGCACTGCGGGTGGCTGATGTGGGCAAGGGCGAGTCCGAAAATGGCCGGCACGGACGAAAACAGTCCTTGGGCGTATTGGCAGTCGAGTCGGGACGGACGATAGCCGTCGTGGAGGCGGTAGCGCACGGTCGCGCTGGTCTGTCCGACCCGGACTGCATCCATCGTCGACGTTGTGGTGAACTTCGGCACCATGCGCGGCAGCTGGCGAAAAATTGCTCCAGGTGAGGCGAACACACTCAGGAGCTGCACCAGCACGGGCTGGACGTCACCGCGGACCGCACCGGTGCCCACGGTGAACATGGTGTTCGGGTCACCGAGCACTGCGGTTGCGGCCTCGAACAGCCGGATTCGGGTGGCGTAGCTGACCCACGCGGACGTGTTCTGGAGAGTCTTTGCATCCTGCTGTACGCCCGCCCGGGCGAGCACCTCGATGACGGCTCCCTCCCCACCGCGCTCACGCACGTGGCGCAGGAGTAGGCTAATGGTTGTGTTTGCGGTCTCGCGCGGCTCTGTGTCCATCGTCTTGCACCTCTCAACTCTTTATCGACGGGTTTCGGCGTGGGGTAAGCGCGGAAATCGGTTCAGGACCGTCATCCGCTTGTCGAACGCCTCCAATCGTGCCACCAAGACTTCCTGTCGTGACACGTGACGCGCGAATGAAGACGCGATGAGCGAGCGCTACCCCGTCATTTATGTGCGAGGCTTTGCAGACAGCAGAACGTCCTGATCAATGCCTATCCCGGAACGCTGGAACCGGACTCCGTTTGGATCCACCAGTTCCACGACGCCGCGTGGGCACATTCGGGGTCAAGCCGCAATCGTACGACATCGGCCGCGCGGCCCGGGGTCTCGTCGATTTCATCGATCTGGTGCATGCCAAGACTCGCGGCGGACCACCCGTCTACCTCGTGGCCCACTCCATGGGCGGGCTGATCTGCCGCACCGTCCTGCAGCGCGAACTGGCCGACCCCGCCGAAGCGGTGTCGAAACTCTGCACGATCGGGACCCCGCATGGAGGAATCTCCCCCGAGCTCGGCGGGCCGATCGGGGGCTGGCTCATGGACCGGTTCGGGCCGCTGGGCAGCGATAGCTTCTCCCCCGGCACATGCAGGAGTACATGCTGTCGGCCACCCACGACCCTGCCCGGGAAACCGACCCGAAAACGGGCCGGTGGGACCCCCGGCGCATGGTGGGCTCCTTCCCTCCCTCCCGCATCCTCAGCATCGTCGGCACGAATTCACGCGATTATTCCGTGGCCGCCGGGCTGTCATCCGCGGTCATGGGCGTGCAGAGCGATGGTCTCGTCGCGATCCGCAACGCTTACGTTTACGGGGGCGCGCGGGCCTACATCCATCGCTTCCACTCGGGTCGATACGGCTTGGTCAACTCCGAGGAAACGTACCAGAACCTTTCCCGCTTCCTGTTCGGCGGGTTGAGGGTGGAGGTCGCCCCGCACGGGGTGGAGCTCGATCGCAACGACCGCATCTGGCAGGGCGAGGCGAGGCTGGCCATCCGTGGCGTGCCTGCGCTTATTCATGAGCAGACGGCCGATCATTATTGCCCGATCGATCTGAACGCCACGGAGAAGGGCATCGCCGGGCCCCTGTCACCGGTCCCGTCGATGACAATCTTCCTGCAGCCGAAGAACGTGCGTAAGTGCCGCTACGCCCTCGACCTCAAGATCATCTCACTCAAGGAGACGGGCGGCATCCTCGGTTTCGGGGGACACCTCGAGCAGATCGCGGACTGGCAGGACACGCTCATCGTCGACGTCGAGGTGAACGACAAGGGCGCGGCCAGAAGCGTGATCTGGGAGTGGAACAGCACCCTCGCCGTTCGAATCGCCGAACAAGCAGAGCTGCCCAACCAGCTCGACTGGGCACCGGGCAAGTCCAGCGACGGGCAATGGCAGCTGCCGGTTCCCATCGTCCCGATGGGGCAGGCGGTGCTCGGCAGCCACGCGCGCCTCCAGCTCAGCATCGGCCTCTGGGCCTGAGCGGCCGCCTCGCGCGATCGACCCGATCCTGATCACGCATCACCGCCCGGACCCCACCGGGACGTAGGCGCCCCTGTGCGCCATCCACCCTGGCCCCTTCTCGACCGCGGACCGAGGGCGACAGTCCAGTCCGACGCCGAACGAATTCGACGGAGATTTTGCTCTAGACCGCCCGTTCTCGGTGGGAATGGCCGGATTTTGGCAGAATCTCCGTCGAATTGGTTGGGGGCGCACGGCAGCCAGTCGGGGCGGCTCTGCCCCGAGGCAGGTAGCACCGGCGCACGTCAGGCCGTGGGCCGGTAGCGCCGTGGGGCGGAGGCCTGGGCGACCAGGGCGCGCAGGCTGTCGAGGCTTCCGGTCACAAGACCTTGGGCACGGGCCTGCACGAGCACGTTTTCGATCGCGGTGGCCTCGACGGGGCCGGCCAGCACGGTCAGCCCCGTTCGGTTCGCGGTGAGCTGGCAGAGAAGGTCGTTCTGCGACCAACCGCCGACGATATGCACCGCGCGGATGCTCCTTCCCGACAGCTCGCTCACGACCCGGAGGGTCTCGGCATAGGCAGCCGCCAGGCTCTCGACGATGCTGCGCATGAGTTCGACCGGGGTGCCCGGCACCGGCAAGCCGTGCTCGGCGCAGTAGGAACGGATGCGCGCCGGCATGTCGCCGGGTGCCAGAAAACGGGGGTCGTCCACGGCGAAGGTCACGTCTGCGAAGAGGCCGGCGCGGCCGAGCCCCTTCACGGAAAGCACGGTGTCGCCCACCGGGGCGACCTCCCGCATCACGGTGATGCGGTCGCAGAGGGCGAACACCTCGTCGAAGTGGTGCGAGATGAAGAGGATGCTCGCGCCCTGGGCCCGCAGGTTGCGGGCAACCTGGAACAGGCGCTCCACCTCGATGTCCGACAGCGCGGCGGTCGGCTCATCCATGACGAGCACCGCGGCGCCCTGGGAGATGGCCTTGGCGATCTCGATGACCCGCTGG
Organism: Cryobacterium sp. Sr3; assembly: GCF_004402835.1. Classification (NCBI taxonomy): domain Bacteria; kingdom Bacillati; phylum Actinomycetota; class Actinomycetes; order Micrococcales; family Microbacteriaceae; genus Cryobacterium; species Cryobacterium sp. Sr3. Next base: position 31,565 of record NZ_SOFA01000037.1, on the reverse strand, counting down.
TCGGCGATTGACAGTCCCTCGGCCGCTCGGTTGGGATCGATGCGCACGCCGAGCTGGTCGAACAGGTCGCGGCGGCCGTGCTCAGGGCGGCCCGGCTGATCAGGCCCAGCCGGCCTTTCGGCTGGCGCCCAATGAAGATGTTCTCGGCCACTGTGAGGTCGGGGAACAGGGTGGGTTCCTGACAGATCGCGGAGATGCCCGGGGCCTTGCTGTCGGCCACGGTGCGGAACGACACCGGCTGCCCGTCGACCTGGAACTCGCCGGCGTCGAGGCGGTAGAGCCCGGCCAGGATTTTCGCGAGGGTGGACTTGCCGGACCCATTCTCGCCGACCAGGGCATGGATCTCACCGGGGAGGATTTCGATGTTCCCGTCTGCGAGGGCGACGACCGGTCCGAATGGCTCAACGGCACCGACAAGGGTGAATCGTTTCAGAGAACGTGTATTCAGCGAATATAAGGATTGGTTGGGGCACCCGTCAACAGCAGAAAAAGTGCAATCCCCCAAAAGAGATTCAACCGAGACTTCGAATGGGTCTCGTGTATTGAGTCGTTTCAATCTGCGGCGCGGTGCTCTACACGTCACCTAGAGGCAGCAAAGCGCAAGGCGAAAGGGTGACGATGGCAACGGTGAGTGTGCGCGAAGTCGCGGCTCGCGCCGGGGTGTCGGTCGGCACCGTCTCCAATGTGCTCAACCGGCCGGGCAAGGTTTCCCCGGCAACCGTGGAGCGGGTGCAGACGGCAATCTCCGCCCTCGGCTTCGTGCGCAACGACGCTGCCCGGCGACTGCGGGCCGGCCGCAGCCGCAGCATCGGGCTCGTCGTGCTCGACGTCGCCAACCCGTTCTTCACGGATGTCGCGTGCGGCGCCGAGGACCGGGCCGCCGAAGAGGGTCTCACCCTGCTCCTCGGCAACAGCGACGAGAACATCGACCGAGAGAGTGCCTACCTCGACCTGTTCGAAGAGCAGCGTGTGCACGGCGTCTTGATCTCCCCGCTCGGCGAGGTCGGGGACCGGCTCATGCGGCTGCGCGCCCGCGGCACCCCCACCGTTCCCGTCGACCGGCAGACGGCCGTCCACAGCTTCTCCTCCATGGCCGTCGACGACGTGGCCGGCGGGCACCTCGCCGCGGAGCACCTGGCCTCGATTGGGCGCACCCGGATCGCGTTCGTGGGTGGGCTGCAGAGCATCCGTCAGGTTGCCGACCGGCTGGAGGGCGCGCGGCAGGCCGTGCGGGAGCATCCGAACGTGTCGCTCGAGGTGATCAGCACGGAGTCCCTCTCGGTGCTGCAGGGGCGTTTCGTGGGCGAGCAGTTGCGCGCCCGCGACCCGGTCGACCGGCCGGACGCCGTGTTCGCGGCGAACGACCTGCTCGCCATCGGCGTGCTGCAGGCCCTGAGCATGCTGGGCGATGTGCGGGTCCCCGAAGACGTGGCGCTCATCGGCTACGACGACATCGCTTTCGCGGCGGCAGCCATCGTGCCGCTCTCCTCGATCCACCAGCCGAGCGCCCTGATCGGCCACACGGCCGTCGACCTGCTGCTGCGCGAAGCCGCCGGCGGCGACGATTTCGTGCACGAGCAGATCGAGTTCCAACCGGAGCTGATCGTGCGGGAGTCCACCGCCGGCTGACTGGGTCCCGCTCCTTCCGCCCGGGCATCCGCTGGCGATTCCGCTCCTAAACTTGACCGCATGACACTGCAGCCCCTGCTCAACAAAGACACCCGCCTGTGCATCTCCCTGGCCGCCCGGCCCAGCAATTTCGGCACGCGTTTCCACAATTACCTGTACGCCGAGCTGGGGCTCGATTTCATCTACAAGGCGTTCACCACGACGAATCTTGCCGCCGCGATCGGCGGCGTGCGTGCGTTGGGCATCCGTGGCTGCTCCGTGTCGATGCCCTTCAAGGAAGATGTCATCGCCCTGGTCGACGAGTTGGATGACTCGGCGAGCGCCATCGCGTCGATCAATACGATCGTCAACGACAACGGTTGCCTGCGGGCCTCGAACACGGATTACATCGCCGCCGCCGATCTGATCCGCGCGCGCGCCCTCGACCCGACCACTCCGTTCCTGCTCCGCGGCAGCGGCGGAATGGCGAAGGCCGTCGCCGCGGCCTTCCGCGATTCCGGGTTCGAGCATGGCACCTTGATCGCCCGGAACGAGGCCCGAGGCCGGACTCTCGCCACCGAGCTCGGCTACCGCTGGGCGGCCGAGCCGACCGGTCTCACCGCACCTCTGCTCGTGAACGTCACCCCGATCGGCATGACCGGCGGTGCCGAGGCGAACGACCTGTCCTATTCCGCCGAGGTGATCGCCGACGCGACCTGCGTGTTCGACGTGGTGGCGTTGCCCGCGGAGACTCCGCTCATCCTGGCCGCGCGCGCGGCAGGTAAGACCGTGATCACGGGGGCCGAGGTCATCGCTCTGCAGGCAGCGGAGCAGTTCGAGCGCTACACCGGGGTGCGGCCGGGGCCGGAGCAGGTCGCCGCGGCATCCGCCTTCGCCCGCACTCACGCACGGTAGCGCGCGCCTGAACCAAGTCGACGCCGAAGCAGGTTGCTTCAGTCGGCGTTCACGTGACTTGACCGGGGCCCTCGTTGCCTCCAGGGGATCCTCGTCAGGAAACGCCTCCCCACGAGGACAATCCACCCCGGTAACGACGAATGGCCTCCGAAATCTCGGAGGCCATTCGTTTTAAGACTTGTTCTAAGACCAGAATCAACCAGTTCTGAGCACGACCCTGTGGCGTGCTGTTCCTATAACTCACAGGCCACTGAATCAGTGGGCAATTTTTTGGTACTTTCGCGAACATCCTCTGCGCTCTGTCAAATAATCCTCTACCGGCCGAGCAACGTGGCCAACTCGTCGAGCGACTCCCCCGTAATCGTGAACTACTGGGTGACACCCTCGAGTAAAATCGCGAGCTCGTCGAGTACGACGTCCCAGCCCTCTCGGTTCTGCTCAAAACGTTCGCGACGGTAGCGGGTGCCGCCGGGGAGTGTGTCGAAGCCCGATTCGATCACCGTGACATCCGTCCCGTTACCAGCATCGGCGATGGTAAAGCGCACGTGCGTCGAGTACTCGTCGAGCTCTTCTGCGGGGATTCCCGACCAACGGAAGCCGAACGAGCCGTCGGGCACCACCTCGGTGATTTCGATCGGGAAGCTGCCGTAGTCGTCCCAGTCGATGCTGCCGGTAGCACCGGGCTCGAGCGTACCCATGATTGCGTATCTGTTCACGGGCGGGAGAACTCCGTGAACGCGAGTGGCAACGCATTAGTGGTTGGTCTAAGTTCCTTGCGGACCGTGCCACGCAGGCAACGCAAGGCAACCCGACTGCCCAAACGGGCATGGGGCCGGTATGTTCAACGACTCGACGTCGGGACCGCGATGTCCACTCCAACTACAAGGCCAACTGGCCACTCAAGGTGCTACCCGGCGCCGCAGACGGCGCAGAACTCGACCCGCCGCTCCGAACATAACCGCGCGCACCCACTCGTCACTCATCACTCCATCGCACGAGCAGGACAATTCGCAGCGCCGAAAAGCGGCCGTTCGAGCATCCCTGGCCGTGCATCGTCATTTAATCCGCAGCCGCCAGCCCGCATGAGTTTCCTCTGCCCTCTGCCTCGCTTCCACTGGAAGTGTTGACCCGTTTTTGCTGGATAAGAGACATTTGTGTCAGAAGTGCCCGCCAGAATGAGCTTGTCTACGTCACATCACGGAAAGATGGCATCATGCCCAAACCGCTTTAAATCATGCTGCTCATTGCGGCGCCCCTCGTCCTTGGCGGAACCACCGGAAGCGGAGTTGCCGCCTTGGCCGCGCTTGCACTGGTTCTGATCGCCAGCCCGATCATCTGGAAGGTCCGCAAGGATCGCTATTTCAGTTCCGACCAGTTCCAAACATTGCGATCCGAGATCGCCGTCGTTGTCGCCGAGCACAACGAGGTCGTGAACTACGTGGCCGAGATCCGCTCACAGGGCTCATTTGAGCTGGGAGCGTCCTCAGCGGGTCAGTATGCGCACCTGGCCACATTTGAGAACAACTCGGCGTGGAACAATCGGCGCGACCGCAACGTCTCCGACTACGCGCCGCAAGTGCACAACACATCTCTCCAGGTCGTCCGCAATGCCAGCGTCGAGCCGATCAAGTACGTCATGAAGTACTTCTCCATCAAGGCCGACCAGGAGACCCTGGCTGACGTTCAGCGTGTCGCCGAGGACATCTCGCGGCTGGAGGAGGCGGTCTCCAACGTCAAGGGTCGCGAGGCAGAGATCACCGCGAGAATCAATCCGCCGAAGTTCATCCTCAAGCGTCACACCGACGAGTTCTGGAACCAGATCGGTGCCCACCTGTCGCCCATCGAGGTGCCGTACCCGGTTTACAAATTCCAGTACACCTCCGCAGGAGGCAACAGCGGTCAGGCATCGACCATCGCACTCGACACTCCCACCCTTGATGCACTGTCCGCGACGCTCGTCCAGAAGATCCGCTGGACGAAGTCGGCCGCTGGGCAGCGCACGCTGATGACGGTGCGACTCCGAGGCGAGATCAAGCAGCGCGACCGCTACGTCTGCTTGCAATGCAGCGTCTCGGTGGCTGCCGAGCCGCACCTTTTGCTCGAGGTCGACCACATCATGCCGGTGTCCAAAGGCGGTCTCAGCACGCCCGAAAATCTCCAGACGCTCTGCTGGCGGTGCAACCGAACGAAGGACTCAAAGGTCCTCGCATAGCTCAGCGCGGCCAGAGCCGTCATGTTGTTCCTTTCGTGTGCGCCGATGGGCGTTCACTTATCGGGATTCGTCTATCTCCCGACGATGTCCGAGGCGGAGGATGATCCCAATTAACTGGTCGTCGTGAAGGCTGTCCTGTCGTAACCGTGGGTTAAACCCTGCTCGGGAGTACCGGTTTATGGCCGCCGAGGCTGAGCATGGTGAGGGCGATCAGGGCGTCGGGGATGTGAAGCCGAAAGCGATGCGGGTGATGAGTCGGATCTTGGTGTTCATGGATTCGACCCGGCCGTTGGCTGATCCGACTAAGCCGTGGCGTGCGCGGCGAGCAGTTCCCGGGTGAACGGATGCTGCGGCGCAAGAAATAGCGCCGCAGCCGGTCCCTGCTCCACGACAACGCCATCCTTCATCACGAGGATGTCGTGGCTGAGCGCGCGTACCACTGCGAGGTCGTGCGAGATGAACACCATCGCCAGCCCCGTCGTCTCCTGCAAGGATGCCAGCAGCTTGAGCACCTGGGCCTGAATAGACGCGTCCAGCGCCGACACCGGCTCGTCGCAGACCAAGATACTCGGCTGCCGGGCCAGCGCCCTGGCGATCGCCACGCGCTGGCGCTGCCCGCCGGAGAGCTGGTGCGCCCGCCGCCCCAGCAGGGAATCGTTCAGTGCCACCAGCTCGAGTAGCTCGATCGCCCGCGCCCGGCGTTCGCGCCGTCGACGCCGCCCGAGCCGGGTGCCATCCAGAGCGATTGCCTCCGACAGGATCTGCAGTACTGTCGCCCGCGGGTCGAAGGCACTCAGGGAGTCCTGGTGGATGATCTGGATGCCGCCGCGTCGGGCCCGCCGCGTCGATTCCGGCACTCGGCTCCAGGGCTCACCGTGCAACAGAACATCGCCGCGGTCCGGGGTTTCCGTGCCCAGCAGCATCCGTGCCACCGTGCTCTTGCCCGACCCCGACTCGCCCACGATGCCCACGGTGTGGCCGGCACGCAGCTCGAACGAGACCCCGTTCACAGCGTGTAGCTGCGCGGCCGCCTGGCCGTAGGTCTTGGCGAGGTCCCGCGCGGCGAGCACCACGGGGCCGGTGTTCGGCGGGGCCGGCGGTCGGCTCTGCGACGCCGCCGCCAGAAGCTCGCGAGTATACGGATGCTGCGGCGCGGCGAACAGGTCGGCCGCAGGCTGCAACTCGACGAACCGCCCGTCTTTCATCACGGCGATGTCGTCGGCGAGCTGGCGGATAATCGTAAGGTCGTGGCTGATCAGCAGCAGCGCGAGGCCCGACTCCTTCAGCTGGCGCAGCAGGATCACAATCTGGGCCTGAACGGTCACGTCGAGGGCCGTAGTGGGTTCGTCAGCGATCAGCACGGCCGGCGAAGCCGCGAGGGCCGAGGCGATGAGTGCGCGCTGGCGCAGGCCACCGGAAAGTTCGTGCGGGTAGTGACGCACGCGCATGGCGGGCTCTGGCATGGCCACCTGATCGAGCAGCTGCAGCACCCGGCCGGCACGGTCGGCGCGGCCGAGTGTGGGTTCGTGCACCTCGAGGGGTTCGGCCACCTCGGCGCCCACCCGGCGCAGCGGGTCAAGGGAGACGAGGGCGTCCTGGCTCACGAGGCCAACGCGGGCACCGCGCAGGCGTCGCCAAGCCGGCTCGGTCAGGTCTCGAGCGTCAACTCCGGCCACGGTCAGTTCCTCGGCGGTGACCCGTGCGCCCTCCGGGGTGAGTCCGATCAGGCTGCGGCCGGTCACCGTCTTACCGGCACCGGACTCCCCCACTATGCCGAGGCATTGCCCGGCGGCAATGCTGAACGAGACGCCGTCGACCACGGCGGTCGCCGAGCCCGGCAGAACCACGCGCAGGTTGCGCACCGTGATGACGCTCATCGCTGCCGCCGCGCGCTTCGGGCCTGCAGGTGTCGGCCTAGAATGCTTGTCGACACCACGGTGGCGGTGATCACGAGCCCGGGGAACACGGCGATCCACCAGGCGCTGGCGAGAAAATTGCGGCCTTCCGAGAGGATGAGTCCCCACTCCGGCGTTGGCGGCTTCGGCCCGAGGCCGAGGAAGCTCAGGCCGGCTGCGGCAGTGATAGCGGTGCCGACTCCCATGGTGGCCATGACCAGCAGCGGGCCGAGGGTGTTGGGTAGCACGTGGCGCAGCACGGTCACCGCGGGCGACACACCAAGCGTGCGCGCGGCCTCCACGTAGCCGGCGCGCTTGACCACGAGGGTTTGCACCCGGGCGACGCGCGCGTATGAGGGGATCACCGCGAGGGCCACGGCCACGAGCAGGCTCGCCTCCCCCGGGCCGATGATTGCGATCACGATCAGGGCCAGCAGAAACTCCGGGAAGGCCATCACGATCTCGATGGCGCGGCTCAGCACACCGTCGCCGAGGCTGCGCATAAGCCCAGCGAATGAGCCGATCACGAGCCCCACGACCAGAGCGATCAGCGTGGCACCGAAGCCAATGGCGAGCGAGTACCGCGAACCGTAGATCACCCGTGCGAACACGTCGCGGCCAGTCTGGTCCGTTCCAAACGGATGCCCGGGGCCGGGCGCCAGCAGCGCCTCACCGATGTCGGTGCGCAGGGGGTCAGCGGCGGTGAACACCCCGGGCAGAAGGGCCGACACCACGAGGAGCACGAGGAACCCGGCGGCGGCCCAGAGTGCCGGGGCGGGCATCCGCTTGACTCGACGTGACCGGACGGCGACGAGGACGCTCATGCGTAGGCCTGCTTAGTCTCCAGGCGCGGGTCGATGCGGTCGGCGACAAGGTCGACGAGCAGGTTGATCACGGAGAAGGCCACCGCGGCGAGCACGATAATGCCGAGCACCACGGGTACGTCCCGGTCAACGATGGCGTTGAGGGCTACGCGGCCAAGCCCTGGGCGGGCAAAGACGGTCTCGACCAGCACCGACCCGCCGAGCAGCGAGCCGACCATATACCCAGTGAGCGTGATGCTGCTGGCGGCGGCGTGGCGCAGGGTGTGGCGCACGACGAGCCGGGTGTGGCTGGCACCACGGGCACGCACGGTGTCGACGAAGGGCAGCGCTGCTGCGTCATCGAGGCCCTGCCGCAGCACCTGGCTGATGATGCCGGCCACCGGGATGGCGAGGGTCGCTGCTGGCAGGAGGAGAGCGCCGAACCCCACCGTGGAGACGACCGGAAACCAGCCAAGCCCGAAGCCGAAGACGCTAATCAGCACGAGACCGATCCAAAACGTGGGCGACGACACGGCAACGAGTTCGAGCAGGCCGGCCAGCGGTGCTGTGCGCCGGCCGCGCCCGAGCAATGCCGACCCGAGCGCGAGCAGGAGCGCGAACACAACGGCGAGGGCCATCAGCTGCACGGTGGGCACGAGTTGCTGGCCGATCACGTCGGCGACGGGTTGCTGCCTGCGGTACGACGTTCCGAGGTCGCCCTGCACGAGGCGGCCGAGGTAGCCGAGGTATTGCACGAGAAGCGGGTCGGCGAGGCCCCAGTCTTCGCGGATCTGGTCGCGTACCTGTGTCGAGACGTTGCCGAGCCCGATGAGCACGTTCACCGGGTCGCCCGGGATCAGCCGCAATGCGAAGAATCCCAGCGTGGCGGCGCCCCACACCACGAGCACCATGCCGCCGAGCCGACCGAGCAGGCGAGCGCCCGGTCGGGCAGCGCCGCGTGCGTGCCCGTGGCGTTCGATCACGGAGCGGTCGTGAGGGACGCCTCGTAAAAGAGCGGCTGCCCGTACAGGTCGAAGCTCAGGTTCTCGATGGTCTTGCTGTATGCGGTGATCGCGGTGGGCACGGTGATCGGAACCATGGCGACGTGGGTAGCGTTCCACTGCTGTAGCTGCTGGTAGCGGGACTCGCGTTCGGCCGGGTCGCTTGTGGCGATGGCGTTGTCGAGAAGCGTGTCAACGACCGGATCGGCGGTGGATGAGCCGTTCTTGTAGCCGCCGCTGTGCAGGTGGGCGCGCAACACGTCGGCGTCGACACTGGGAAAACTCCAGTCTGATAGGTCGTAATTACGCTGGTCGAATGCTTCGTAGTACTGGGCGATTTCACGGTTGTCGCGCACAATTTCAAAGCCGATTTCGCGCAGGTCCGACTGCACGACGTCTCCGAAGCTCGCGTTGGCATCGGAGACAGGGTTATAGGCGAGCCACTGCGCGCTGAGTCGGGCTCCGTCTTTCATGCGGTAGCCCTCGGAGTCGCGCTCGGTCCAGCCGGCCGCGTTGAGCAGGGCATTAGCCTGATCGGGGTCGAAGGCCCAGCTGTCTTCGAGGCTCGGATCGTAGGAGTTCGGGGTGGCCGGGGAAAGGATACTCCACGCGCGTTCCGCCTGCCCCTGGTAGATGCTCTCCACGGCCGGACCGATGTCGACTCCGAGGGCAAAGGCGCGGCGCACATTCTCGTCGGCGAAGACGCCGTGCGCCTCGTTGAGGAACAGGGTGTACGGCAGGCCCGGCATGGTCACGTTTTCGATAGTGAACTCGTCACCGATCTGTCCCACGGCGTTCGGGGTGATGTCGCTGGCGATCTGTGCTTCACCGCTCGTGAGTGCGCCGGTGCGAACCGACGATTCGGGCAGGATGCGGAACTCGAGCGTGTCGATGGCCGGCGCGCCCCGGTGGGTGCTGCCATCCGGTGCCCAGTTATAGTTTTCGTTCGCGGTGAAGACGATGCTCTGGTCTGGCGTGTACTCGCTCAACACGTACGGGCCGGTGCCCACCGAGATGCCGGGGCCGCCGGCGGGCAGCTGGGCTGCGTTCTCACGCAGCGCCGCGGGCGAGTAGAAGCCGAGCTTGGCGGTGCTCACGGCCTGCAAGAACGGGGCGTAGGGCTGGCTGAAGTCGACCCGCACGGTGTACTCGTCAACGACCTCGGTGCCCGCGTAGAAGCCACCGGTTTCGGCGTACCCGATGAGGCTGGCGGCATCCGCTGACGCCGTTTCGGGAGCGACCACGTGCTCGAAGTTGGCCTTGACGGCCTCGGCGTTGAAAGGCTCGCCATCGTGGAAGGTGACGTCATCGCGCAGGTCGAAGGTGTACTGCAGGCCGTCGTCGGAGATCTGCCACGACGTGGCGAGCCACGGCACGAAGGAGCCGTCGGCCTTCTGATAGACGAGCGAATCGAAGGAATTGCGCATCACGAGGGCGGTGGCTTGGAAGGCCGATGAGTGAATGTCCATCTTGCCGCCGCTGAGCGTGCCACCGTTGATGGCGTAGGTCAGGGTAGTGGAGTCGGCCGCGGTGTTCTGGGCGGTGGCACTGCACCCCGTAACCAGAGCGACGGTGGCGATAATGGCAGCTGCGGCGCGCAGCCAGGATGTTGTATGGGCGCGAGAGCGCATAAATGGGGTCTCTTTCTCAGGTGCGAATCAAACTAGCAACTAATTGACTCCGCCCATCAAACGTACCTTGCCCGTGGAGCAGGCCGGCCGGAACGAGTGACCGCGTAAACCGCCTTGCGCGAACCCGCGACCAGTCCGAGGTGGAGAAAGTCCTCTGGATGATCGCCGTCGTATTCGCGCCTCTACTCGGCGCGCTCGTTTGGTATTTAGCCGGGCCACACCCATTCGGCCTTCGACTCACACGCCAGGTTCGATAGACCTCGACCTTCATTTCCCTTTGCGGAAGGGGTTCCTTGGCTGGCCTATCGCCGGCTCTCCCCCCGTTTTGATTCCGTCCCGTGATTGCTCGGCCCCTCATGACATCAATTGCACTCCGTGACATGGGGATAAAATGGGAATCACCGATGGTCGCCTGGTTTCACGCCCACGTGTGCACGGTCGAGGGCGTGGGAGGCAACCGATGGGCACCTTCCTCAGCACGTTTCTCTCCGATTCCGCGGAACTTCCGGAGCTAGCCGATCGTGTTCGTTTGTCCGGGCCGGTGCCGCTTTCGTCGCCTTTGCCTGTCGGGGATCTTGCCGCGGACAGCATCGCGGCGACCAAGCTGATGGCCTCGTTACTGCACCTTGTCCGTTCGGAAGTGCGGGATCCGAAGGCGGATGAAGTTCCGCGGGTGGGCTCTGCGCCGCAACTGGTCGCCGGCGCCTTCCGGAGTGACCAACTATTTCGGTGGAACGGGGACCCCGCGCCAGCGTGGGCGCCCCTGTCCGGATTCTTCGCCTCGAGCGACGGTTGGGTTCGCACTCACGCCAACTATCCCCATCACGAAGCGGCTTTGCGCTCACTACTGAGATTGGATGGCTCCGCCACCACCGAGGCTGTCGCTCGCGCAATTTCGCGCCGCAGCGCCCTCGATCTGGAGGATGAAGCATCAGATTCTGGTGCGGTGATCAGCGCGGTTCGCAGCCCGAGCAGTTGGAGAGGACATCCTCAAGCCCAATCCCTGAAAGCAGCTCCCTTCATCAGCCTGGTGCAGCAGGCAGGAGACTCGGGCCTCCATAGCCTGGGGTCGGCCGACAGACACGCGCCCCTGGAGGGCGTTCGGGTGCTCGACTTGACCCGCGTCATAGCCGGGCCGGTGGCCACTCGCAGCCTCGCGTTCTTCGGGGCAGATGTCCTTCGCATCGACAATCCTGGCATGCCGGAACTCCCCTGGCAGTACCTCGACACCGGGCAAGGGAAGCGTTCCGCGCTCCTTGATCTCGGCTACAAACCGGATCGAGACCGCCTCGAACAGCTACTGACGGAAGCCGACGTTGTTGTCTCGGGATACAGACCGAACAGCCTCAACCAATTCGGCCTCTCGCCGGTCGAACTCCACAACCGCCATCCAGGGCTCGTTATCGGCCGGGTGAGCGCGTGGGGGCAAAGCGGACCTTGGGCCGAGCGCCGAGGATTCGACAGCATCGTCCAAGCAGCCAGCGGCATCGCCCAGATTCACGCAGACGGCACCGGCAGGCCAGGAGCTTTGCCGGCCCAAGCACTGGATCACTCCGCCGGGTACCTACTTGCCGCCGGGATCATGTCAGCACTTCGACGTCGCCACCTCGACGGGCACGGGTGGACCGTCGACATTTCACTGGCCCGGGTCGCTCACGAGCTACTCGCCCAGCCTCATTCCCCGCAGACCGAAGCCGGCCCATATGAGATCCAAACCGTGAACGCGGAAACGTTAGAAGGGACCGTCACCTGTGCCGCACCCGCGATCAGCATTAGCGGCGGTCCGAATCGCTACAGGTGGATCGGCAGCCAGTGGGGAGCGGACCAGCCGGAATGGGCCGAGTCACGATCCGCCAGCGGCGAGCGATAAGTCCCACCCGGAAGGTGCGCCATCGGCAAGTGCAGCATGGCGAAAGCCGCCCGCTGAAGGTTAGTGTCGCGCCATCCCTGTGCAGCGCACCTGTTGGCTGCTGTGGTGCCGGCCATTTCGGCACCGATCACGAACAGGTCGTATTCCTTACTTATGCCGCTCATGCTGTAGTGATCGCATCGCGCAGTTGCTCCAGTGTTGGGGCGCCGGCTAGTCCCGTGGGGGTCTTGTAGATGCGGCAGGCCAGCCCGACCGACGCCGATAGGTCGGGAAAAAGGTCTGTTCCGTCCATCAGCATGCTCGGAGATCCCCGAAAACCGATTGTCTCTGCGTCTTCCACATTCTCGACCAACCGCCGGGTCACAACGATGCCGGGGCATGCAGCCGCGATCAACGCCAGCCGCTCAGCAGCGATTTTCCAGTTCGGGCACCCATCGAAGTACTGCAACGTAATATCCATGCCTTCACCGTAAACGTTGCACCGCAGTGCAAGGTCAAGTGGTGAAATGGGAATATGCAGATTAGAGACCTGGCCATCGCGAGCGGCGTAACCGCACAGACGATCCGGTTTTATGAGCGGCGCAGCCTGTTGGATCACGCCGAACGTGGGGGGAACGGTTACCGCCACTACAACGAAGCGGCCCTATCGCGCCTGCGGTTCATTCGGTCTGCCCAGACGGCTGGTCTGACATTGGCCGAAATTGGCGGCATCATCACTGTTAGAAAAGCTGGCGAGGTGCCGTGCGAACACGTCTCCAACCTCCTCTTGAAAAGACTTGCGGATGTGCACCGCCGCCAACAAGAACTCGTACTCCTTGAAACAGAGCTGCAACACATCATCGACGCGAGCCAGCATCTCGACCCAGGCGATTGCGAAGCGGGCGGTGTCTGCCACGTCATCACCCACGCTCACCAGTAGCGCGCAACGTTCACCCATGCCATGAAGCGATGCGAATTCACCGCCATCTAGCGCTGCCATTCACACAAAAGAACCGAATCTGTCACCTATGCGGCCACTGATTCCAATTCCCGCAAAGACTGCCGCTCCTTCGAACCCTCATCGGCGGATGACCGCAGGACGACGTGCCTCAGGGCACGCGCCCACCTGGCGCAGCGGGATTTGTGGAAGTACCTACCGATCCTCCGTGACGGATCGAAGCACGAATGACTAGCGGAAGTGTGCGCTGGGCCGGCCCGCCCGGTGGGGCATCTGCTCCTGTCCCGAGTTGCAGGATTGCCAGGGACGAAACGTGAGCGTTGAAGGCAAGACCGCATGGGGACGGCCGAGCCACACCAGTACCTGACCGCGCGCATCGCCGCTGCTGTCGGCACCGAACTGAGCATCCATGGGCGCCACACTCTGCCCACGGTATCGATTGGCATCGCATTGTTTACGGAACACTCGACAATAGCCAGCCTGGTGCGCGACACCGATTCCGACCTGTTCCACGCCAAGCGATCCGGTCGCGGTCATTGGCAGCTCTACAACGACACGATGCGCTCCGAGAGCGGCCCGGTCAAGACTGGGCTTTCGCCCCTACGTCGATGGAGACCTCGGCGATCCGCTTGATCGCTGCGAGGGTTTTCGGTATGCCACCGAGGGCCTGCTGGGTGCGGTCGGTGATCTGAGCGTGCGCCTTTTCGCCGAACTTCTCCTCGAACATGGCGATCCCGTCCGGCAGGAACTCCCAGGACTCGGTGAGCATCGTCCCGGTCTCCGCGGCGGTGAAGCTGAAGCCCCAGCGCACGAAGCTGCCGCCCACCACCCAGGCGAACTCACGTCCGTGCTCTGCCGTCACCACCTCGGACCGGGTCTGCCAGGTCCGGTGTGGGAGCTCGTTGTGCCCGGTGAACCAGGCACCGACCCGACCGGCCTCGGCCTCGTCATCCCACCAGCATGACGTACAGACCGGGCTCCACTCTCCGGTGCGGGTGATGTCGGAGAGTAGGTCATAGAGAAACGCGGCCGACGCCTCGACGATGATGGACTCCTGGTGGCTGAGGGTGCTCGTCTCATTCATGCATTTACCCTAATGGAGGGGGTCATTTCTGCTGCCGCCGGCTGCCGCCGTGCCAGTCTTCTTGCTTTCCGACCGTGTCCGCGTCGACTCCGAACGCGGCCAGCTGTGGCTGCTCGCGCAGGCTGCGCTTGAGTTCGGCAAAACCCGGGAAGCGGGCCAGCCCGACCACGTGGTCCCACAACTCGACCGCCGAGTCCTCGTGTGGCAGCCGGCTGATCACCGGCCCGAAGAAGGCCGCACCGGCGGGCGGCTCGAAGTGGATGATGGGCGTGCCCACGTCTTTTCCCGTCAGCGAGAGTGCCTCGTCCGTCTCCTGCTGGATCTCGATGTCCCATGACTCGTCGTCGAGAGCTTCCGCCAGCTCGGGCGGTAGGCCCGCCTCGGCGAGGATCGGCTCCGCAAACTCACGCGTCCCGCGGAGCTCACGCACCTCACCCTCGGTCCGATGGTTGTCCGGGCCGGGGGCGGTGTCGAAGATGTGGGTCCCGAAGGCGGCGTATAGCGGCGCCATCGCCTCGCGGCCGTGCTCCGCTCGCGCGCGGGCGGCTACCCGCAGGAGCCTGAGTCCGGCGGTGTGTCCAGCTTCGTACTCGGGAGGGAAGTGCGTGTCGTAGTCGGCCTGGGCATTGATCAGGCGTAACGAGATGAACCGCCAGTCCACGGTGTAGTTGCGTTGCTCCTGCACCTGCCGCACCCACTTGCTCGTCATCCAGGCGAAGGGGCAGACCGGGTCGAAGTAGAAGTTGATGTCAGCGTCCATGCGTCCACCCTAGGTCAGTGCCGCAAGCACGACCGAGATCGATTTGGCGAGGTGGACTCGATGGGTGCCTCGGGATGACGTATCGCTCAGAGTCGCATTCATTACCTTGGTGCTTACACGGTAAGTGACACGCGCTCCTCCACTTCTGGGCATGTCGTGCGAACGATCGCTGCCGAACGCCACAAACACTTAGCGTCGGGTATTTGAATAGGCCACAAGCCACCCTCGGTTCTCCACCGTTCCGAGCTGTGACTCTGGGGCGGATCCTGGGGCTGCACACTGGCCCTCACCTATGCCGAGTGCTACCCGCAGCACGTGCGCACCCTAGTCCTGGCCTCCGTCACCATGACCCAGCGCAGCGGCGTGCGCTGGCTCCGCCACGAGACCGGCCGCTACCTGCCCGAGAAATGACAGCGCTTCCACGAGGGAGTCCCCGCCTCCGAGCGCGACGGTGACCGCGTCGCCGCCTACAACCGCCTACTCAACCACAGCGACGACGCCACAGTGATACGCAGCGCAGCGCTGGTGCGACTGGGGAGACGCCGCCGTCTCGCTCGAACCCGGCTCGGCACCCAGCCCTCGCTTCACCGACCCACATTCCAGCTACAGCTCGCCCGCATCGTGACGCACTACTTCACGCACCGGGCCCGGCTCGAGGAAGACCAACTGCTGCGTAATGATGACCGCCTCGCCGGAATCCCCGGCGTCTTGCTCCACGGCCAGCTCGACCTCGGCGGGCCCGTCGACGTGCCCAGGTGCTGGCACAGGCCGGACCAGATGTAACCCTCCACGTGATCCGTGCAAGTGGACACCAGTGCAACAACGAGACGACCGAGCGTTACGGAGATCCCATGCACCGCAGGATATGAGGCCGGAACACTAAGCGGGCGGTCTTGAAGCGGTTCGCATCCAAGGTCGCTCTGATCGCTGGATATTTTCACTTAGGAGTGAACCACTCCTGCGCGATCTAGTGTGTCACTTAACCTAGGCGCCTCATATCGGGCGGATTCAAGTGGTGTCTGCAACACCGGTTTGATTGGTTGGGTTCGAGGTTAGCGTGGCGAGGACCTCTGCGGGCNTCTGTGCCTTTTGGAAAGTACTCGCGCAAGAGCCCGTTGGTGTTCTCGTTGCTGCCACGCTGCCAGGGCGAGTGCGGAGCGCAAAAGCAGATCGGCATCCCGGTCGCCATCGTGATTTCCTGGTGTCGAGACATCTCTGCTCCCTGATCCCAGGTGGTCGAACGGCGCAGCTGTTCCACGAGGGTATTCATTGCCACAATCATCGCGTCGGCCACGGTGCGAGCGGTGTGATCCCCGGGCAAATGCAGCAGCATCACGTATCCCGTAGTCCGTTCGAGAAGGGTTCCGATCGCGGACTTCGACGAGGTCGAGCCGATGATCAGGTCGCCCTCCCAATGCCCGGGAACGGCGCGGTCCTCGATCTCCGGCGGCCGGTCAGAGATCATCACCATCTCCCGGAACCTCTGCGGCCGCGGACCCTCCGGCCGCTGCGGGCGCCGTGTGACACGCCCCGACCGCAACGCGGTGGCAACTTCCAAGCGCAACGATCCGCGGCCCTGCACGTAGAGGGCCCGGTAGATCGTCTCGTGTGACACCTGCATCTCCAGATTCTCCGGATGCTTGACTTTCAGTCGACCCGCAACCTGTTCCGGGCTGAACCGATCGGTGAGCATCGTGGCGACTTGTTCCCGTAACGCTAATCCGTCCAGCTTCCGGGCTCTTGGCCGCCGAGCCCGTGCCCAGGTCTGCTCCTGCGCGAGCGAGGGCACGTAGCGGCCGGCGACCTGGTTTCTGGCCACTTCCCGGCTGATCGTTGACGGCGCCCGGCCCAGTGCCGCTGCGATGCGGCGCACCAGCCTCACCCGCGCTGACGACGATCTGCACCGGCAGTTCTCCGTCAAGCGGGTTCATGGTCTGAAGACCCCCGAGGAGGAGGTGTCCAACCTGCTACACAGCAGCCTCCAAATCGGTGATGAGGTGGTGCTGAGTGCTCGGTTCGGCGATGTGGTCCCGGAGTTCACCGGCCGGCCGGTGGTTCTCGCCAGCGCTGGAATCGGCGTCACGCCCATGGCGGGCATGCTCTCCCACCTTGTGATGACCGGCAGCCAACGAAAGGTGGCTTTTCTCCACGCTGGCAACTCAGCAAACACCTTTGCCTTGCGTAACCAAATCAGGGCAGACTTGGCAAATTTCCCGACGCATCCCTGATCACCTGGTATGTGGAACCCACGAAATCCACGCAGACTATCGACGGCGAACTCGCCGGATTCACGGACGTCAGCACCATCGAACTGCCCACGGACGCCGAATACTACCTGTGCGGGCCGTGGTCTTCATGCAATCCGTCCGCAGCGCGCTAATCGCCCGCGGCATACCCGCAAAAGACATCCAATACGAAGTCTTCGGCCCCGACCTGTGGCTAGCCGACTTCCGATCGTAAGTTGTTCCAACCTGTCGGTCAGTGCGTGGGATGTCAGATGGATTGCCGATAGCCGAAGAACTCATGGTCGTTGTTGTACCCACCCAGACCACCGCCGACCTCGGAGAAGTCTTCGACGAATTCGATGCCCTTAATCCACTTGACCAGCTTGAAGCCGAGCTGCACCTCGTTGCGTAACCGCAGCGGAGCACCGTGACCGAACGACAGCGTTTCATCATTCATGTCATAGGCCAGCATGGTCAGCTTGTAACTCATCTGCTCGATCGGTTGAGCGTCGTAGTAAATCCCACCATCAGGACCGACCGCAAAGGAGTAAAAAATCACCCACTTCGCTTCCGGCTTCGGCTTCGCGATGTCAAGAATGGTCTGCATTGAGACGCCGCCCCACTTCGCGACACCCGACCAGCCCTGAATGCAAAAGTGCTGCGTGATTTGCTCGTGGTGTGACAGCGCCCGTAATTGCTCAAGGTCCAACTCCACCGGATTATCAACGAGCCCACCGATTTGCAGCTTGTAATCCGTGAAGGTGCCAGCTTGGAGCTTCTTGTACTCCTCCGATTCCGGGGACTTACCGTTATGCCAGAAATAGGGAGAGATATCTTTCTCCGTGTACTGACCCGGCTTCGAATCGATGTGCTCGAACAACCGCTGCGCGGGACCGATCAGCGCATACCCCACCTTCTGCACCACACGCGGATGCCGGTACGTAAACGGTGTCGCCGCCACCCAGCCGACGATGATGACCACCATCGAGGCGGCGAAGATCAAAAATCCGACCCAGGAGCTGTCGTCCCGTGACGCGTACATGTGGTTGAGGTTGCGGAGGGCGCCGGTGGTCAGCACGAGGGTCACGTGGATGATGATGAACATGACGAACCAGGCGAGCACAAAGAAATGGAGTGATCGTGCGACCTGGATACTGAAGACCGAACTGATGGTCCGGAATTTGGTCGACAACGCCGGTGACATCCCGAGCCCGGTGATTAGAGCGGCCGGAGCGGCGATGAACACGGTGATGAAGTAGGCGATCAGTTGCAGTCCGTTGTAGTTGACCCAGCCGTTTTCCGTGGGCCAGTCCAGCGACAGATATTGGATTGCGACCGAAATGGAATGCGGGATGACGTCCCAACTCATGGGGACCAAGCGCATCCACTGGCCGGTGACGAAGATCAGAACGTAGAACACGATTCCGTTGAGTAACCACAACGTGTCAACGCCGAGGTGCCACCAGCGGGCGAGCCCGATGGAGTGACGACGCCCTGGCAAGCCGACGCCGTCCGGCAAGGTGATCGAATCCTGCTTCGCCGTATACAGCGGATCACTCGGCACCGGCTTCTGCATACGCAGCCAGTCTTTACCCGGTGTGGAGTGTCTGGACCAGTACAAACGCGGGTGATCGGCGATGATTGTGACGCCGGAGCGGATGATGAAGATCATCAGAAAAGCATTCAGGAAATGCTGCCAGCCCAGCCATGCAGGGAAACCCACCGGCGCGTTCTCCGGAAGCTCAGACTCGCCAGGATACTGCTGAATGAAATCCTGCACGGCAGGGAGCTCGCGTATCCCCTTCGCTACCGCGATGCCGATGACCAGGAGCACCAAGCCGATCGGAATCAACCACAACAGGTTGAACCACTTGCTCTTACCAATGCGCACCCGCGGAGCGACACCGTACTGGGCTGGGAGACCGCCTGCCCAGTGTTCGTCGACCGCGGTGTAGTGCGTGCTGTCAAGCTCCGAACGGAAGCTTCGCATCCCCCCGGGCCCACGATCGGGGGCGGGAACATTCTGATCTTCCAGTCCGGACGTCATTTCGTGAGCTTAGCAACCGCTACAATGCCAGCACCAGATTGACGGGATCTCCCTAGGTATCAGGGTGAGTTGAGGCCAGTAGCTCAGGGCAAGTCCGCCGTTTGACGTAGGGCGATCAGGAAGTCCCACTATGTCCAGCCCATCGTTGATCGCCGTGCGCGACGATAGTTCCTTGAACAACAGCAGTCCCGACCCGCGCGCGGGCGGCCCCACGCCCCGGCGGTCGTTCACGCCGAAGCAGAAACTTGACCACCTCGCCGCCTACGAGGCGGGAACCCGAGCGCTTCAGCACCAGCTGCGAGCCGAAGATCCTCGCCACCTCCGACGCGGCCTGGATCAACAAACCCGCCGCTCAGGAAGAAGAGCCGAAACTAGCCGCCTAAACTCACGCTGGCCTCACTCACCTTGACAAATTCCGTGATCGCAACCGAGTCACTTTGTGCTCGGACGGCAACGACCGCAGCAATGGCGATTTCCGTCGCGAAACCTCGCCCCCACGTCGCCGGGGAGAGACGGTACCCGAGGTTCCAGACGGGCGCTGGAGTCATGTTCACTCCACCCGTACCGACGAACGTGCCAGCTCTCAGCGCATCATCCGATCCCCGGTCGCCCACACGAACCGCCCATTGACCAATGCCATGTTCTCGCCGGCTCTTGATGGCGTCGTCGACGATCCTTCTGGACTGCTCTCGAGTGTTGTGACGACCCACGGGCAAGTGCCGCCACGTGTCGGGATCGCTGAAGACGCCAAAAACTGATTCGAGATCGTCAGGAGTCAGAGGTGAGAATGCAAGGCGAACATCTGGCGCTAAATCTAAATTCGTCATCAAGACCATTGTTCCCAATCTCGGCGACACTGAGCTGCGGGCTGTCCGCAGGCCGGACCTCGACGGACGCAGATTCGGCGCCAAGTCACCGAGGTCCTGAAGTTTCGGGGGAGTGGCGGTTGGGAACGACCTAGGCTAGCGAGCATGACGGTCGAACAGGTTGAGCAAGGACCGCGCCAAGTCGCGCGCACTGTCGAGGTGCCGGCTTCGGCCGACGACGTCTTCGCGTTGGTGGCTGATCCGCACCGTCACGGTGAGCTGGACGGCTCGGGCACCGTCCGCGGAACGGTGTCGGGTCCGGAGCGGCTCAGCCAGGGCGCACAATTCTCGGTAGCGATGAAGCAGTTCGGCATCCCGTATCGCATCACCAGCACGGTGACGCGCTTCGAGGACGGTCGGCTTCTGGAATGGCGTCACCCAGCGGGCCACCGGTGGCGCTGGGAACTCACACCACTCACGCCCACGTCGACGCGCGTCACTGAGACGTTCGACTACAGCACCGTCCCAGCCATGCAGGGCAAAGTCTTCGAGTTGCTCGGCTTTCCTCGGAAGAACGCCGCCGGCATCGAAGCCACCCTGCGCCAACTTGCGCTGCGCTACGCCCGCGCTTGACTGGACGGTGCTCACGTCCTGACCGGACGCCGAGACCCCCGCCTGCACGGCGTACGCCTCGCCAGATGCTGCCAGCGGTGCGGTCGGGAGGTCGCAGCGACAGGGCCGCTGGGGAGACAGCAGCACACGACGAGCTACTCCCACCCGCTGGAGTACGCAAACGAGCCGCCAGAGCCACGACGCCTTCCTTCCACGTGGCACCTTCGGCACTCGTCGTTGCGGTGATCGTTGGTGTTGCGAGACGTTGATCCACAGTGAGAGGGCTTGGAGGCACGAGGGTTCACTGTCGGCGGCCGATCTTGGAGTGCCCGGCTTGAACTGGCGGATCCGCCAAATCTGTCGAACTTCCGCCTGGCGCTCTCGCGAGTTCAGGCTGCCGGACTCAGCATTTCCTAATTGACTGTGACCTCCTCGGCCGATCTGTATGAGCTGGAAAAGACAAACAACACCGAGTACCCATTCACGCCAGCCACCCCGCACGAGCTGTTGGATGTCGATGCCACTCGAGACCTCTGGAACCGGCGCTTTCGCGTGTTTGGCGCGTACGATCGCGACGAACTGGTCGGGGCGGCCCTCAACGCACATCGCGATCGCCACGTGGAGACGGAATGCACGTCGGTGTTGGCCAGTCATCGAGGCCGCGGAAGCCCTAGTTATGGCGTCGGCTATCCCCTTACGTGCGGGCTCCGGCGTGCAGGGCGATCGAGTCGCCGGCGCCCACGGTCGCGGTGAAGGTTCCGTCAGCGGCGACGAAGTAGCTTGGGCCCGAGCAGGAGCCGCCCGCGCCGGGGTCGCCGTGCTGGACGTCGCAGTAGCTTCCTGCGGGCAGGGAGGTCTTGAACGTCTGGCTGATCGCGCCACCCTCGTGGTTGATCACGACGAAGCCCCCACTCCCCCGACCGAAGGCGATCGCGTTGTTGCCGTTAGACCACCAGTTCGTCACCGAGGTGCCCGTCACGGTATTGCGGAAGGCGACCATGTTCGCGATCTGCCGCCAGGCGTGCTGGCACTTCCAGCCGTCGCTGTAGCAGGCGTTGACCGTGCCGCCAGTCGGCGGGCCGGCATCCGTGTTGGTGAATTCATAGCCCGAGTACACGTTCGGCGAGCCGTAGGGCCAGGCGAGCATGAAGATGTTTGCGAGCGTGTAAGTGTTGCCGTCCTTGTAGCTGAGGGTCGAGCCGTTGCGCTCGGTGTCCCAGTTGTCCACGAAGACCCGCGCCTTGTTGCTCGCGAGGTAGCCCCAGGACTCGCCCCATGTGTTCAGGTAGGCGATCTTGTCGCTGGTGAACATGCGTTTGAGGTCGAAGGCCCCACGGAATTCGTCGACATCGCCGGTCGAGGTGTATTCGCCCGGCTGGACCGCCTCGTTCCCGCCGGCGATGACCTCCTGCGCCCAGTAGACGCTCGAGTTGGTCAGTTTTGCCTTGATGGCGGAGAGGTCGGCCGCGGCCATGTGCTTGGCGCCGTCGATCCGGAAACCGTCGACGCCGAGGGCGCTGAGGTGGTTGAGGTACGCCGCGATGGTGGACTGCACGTAGGTGCTCGCCGTGTTGAGATCGGCGAGGCCGACGAGCTCGCAGTTCTGTACGTTGGAGCGGTCGCTGTAGTTGGTGATCGGGGTCCGGCAGGAGTGGAAGTCCTGGTTCTGGTAGTAGCCCGGGTAGTCGTACTTGCTGTAGACAGTGCCCCCCGTGCCCGTGCCGGAACCCGCACTCATATGGTTGATCACCGCGTCGGCCACGACCTTGACACCGGCGGTGTGGCAGGTGCTGACCATGCTCGAAAAGGCGGCCTCGTTGCCGAGTCGCCCGGCGATCTTGTAGCTGACCGGCTGGTAGGAGGTCCACCACTGCGAGCCCTGGATATGCTCCTGGGCCGGCGAGACCTCAACGAATCCATACCCCTTGGGACCGAGGGTATCCGTGCAGGCCCGGGCGACCGATGCGAAGGACCACTCGAAGAGCGTCGCCGTGACATCCTTGGCACCCGGCGGACTCGCATCCGCCCGGGGCGTTGTCACTCCTACATCGAGGCTCAGGGTCAGGACGAGGGCCAGGCCGGCCACCGCTGCAAACAACGGACGGATTGATCTGCGCACGATGAAACTCCTTGTCGCGCGCGCCAGCGGACCACGCCGACGCGCTTCATTGGGAACGGGCGATTGCGAGCGGGCCGCGGAAGCGGAACCCGGTAAACGAGGTACTGGACCCTCGAGTTACGCTACTGCAAGCGCTTGCAATAGTGCAAGCGCATGCCGAGGAATTGTGCGCCAGCCCCCTAATACTCGCCCGAAGGCTGGTGGAATCCTTCCGGAACGCCGGCGAGGGGTGCTCTCACCCTCGTCGGAAGTCGCCCGAAAGACGAGTCCGGAGGCGATGAAGCCGAAAGGCCGACCAGACAAGGACGGATTCCAGCGCTTCATCTATCCCACACCCGGCACCTACATGGCCATTTACCGCGCCAACGGGAAGCGAGTGAAACCCCAGACCCCAGCGAGCATCACCATTCCGCAGGATGCTGGAGCACCCGCCGCGAGGAATCAGGGCCCGCGATTGGAGCTGAAGCACCTCCAGAAATGGTTTGACCACCTTGGCGGCTTCGGCCTGTTGTGCAGTTTTTGGTTTGGGTCCGGGGCAGTTTCTGGCTTGGAGCCGGCTCAAGTCTTGGGTCCCTGCGCGCGGCGTTAGGCCACCGATCTGCCTGTTGAGTGTGTCGTCACTCATGCGAGGGCCTCCTGATTCTCTGCGGCCGTGATCCTGGCCATGACTTCTTGGGTGATCGCCTGCAGGTCGTCGGCGACTGAGGATGCCGTGCGTGGTGCCAGTGTCTGTGCTTGAGCGTCACCACGCCGGATCTCGTACCACATCGGTCCTTTCCGGACTTGTGCGTCGAGTTCATGCACCAGAAGCCCTCGTTCTCGCGTGGCTTGGGCCGTCGCTTCACTGTGGCGGACGGTAGCGGTGAAAACGACGTTGTTGTCGGCGTTGAAGAGCTCGGCGATGTGTTCGCGTGCCTCTCGTTGGACGACGTGGGCGGATGCGCCTACGTCGACCAGGACGACGCCGAGGAGGTCGAGGGTGGGGTTCACTCCGAGGACGGCGTCGAGGCGTGCTGCGACGGCGCCGAGTCCCTTTCGGCTTGATTTGTCGCTCTTGACGGGGACGAGCGCCCATCTCGCGGCACTTTCGATCGGCGCCAGAACGACCGACGTCGAATCCGCGGCGATCATCAAAGCAGCGCTTCGGCGCGCACATCCAGCGTTGGCCCGGACTTTGTCGGATCAACGTCGAATAGGCGTTTCTGACGCGCGCTCCTAACGGGACGTACGCGTCATTCCCACGACCGCGGCGATGGATTGCCAGACAATGAAGGTCTCGACCACGAGCGACAAAAGCCCGAGCGGCTCGAGCCAGTTGCCAATGTCGTCCATCGCACCCGGCATCCCAACCGTGCGGTTGATGACGAAGCCGAGGATAACGGACGTCGATAGCGCCGCGGCAGCGAGGAAGTCGCGCCGAGTCCCTGTTGCAAAGAGGCGTTCCATCAACACAAAAGCTGCCACGATTAGCGCCAAATACATCCCAGCGATGTAGGGAGTTTCGGCGAACTTGCCAGGGATGTCAAGGATGTGGATTGCTGCAAGGCAGGCAAGGGCAAGTCCGACCACGATACGCCGAGTCACGACGATTAAGCGGCTGTTATCAGCCACAGTTTCGGTGTTTGTTTTCTGCGTAATGGTGGACATATTTCCCTTGTGGAAGGCCAGAAAGAATTAGGACAGACTCTACGCTTCCAGACGTCGCACACAGGCTCTATGTGGGTTCTCACAGAAAAAGCTGTTGCATTGTCAGGGACAGCATGGTCTAACCGGCTAGTCACCGGGGCGGGTCGTCGTCCGAGTCGCCGGGTTCGCACTCGGCGTGCCCGAGGACCAGGTCGCGTCGATCGCCAAGCACATGTGGCGGTTCAACGCCCGCGACTTCCGCAGGACCCTTGAGGAGAAACCAGAGCTCGCCGAACTCGCCGCGCAGGTGCACGAGTCGCAGCAGCTGGACCGACTCGTGGACCTCACCACGAAGCTCGACCGGCTCCCCCGGCACATCAGTGTTCACCTGTGTAGCGTCATCCTCTCCGACGCGTCCCTCCTCGACCGGACCCCGGTGCAACGGTCCGGGATGGGGCTGCCGATGTCCCAGTACGGGTCCGGCGTTCGGGCTCGCAACTCGTTCCCTGGCAATAAAAGACTCACCATCCCGCTCCGTATCCACGCCACCCTTTGGGGATAGGAAGAACACCTAGCGGGCACACCAGTTTTGCCACTTGCTTCATGCTCGGCTTCATCGTCCCCGCTGCCGGGCACTGGTGGCGCCCATTCCTGGTAGGGACAGCGGCAGTCGTGGTGCTCCCGGGTGTACTTGGGGTGCAATATCCGTCGGACGTCGTGGCGGCTGTCATGTACTCGATCTCCCCTGTTGCGCTGGTCGACGCCGCGGGGCCGCTGGTGATGTCACACTGGTCCAAACGGCATGTCAGCACCCGCGATGCTGCCGCCAACAGAGGAGCATTGGATGCCCCCTAAGATCGGCGTGCGCGACCGGCTGCTGCTTATCGAAGATGACCCCGAACTCGGGCCAATGATTGCAGATGTCCTGACGGAGACCTATGACGTCACCCTGGTCGCCGACGGTGTGGAAGGGCTCGCCGCGGGCCTCTCGTGTGAGTTTGAGGTGATGGTTATTGATCGGCGCCTGCCGGGCCTCGACGGACTGGCCGTTGTTGAGGCCCTCCGGCGCAAACTCGTCACGACCCCGATTCTGGTCCTGACGGCGTTGGGCACTACCCGCGATAAAGTCAACGGGCTCGATAGCGGGGCGAACGACTACCTGGTGAAGCCGTTTGAGTTCGACGAGCTACTCGCCCGATTGCGCGCCATTTGTCGCGTGTTCACCGGTGAGGGCCGACCAGTGCAGGTGGGCGGATGGGAGTACTACCCGGACAGCCGTACGATCTATTCGCCCTACGACGGGCGCATCCTGCTGACTCCTAAGGAGAACGAACTGCTGAAGCTTTTGGCGGAAGCCCCCAACCGCACGTTCTCACGAAAACAAATCCTAGATGCCGTCTTCAGCGTCGCCGACACCGCCGGAACGGTAGACACCTATGTCCACTATCTCCGACGCAAAACTGACAATGACATCGTGATCACCGTTCGCGGACAGGGCTACCGTTTGGGGCAACTGTGACCCGCCGGGACGTGTCCATCATCGACAGCGATATCCTCGCGATTCGTCGCGCTTCACGCATCGTCGGGACTCGGCTAGCACTCGTGTGCACGGCTGTTGTCGCCCTCGCCCTTCTCGCAGTGTTTCTTTACATCCTGTCCGAAATCTCGGCCGCCGAGCTGTTCGAACCGATGCCGGACACAGACAATCTGCAGGTCAGCGCGGTGGGGCTACTGCGTGCTGCAACAGTCTTGGGTATCACGCTGATTTTTCTTGCCGGGGTGCTGAGCTGGCTCGTCACTCGGCAGGCGGTACAACCCTTGGGCGAGGCTTTGCGCATTCAGCGGGCTTTCGTGGCCGACGCAAGCCACGAGCTGCGCACACCGCTGGCGGTACTCGATGCCCGCCTTCAAATCCTGCAGCGCTCCCTGACCGAGAACGACGCATCCACTCCCATAGTCGCGAAACTACGGAGCGACACGAAGGACCTCATTCACATCGTGAATGACCTTCTCAAATCGGCGGAAATCAGCGATGCGGCGGTGAAACAGAACATTCTCACGGATGTAAACGCGGCGGTCACTGCTGCCGTGAAATCCATGGAACTCATCGCAGTGGGAAACAAAGTCACCATCGCGCACACGGCCCGAGGCCCCGCCATCGCATACGCTCCAGCACCGAGCGTCACCCGATGCGTCGTGGCCCTGCTGGATAACGCGCTCCGCTTCGCGCCGGAAGGTTCTGCTGTCACGGTCGCCGTAGACGTGACCAAAAAGTCGGTGATAATCACCGTGCGGGACCACGGCCCAGGCATACAGGGCATCAACCCCGCGCGCATTTTTGATCGGTTTGCGCACTCCGACGCGGCCGTCAACGCAAGCGGGGGCGAAAGCCGGACGGGCTTTGGCATCGGCCTTTCCCTGGTGCGGGACATCGCGGTGCGCTACGGCGGATCAGTAAGGGTGGTCAACAGTTCCGAACAGGGCACAGCAATCATGCTTGCAGTACCCCGCGCGAAGCGACGGCCCTAAACCCTCGCCATTGTCAGGGCTCGTCGACATGACGTTGACCCCGAATTCTTTTCTGAGAGAAGTCTTAGAGACCATTGGGTTCACTGGTCAATCAACCCAATAGAGGAGCCCCGACCATGACGTCAACACTGCCCGACACCCTTTCACGATCACGGGGCATGCTAAACAAGGTCCCCGAGGTGACCCTCATCTTCTGGGTGATCAAAGTACTCGCGACCACCGTGGGTGAGACCGCCGCAGATTTCCTGAACGTTGACCTCGGACTCGGCCTGACTATCACGTCGGTCATCATGGCCGTTTTGCTCTCCATCGCACTCGTTGTGCAGTTCCGACTGCGCAAATACACTCCGGCCGTCTACTGGCTGGCGGTGGTATTGATCAGCGTCGTGGGCACCCTCATCACCGACAACCTCACCGACAACCTCGGTGTGCCTCTGTGGATCACGACCCTTGTCTTCGCCGTGGCATTGGCTGCGACCTTCACCGTGTGGGCGCGCTTGGAGAAGACGCTCTCCATCCACTCCATCTTCACAACCCGCCGCGAAATGTTCTACTGGCTCGCGGTTCTCTTCACGTTCGCGCTCGGAACAGCGGCCGGAGACCTCGTCGCCGAGGGGTTCCAGCTCGGGTTCTTCGTGGCCCTGATCGTCTTTGCCGCGGCCATCGCCGTGGTCAGCGTGGCGTACTTCGTCTTCAAACTCAACGCCGTGCTCGCCTTCTGGATCGCCTACATCCTGACCCGCCCACTGGGCGCATCGACCGGCGACCTGCTCTCCCAGCCCTTTGCCGACGGCGGACTCGGCCTCGGAACCACAGGCACCAGCGTGTTGTTCCTTTCCGTAATTCTAATTCTTGTGATCGTACTCACCCTCCGCGCCAAGAAAGCGGATGCCCAGCTTGAGCCAACCGCGTGATCGCGCGCCGCGCCAACGATTACTAGGAAGGCACAGAACGATGAGCACGGGTGCGCGACCATGACCGGTACGACCATTTCCGCGCTGTCCACCTCCGGAATGCTCGATCCGCAATCGGTGATCGCCGGCGCCGGCGTCTGGGGTCTCGCTGTTGTCTGTGCCATCGTGTTCATGGAAACCGGCCTGCTCGTCGGCTTTTTCCTGCCCGGCGATACGCTGCTTTTCTTTACGGGCGTGCTCGCCTTCAGCGGTGTTGTCGGCCAGCCGCTGTGGGTGGTCATTCCAGCGATTGCCGCGTCGGCCGTGCTCGGGGATCAACTCGGCTATCTCATCGGTCGCACATCGGGCCCACGAATCTTCGACCGCCGCGATTCGGGCCTGTTTAGCCCCGAGAGCGTCACTCGGACCCAAACTTTTTTTGACCGCTCCGGTCCGGCGGCCGTCACAATCGCGCGTTTCGTCCCCGTCGTACGGACCTTCGCCCCCGTGGCCGCAGGCATCGGCACAATGCCCCGACGCGTCTTCACGATGTTCAACATTCTCGGCGCCGGGCTGTGGACGACCGGGGTCGTGCTTCTGGGCTTCGGCCTCGCTCATATCCCGGGTGTTGCCGCATTCGCGGCGCGCTACATCGATCTCGTCCTGATCGGAATCGTCGTCGTGTCTGTGGTGCCAATACTTATCAAAACCGTGGCGGCACGTCGGCAGACTTCTCGGGTGTAGTTTTTTCGCCTGACCCTGAGCAAATGACCGTACACCTTCTCATCGTGATCTCTTGGACGGATCGATACGTGGCGAGTAGCGCTTGATGGTAGCGCCAGTCCACGTAATTGGTAGCGCGGTTCTGACGAGGTGGTAGTGGCCCGGGCGCTGTGTGCCCGGGCCGCTCCGGTCTCATTCCCAGTAGGTCTCGTGGGCGCGGGCTTGGTCGTTGCGGTGCCTCCGCATGTCGATCTGGCCGAGGTTGATGATCCGGGCGTTGTTGGCGAGGCGGTTCACGATCGAGTCTGCCGCGACCCGGTCGGGCAGCTCGGCAACCCAGTGCGCGGGCCCGGTCTGCGAGGCGATCATTGTCGGGAGCCGGTGTTCGCGGTTCGCGAGGATCGCGAACAGGTCGCTGGCGGCGTCGCTGTCGATGCCGACGGTGAGGAATCGTCGATGTTGAGCAGGTCGATGTTGGAGAGCTCGTTCAACAGCTTCTGGTGGGCGATGCCGTCGCCGCGGGCGATGACGGGCCTTCGGTGAGGTCGTCCATCCGGAAGTAGAGGATCGAGTGCTCACTGTGGCAGGCGCCGATGGCCAGCGCGCAGGCGAGGTAGGTTTTTCCGCCGCCGGTGGGCGAGATGATGAGCAGGTTTGTCACATCGGAGCGCCAGTCGTGGGCGGCATAGCGTCGCATTCTGACCGGGGTGATCCTGCGTCCGTCGCGGTAGTCGACTTCGGCGACGGTCGCTCCCGAGATCGGGAACGCGGCCTGGCGGATGAGTTTGTCAACCTTATTGATGCGGCGGGACTCCAACGCGTCGTCGACGGCAGTGAGGAACAGCTGCTCGGGGGTGAGGGGGTCGTTGGCTTCGTCCTGGATTAGTTCCTCCAGCCGGGTCGCAACGCCGCGTGGACGACCTGCGGGGTGCCGTGGATGCCGAAGGTTTCCGTCATCATTTCCGCGGCCAGGACCGCGGACTCAGACGCGTGGACCACGGCGCCGACGATGTAGCGGGAGTAGATATCGATCATGACGTAGCAGTCGTAGTACTTGCCCTTGATCGGGCCAGGCAGCTTTGTAATATCCCACGAGAACACGAGCCGGGGGACGGTGGCTACCAGTTCCGGGATCGCCCACGGCGGGTGGCGGGCCAAGCGGCGGCGTTCCTTGACCTGTTTGTTCTCGGCCAAGATCCGGTAGATCGTTGAGATCGACGCTATATAGACGCCCTCGTCCAGCAGCTGCGCGTAGATCTGGATCGGCCTCGAATTCAACGACCATCGCGAGCACATTGAAGAGGAGCCTGCCGACCGGATCGGTGGGCTCATGAACGGAACCACCGATACTGAGCTTCACTTCACGTTGGGTGAGATCGTCAACGATGTCTTTCGCGTCGCGAAGCGACCGTGCCAGCCGGCCGAGCTTGGTCACGACGAGGGTATCGCCGGCTCGGCAGGCGGCTAACGCTTCGCGAAGACCTGGCCAGGCCCGGTTAGTTCCGGTAAGGCCCTGATCGGTAAACGTCTTTTGGAGTGAGACGCCGAGGGTGGCGAGGGCGTGCTTTTGGGCGGTGAGGTCTTGGTCGTTGGTGGATACGCGTGCGTAGCCGATAAGCATGCAGGTCATGCTTCTGTCGGGTACCGTTTATCCCCCCTTTACCGAGCATTTTCTCGGGTGGGGCATCCAGGAATGGGACGGTCTCGAATGTGAATCGCGGCGCTAAATGGCCGCCTTTTCGCAGCGCTGAACGTCACCCCAACGCACGTAAGCCGATCCTTCAACAGTGGTGATCAGACCGTTCCGCCGGTCGCACGGATCGCCTCATCGACCGGCATTTGTCTACTCTGCCCGTCTCTAAATGCGACGATAGGGTCTTGATGCGGCAGGTGCCCAACGGTCGCAACCGTTGCTCTCAGGACCAGTACTGCGTGTTCCATGGCCCGGTCGCTGTTCCGATCAGTACAGTGTCCTCTTCGGCCCCGTCGAAATGGATCGCGTGAGCTGGCACAAACAAGAACGACCTCGCCGGGAATCGATCCGCGTCACCCTCGATGAAAGAGGTGCCGTATCCGAGCATGAGTTCGCCGGAGGCCACGTGCAGGTGCGCGTCGGCGATGTGGTGGTGCGGGGCGTCGAATACGCCCGCGGGGATAAAGAACGCGTAGGTGAACATGTAGCCTGGCTCACGAGAGCCGACGAGTGTTGCGGACTTCGTGCCGTCGTCGTAAACCGTCTCCCATGGGATGAGGCGGGAATCAAACGACTGTGGCTGCTTCGGTTGCATACCGTCATGGTAACCGCGGCTCACAGCGAACGTTCGCGGAATACAGACACCGCGCTGCGTGGACATAGGGCGACGAAACCTGGGCCGGCTTCGCCAGACCTTCAACAGCATCCAGCGCCCGTTTACCGAACGTCTTGCGGGGCAAGCAAATTTTGCTGTCGATGCGAAGTGGACTGTTACAGCGGCCGGAGAGTCGTCAGAGGACGACGCTGGCAAAGTTCAGCGCTGCGGTAATGCCGGCCACTGCGACCAGCAGCAGCAGCAGCAGCGCTCGATTGATTCGACGACGGCTATCCGTTCCTTTTCGGAATGCGGATCGTGAGACTCGATCCAGGTTGGGAAACAGTGCCTGGAAGGGTGGATCCTGAGGTGCCGGGCTGATAGATTCCTCGGCTGGGTGTCCATCATCCTCGATTTTCGCCGTATCTCCAACGTACCGGTCAAGGCCAAGTCGTAGTCGAGTACAAGGCGCCCGCAAATCACGAAATTCCTGCGAGGGGAACGGCAGAGGGGACACATATACAGCTCGGGTCAAGAGTTGCTGAACAGCCAGGGTCAGTAGCGCAGCTCGATGCTGTCCGCCCAAGACAACTCTGCGCCGAAGGCCATAACGATGGCTAAGCCGACAACGCCAGCAACGATACTTGCCGCGCGCATCTTGGGCCGGCCAGCCATGCTGGCCAGAAAGATAGAAGCGACGCTGATTATCAGCACGACACCGGTAATTGCGAGTCCGCTGCACTTAATCTCCACGATCCTGCATTGCACTGGATAGGACTCCAGACAGGCCCAAGCGCCCATGCGCGGCACGACGACTAGGCCAACCAGAAACGCGACAGCCACCCCAGAGGAAACAAATCCGGGTCAAGTCCAAATGTGTGGTGTAACGCGTTTGCCGCGTGATTCTTGGATTTCTAGGCGCTGAGGGCGCCGAGTTCGGTTGCGGGTTCCTCCTTCTCGGTCGGGACGAGGGTGAGGCGT